>DAOTTD010000384.1:0-3956 GCA_034438015.1 Ktedonobacteraceae bacterium | reverse complement strand
TGCGGCTATTGCCTGTGCCGCGTCCCGATCGGGGCCAGTGATTACGCCCTGGAGTGGTACAGCCACAATGAGCATGACGGCGACGTGGCGATGGAACAGTTTTCGATCGCGCGCGACCAGCGCTATCTCATCCCGTATGTACGGGCGGCTATGTCAATCCAGCCGGATCTCAGCCTGTTCGCCTCACCATGGAGTCCCCCCACCTGGATGAAGCAGCCGCGCGTCTACAACTATGGAGTGTTGCGCTGGGAGCCGGAGATTCTTGAGGCATACGCGCTGTATCTGCTCAGATTCGTACAGGCCTATCAAGCGGTGGGGCTTCCGGTCCATCAGTTGCACATCCAGAATGAGCCGAACTCGGACCAGAAGTTTCCCTCGTGCGTCTGGACAGGGGCGAAAATGCGGGACTTCATCCGCGATTATCTTGGCCCACGCTTTCGTGAGGCTGACCTGGCCTGCGAGATCTGGGCGGGGACGATTGAACGTCCTGACTATGACGCATGGGCGCACACGATCCTGGTTGATGCGCGCGCCCGGGCCTTTGTCTCTGGGATCGGGTATCAATGGGCAGGCAAAGGGGCGGTGCAGCGGACGCATCAAAGCTGGCCAGCTCTTCGGCTCCTGCAGACCGAGAGCGAATGCGGCGATGGGAACAACACGTGGGATTACGCCCACTACGTGTTTACCCAGTTGCACCACTATCTGAGCAACGGGGTGAATGGATACGTTTACTGGAACATGGTGCTGCCACCCGGTGGGCGCAGCACCTGGGGCTGGACCCAAAACAGCATGATCACCGTAGACACGACCCGGCAGACGGTGACCTACAATCCGGAATTCTACGTCATGAAACACCTCGCCCATTTCGTTGCTCCTGGCTCAGTACGCCTTGACCTGCAAGGACCATGGAGTGGGAATGCGCTGGCATTCCACACTCCCGATCGCTCGAGAGTGGTGGTCTGTGCGAATCCCTTCAGCGAACAGGTGGAAGTCGTCATTGATGTGGTGGGCGACCGTTTCCTCCTTCGTTTGGATGCACATTCTTTCAACACCGTTGTTCCTGACGGCTGAGTACGACATACAGAAATCCAGCCATCAAGCCAGAGGCTGTACCGCGTGAGCGACTTGTAGGATCTCGACCGTGCCCAGCTCGCCGTTGACGCGCAGCCAATCGCCGGTATGCAGGCGCATCGTCGCGTTGCCGCAGCCGACCACGGCGGGGATGCCCAGCTCGCGCGCCACGATAGCCGCATGTGAGAGCGGCGCGCCCACATCGGTGACGACCGCGACTGCACGTGGGAAGAGCGGCGTCCAGCCGATGTTCGTGAGCGTTGTTACCAGGATCTCGCCGGACTGCAACTGCTCGCCCTCCTCGACCGTGAGGATCACGCGTGCACGGCCTTCAACGATACCAGGTGCACCAGGAAAACCGGTCACCGCATCGCTCTCAGGGACGCTCTTGCCGCTGGCATCGAACACATCGCTGCGTCGTTGGGGGTTTGCGGCCCACTGAAACGGATCGAAGTGTCCACGAATCAGCGCAGGGTAAGAGGGCAGCGCGCAATAGCCAGCGTAGATTGCCTGACGCTCTGGAACAGCAGCAAGAGCGGTATCGTCGCCTTTGAGCAGGGCCAGGATCTCTTCTAGCGAGAGGAAAAAGAGCTTTTCGCCATAACCGGTCAACGCACCTGCTCGCAGGACAAAGGCCCGCAGCGGCCAGAAGGCGCGAGCCTGCTCAGAGCGCGTCGCCTCACGCTCATGAGTCTCTCTTCTCGCGCTGGCGATCTTGCTACGCATCTGCGCTGCCTGGCGTGGGTAGCGACGCTGGAAACGGTCCCACGCCGCCTCCTGCGCCTCTTTCTGGCGGGCGAGCAGCGTCATGATATCCGTTGGTGCGGCGCGCAATCCGGCGAGTTGCTGATCGATCCAATGCGGGTCCTCAGCCGAGCGTGGGTAAGAGATCTCGAACAGATGCGGGCTGTGGTGACCATACTGGCGGGTAAAGGTCGCGCGGTCAATCTTGCCATGCATCAATTGTGTCAGGCCCTGCAAAGGTCCCAGGCTGGCTAACTGGTTCGTCCCGGAGTCCGTTGCCAGGAGCAGCGCATTGGTATCGGCCTCGCCCACAAGCTTCCGCAGCGTATTTCTTATCCTGATGAATGCACCACCATCGCTCTTGCTGCCAGCCTCCAGCATGTAGTTACACTCGTGAAGGTATGGTTCCAGCTCGTCCTGCCAGAGCGTCGTCAAGGCCGTGGGACTGGATGTGGTCTGAATGCGGGTCAGCAGCTCTTCGCAGCGTGCTGATGCTGTTGCCAGGAAGGCAGGGAGCTTTTTGACATTGTCATGTATACGCCGCCTGTTCCGCAGCGTTGCTGGTAGCATCGTTCGCAACACGGTCCAGCGCGACACCGGAAGCAGCGGAATCTCCAGGTCGTCGGGGACACGTCCGAAGATATCGCCAACGGCCTCAAAAAGGCGCTTGCGCTTCATGCCAATTGCTGCAAATATCGTCATCATCAGACTCAGGTTCATGTACAGTCGTCCGCCGATGTAGCCTACCGGCGAATAGTCTCCGATGAACAGTGTCGGCATCATATCAGCGAAGAAGAGGTTGAGAAGCGACCTGGAGCAAGGTGTCACGACATCAGGAACAGCTTCACCAACGTTTCCTCTTGTCCACAGGCAATCAAGAGTCAGGCTATCGTTCCACGCGTCGATTCCCTGGTTCTTGTGATGCAAGGTAGTTATCGGACGTGCCTGAAGAATGAAGAAGCGATCAGCAGAGAGGGCCCACTCGATATCCATCGGTTGTCCATAAAGCTCTTCGATGCGCACCCCCATGCGAGCCAGTTCCGCCGCCTGAGCCGAACTGAGTGCGGGTTGGCTGCGCCGATCTGTAAGGACAGGTTCTTCATGCGTGCCTTCGGGCGTGCGAACGGTCATCACATCCTTCTCAGCAATATCGGCAGTGGTGATGGTCCAGTTCTTTCTGTCGAGAACGAAGGTATCAGGAGTCACCAGCCCACCGACAATAGCTTCGCCCAGTCCCCAGGCGGCATTGATCATGATCTGGTCGTGTCCACCAGTCACCGGATTGGCAGTAAACATGATACCAGCAGCATCGGCAGGAACCAGTTGCTGCACCACGACGGCCAGGCTCACCTCTGTGGGCGCGATGTGGTTGCGGATGCGGTAGTTAATGGCTCTGGCGGTCCACAACGAGGCCCAGCAGCGTTTCACGGCGTCGAGTATCTGAGCTTCGCCATGCATATTGAGGTAGGTTTCCTGCTGACCGGCAAACGAGAGATCCGGGAGATCTTCAGCGGTAGCAGAGGAACGAACGGCGACCGGCAGGTCACCTCCACCCAGCCTGATGTATGCCTGACGGATCGCCGAAGCCGCCTCGTTGGGCATGGGGTGCTCTGCAAAGAGCGTGGCAATCGTCTGTGCAGCCGCGTCACACGTTATGGGCTGATCGGGCGAGGCCGTCGAGACGGCTGCAAGAATCTGCTCTTGCAGTCTATACCTGGCAACAAACAGGCGATAGGCAGCCGTCGTAATGTGAAAACCGGGAGGCACCGGCAGACCGGCTGCTGCCAGTCGTGCCAGTGAAGATCCTTTGCCTCCTACGCGCGAAATTCCGGCAGAGACATCATCCAGTGCTAACACAAGAGGGCTATCCTGTTCAGTATTTGCGTCGAAATCTCCTGAAATGATCGGTGCTTCTTCGTTCATACTTCTTCTTCCTGTCTAGTAGATCGGTTTTACACTCCGATAGTGGCTCTTCACCCGTGGGATGTTTCTCGTGTCGCTCTGCTCACGCGTGTTCACAGCTCCTATTCTTCCTTCGGAGGTGTGGGCGGGACCAGCCACACCTCAAGTTCTTCGCGCGTAGCATACTGCAAGCAACCCGCTGGCGCTCCCAGCACACGCTCTAGCGCATCCGCACATGC
>DAOTTD010000383.1:0-105517 GCA_034438015.1 Ktedonobacteraceae bacterium | reverse complement strand
TGTTCCTCTCTCTCGTTCTGCCAGTTTCGAGGATGACGGGTCAGGAAGCGTTCACTATTTTAGGGTGAACGTTGGACACTATCCTTTCTGGGGATAGTATATCAAGGATAGCATATGTGGGAAGTGGTGAAAGGGATGAGCGCCATCAAAGTTCAGAGAGGCCCTGTCGGGCTAAGATTCTCAGGCGCTGCTGGTGCTTGATCGTCGCCTCCTCATATGCATCCTGAGTTTGTAAGAATTGCGCCAGGGTAGTGAGGGTATCAGCAAACTGGATAGCACACGTGCGAGTATGAGGATGTCCAGGTCCCAGGCGCTGCTCAAAGATATCCAGGCTCTCCTGGTACAGTTGCTCCGCCTCTTCATACTTGCCCTGCACTTTCGCAAGGAGTGCCAGATTGTTGATAGCATAAGCAATCTGGGGGTGCTGGGGATCTAGATACTGCTTCCAGATGTTTTTGCTGCGCAGGAAGCCCTCTTCTGCTTCAGAGTATCTCCCTTGCTTCATGCAGAGAATAGCAAGGCCGTTGAGAACATACGCTACATAGGGATGCTCGTGCCCTTGTCTCCGTTCCAAAATCATCAGGCCACGTTGGTACAACGACTCCGCTTCCTCGTAGTTGCCTCGCGTTGTCAAGAGGTTCGCAAGGTTGCCAGCAGACTGAGCGATATCGGGATGCTCAGGCGCAAGCTGCCGTTGTCGGATGCGCAAGCTGCGTCGAAACAACGGCTCCGCATCCTCATAGTTACCATACTCCGCATACAGCACGCCTAGATTATTGAGAGCCTGCGCTACCTCAAGATGCTCAGGCCCCTGGCTCCGTTCCCGAATGTCCAGATTCCGCTTGTAGAGCCGCTCCGCCTCTTCGTACTTGCCTCCCACTTTCCTGAGAATTGCCAGATTATTCAGGATGGAGGCTACGTCGAGATCATCAGGACCCAGCAGAGGCTCTCGTATCCCCAGGCTCTCCTGGTACAGTTGCTCGGCCTCCGCATATTTGCCGCGCTCAGAATAGAGATTGGCCAGACGGCAAAGGACATCAGCTACGTCGAGGTGAGCAGGACCCAGGATGGACTTTCGTATCTCCAGACTCTGCAGGTACCATTGCTCTACCTCGCTATATTTGCCGCGTTCATGCATATAGCGCCCTATTTGTAAGAGCATATTTGCGGCTTCTCTAGAAACGATCTTTTCCTGTTCGACCCACTCAGCACAGATCAGCGCATGAGGCAACCAGCGTTCACAGGCGTCCCACTCTCTCACCTCATGCACATCTGGGCAAGCTTCACTCACTGCCTGCACTGCTCGCTCTACCCACTGGCGTCTGGTTTGTGTATTCATCTGATCCTTAAATACTGCCTGGACTAACCGATGTACCGAGAGCAGGGACCCGGCATCGCGCGAGAGCAGGGAGTAGTTACGCAGAACACCGATAGCCTTATTGAGCAAATAAGGGTCTGCGCCAACGCTGGCAAGATTGGCACCAAGATGCCGTGCCCCCTTCGTGATGATTGTTTCAGGGATCGCGTCGGGGGCCAGGAATGCACAGAGTCGCAGGAGGTCAGCAGCCGTAGGAGAAGCCTGCTCTACCTTCTGAAAGGAAAGCGACCAGGTGGTTGCTACCGGCAATGGATGATCATCCACTGATCGCCCACGACGTTCGGCAAGCAAATCAGCGCGACGATCTTTGTAGAGGCGCTGATACGAAGCGAGACTGCATCCCGTTTCTTCGATATACGCCCCTGCTTGATCGAGGGCCAGCGGCAATCCCCCGAGTTCTGTATAGATGCTGCGCGCTATATCCTGTTCCTGTTGACCGACTTGTGAAAGTTTGGCATGGGGAGCAAGCAAACCAGCACGACGGAGCAGGAAGAGTGTTCCCTCTTCGGCTGGTAAGATATCTACCTCTATTCGACGAGCGAAACGGCCCATTGCCTGCGCACGTGTAGTGAGGAGCACATGTCCTCTCACACTGCAAGGGGGCAGAAAATCGCGCGCCAGTTCCAGATCATCGGCATTATCCAGGATAAGTAACCAGCCTCTAGAGGTGTATAACCACTCTTTAACGGCTGTGATGACATGAACACTCTCCTGCGCATCTTTCTGTGTCAGGTTGAGCAAGGTCGCAATGGTAAGGTACGACGCGGTGAGCGTTTCACGAGTGTCGGCCTGTGCCCACAGCACTGCCTGATAGTTGTGTCGATAATGATAGACATACTCTAGAGCGAGTTGGGTCTTGCCAATGCCCCCCAGACCGCTAATCGCCTGTGGTTGTGAGAGCGTGATTGTCTGATCCCTTTGCAGGTGAGAACGCACCTGTGCCAGTTCGCTCTTACGTCCCAGGAAGAGGAGATTGCGTGGGTAGGGAATGTTCTGGACGAGCGGGAAGGCAGCCCGAGGAGAACCGTCTGCCAGGAGTGCCTCAACGGCCCGCTGGATGCCAGCAGCGATATCGAGCAGGGCCATCGCTTCATCCGGCCATGTTGTCAGTGGTCTGGCGTTGATGGGTAAGGCTTGCAAGTGCATAAATGGTGTGTTGCGCCAATTGACCTCACTGATCAAAATCGGGATCACGACCGCAGAACCTTCTTCTTGCCGCTCAAGCGCCCGCTTCATCTCGATGCCAACGCAGTAGTCGGAGGCGAAGAAATGCTCACTAATCAACAGCAGAATGACGGAGGCAGTTTCCAGGCGGGTGTCGATCGCTTGTGCCCAGTTGGTGCCGGGGACGATGAGCCGATCATGCCACGGCGAGAGCAGCCCTTGTCGCTTGAGCAAGCTCAGATGCGTCTCCAGTTTGTCCAGCCAGGCCACATCTTCGTGCGCATATGAGCAAAACACCTCAACAGACATTGGAACTGCCGACATCGCTGTCTCTCCTCCGCGTACACTACATTTCTATGAAGCTATTCCATTATAGCATCAAATCTGATTTATAGAAATCTAGACGAATTGAGAACTTCTTATCAAAATGTGAGATATTCTCGTTACTGTTACCGAACTGTGTTGCTTGTGTCTCTTCTAAAAAGTAGGGAATGAAAATACCTGCTGCGCTCTCTGCAAGAAGCTGGTTGTGCCAATATGATGTAGTTGACGCAGTTTACACGTCAGATGACAATACGATGTAGGAGCGCAATTTATAAGCCCGCCGCGTTCAAGCCTGTAAAACGCTTCAAACTCGTGGAACGCGATGGGCGTATGAAATGCGGCGGGCTTATAAATTGCGCTCCTACATTATTGAAGGGTATTGGGTGGTACGGGATTATAATCAGCGCGCCTCTTCAGAACAACCGTCGCCAGTGGTGGCAGCGTCAGCATAATAGAGTGCGGACACGATTGCCAGTAGACGGGACCGCTCGGCATCGGCTGGCCGTTGAGCAGGCCGCTACCGCCGTAGCGCCCGGCGTCGCTGTTGAGGACCTCGTAGTATTCGCCGGGCTGTGGCACGCCGAGACGGTAGCCATAGCGCGGCACCGGGGTAAAATTGCACGCGTAGATCAGTGTGTCCTGCGCATCTGTACTGAAGCGCATAAACGAGATGACGCTATTGTCCGAATCATGTGGATCTATCCAGGAGAAGCCCGCACCATCGTTATCGAGAACGTTCAGCGCAGGCTCGCGCTGGTAAAGCTGATTCAGGTCGCGCATAAAGTCGAGAAGCTGCGCGTGACGTGGATCGCTGGGCGGCGCGATCAGATGCCAATCGAGGCTCTCCTTGTAGTTCCACTCGCTCCATTGTCCGAACTCGCCGCCCATAAAGAGCAGCTTCTTGCCCGGATGACCCCACATATAGCCATAGAAGGCGCGCAGATTGGCGAACCTCTGCCACAAATCGCCCGGCATCTTGTTGATCATCGAGCCTTTGATATGCACAACCTCGTCATGTGAGAGCGGCAGGACGAAGTTCTCCGAAAAGGCGTACATGAGCGAGAAGGTGATATTGTTGTGGTAATAGCGGCGATGTATGGGGTCCAGGTGCATGTATTCCAGCATATCGTGCATCCAGCCCATGTTCCACTTAAGCGTGAAGCCTAGCCCGCCGACGTAGGTTGGACGCGAGACCAGCGGCCATGCCGTCGATTCCTCGGCGATGGTGATCGTGCCGGGCACCTGTCCGTAAACCGCCTCGTTGAACTGGCGCAGGAAGTCCACCGCTTCCAGGTGTTCGCGACCGCCGTAATGATTCTGTGACCACTCGCCATGCTCGCGCATATAATCCAGGTAGAGCATCGAAGCGACGGCATCGACGCGCAGGCCATCGATATGATGCTCGCGCAGCCAGAAGAGCGCGCTAGCGATCAGGAAGTTGCGCACCTCGCTGCGCCCATAATCGAAGACATACGTACCCCACTGTTTGTGCTCGCCCTTGCGCGCATCGGAGTACTCGTAGAGATGTGTCCCATCAAAGTAGCTCAGGGCCGTCCCATCTTTGGGGAAGTGCGAGGGGATCCAGTCGAGCAGGACGCCGATGCCCTGCTGGTGCATGTAGTCGACGAAATACTGGAAATCCTCCGGCGTACCGTAACGGCTGGTTGGTGCAAAGTAGCCCGTCGCCTGGTAGCCCCAGGAGCCGTCGAAAGGATATTCGGTGATGGGCAGCAGCTCGATATGCGTAAAGCCCAGGTCTTTCACATAGTCTGCCAGGGCATGCGCCAGCTCGCGATAGGTCATAAAGCGATCTTCTTCGTCGGCGCCTTCCTGATGCCGCTCTGGAATGTGGCGCCAGGAACCCAGGTGGACCTCGTAGATAGAGATGGGCTCGCTGAGCGGCCGAAACTGTTCTCGCCGTTGCAGCCATGCCTCGTCCTGCCAGGTGTGTTGATGGATATCGGCGACGATGCTGGCTGTCCTGGGGCGCAGTTCGGTGAAAAAGCCATAGGGATCGGTCTTATCGACCGTGTAGTTGTTGAAGCGAGAATAGATGGCGTACTTGTAGACCTCGCCGGCCCGGAGTCCCGGCACAAAGCACTCCCAAACGCCCAGGTCGTTGTGGCGGCGCTGCATAGGCGTCTCCGAGCGATTCCAGCCGTTGAAGTCGCCGATCACCGAGACGGTGCGTGCATTCGGCGCCCAGAGCGCAAAATTGACGCCCGCGACTCCATTGACCGTGCGGAGCTGCGCGCCGAACTTATCGTAGATGTGGTAGTGCCTCCCCTGCCCAAACAGGTAGAGGTCGAAATCGCTAAAGATCGATGGTATGCCTGGCTCTATCTCAGGATTTGTGAGCTGCTCATCGTGTGCGACCTGCTCTTCAGGTTCGCGGCCCGGTTGTTGTGGCGTGTGTGGTGTAGTCATCTCTTTATCCTCGTTGTGTAGTTTGTAGCGTGTCTGTGCACTTCTAGCATAACATATAAAACAAAAATCTGGTAACTCATGAACAATGGCCCCTACGACAGCAATCTATTGAATATTTGGCATTGCTTCGGTCATCTGGTAAAATGAATGTTTAGGAAGGCAGTGTGTAGAAAGGAGATCTGGCATGGCTATTGATATACAGAAGATGAAAGAACGTCTCGAAGCGAAGCGCGCGGAGCTCAAGCAGCGGATAAGAGATCTCACCGAGGCCCATCCGGAGCCCGTTGATCCCATCGAGGCCAGCGAGGGGCCCCAGGATTTCGAAGAGACCGCGGTGGATTTTCTGGAGACGCAGCAGGAACAGGCTATCGCTGTCAACGAGCGGGCGCTGTTGACCGAGGTAGAGGCTGCTCTCAAGCGGATCGAGGACGGGACTTATGGCTACTGCGTCGAATGTGGCAAGCCTATCCCTGAGAAGCGGTTGGAGGCGATCCCCTGGGCCTCTCGCTGTGTGGAGGACCAGGAGCGATTGGAGCAGCGCAACCTCAGCCGGGAAGAGCTATACGACTCGAACACGATCTAAGCGGGAACTATTGTATTGAAAAAAGCGTGGATGGACTGGTGAAGCCTTTTCACCGTCCATCCACGCTCTTTTGCTAGGATGGTTCCTGGATCATTGATTGGAAGCCGGATGCGCTCTTGAGCATCACTAATGTGGCGGCAGGTTCCTGGAAGAAGAGATCTGGCTCGCCTCGAACGTGAATGACCAGATCGGGACGATGATCACCGTTCACGTCCTTTACTTCCAGTGTGACGACTGCCTTATCGGCGTTATTCCATGGCAGATGCGGACCTGGATAGATCTTTGCATGCGTGGCATCTCCGCCCGGCAGCTCGATGATGTCGATCTGCCCGTGCAGGTTCATCGCCACAAAATGCGTTGGGTGAGTGATCGAATCGCTATCCCCAATCACGGCTTCCAGGTGGTATGTGCGCGTTGTCCCATACGTCCAGTTATCGTGGATGCCTACGCCCCACGTCCACAACAGCGCCCCGAACAGGTAGAGCACAACCGCCAGCGTCATACCGATGCCAACCAGCAGGAGCCAGTGCACGCCCCTCTGCTGTCGTGCCGGAGCACGTCTGTTGCGCGGACGACGGTCGACATCGGTCCGTCCGGGCTCCATCTCCTCGGTCTCCGGTGTCTCTATCAGGCGCAGGCGCGAAGCGCGCCGGGGAATGTTGGCGGCAGGCTCCCTGATCTCCTCAGACTCCTGAAGAGGAGCGTGTCCATCTCTGCGTACTATCGATCGCGGCATGGGTACCGACATACGCCTCTCCTCCTTTCGTAGAGTAGGGTCCCATTCGGTATAAGGGCACCGAATGGCAATATGTATCAGCATTTTCGAGTCTACCTATTTGAGCATTCATGGTGAGTAGTCCCTTCTCGTCTCATGGGGAGTGAAACCGACGTTACATACAACCGGTGTATTGTATTGTCATCAAGGGAAGAAAAAGCACGAAAGCTACGAACTCTATACCTGGTGGGCGGATCATTTTTGAGAAAGGGAACAATGATTGCTAACTGATAGTCTCTATTAGAAGCGGTGTTTTCTCGTTAAGGAGGAAAACACAGTTTCTCTACAAGGGAAAACAATGGTGCCTCTAAAAATATTCCCGTTTGCTAAAAGAAGGGAAGAGGCAGCTTTTGCCCTTCCCTTCTTGTCATACTGTGTCCAGGCGATGTCTAGAGGCTCGCCGCGTTACAGGCGAGCATCGCCTCGACCACGGCCTCGCACCAGGGGCGTCCGCGCTCTACCTCGCCGTTCACGCGCGCCCTCAGCAAATCCGCCTGTGTTCTCCCGTGCTCAAGCTCGTTCTCTAGCAGCGGCGTCAGGAACTCGCGTCCCAGCCCGCACAGCCCGTTTCTCTGCAGCGTCGTCAGTGCAAGAGCAACGAGCTCTCTTGCCACTGCTCGGGCCGTTGTCGCCCTCCCCTGCAGGCACATCGGCGCGGAGAGTCCCCATACGGCGCTGCGCAGATTGTAGCGTGACTCTGCGTAGGTCGCCAGCGTGCGTCCTCGCAGGCCATCGGTGGCGCCAAGCGTGAGCAGGAACGCCTGCATAGAGCGGAACGGTGACTGGGCATCGATGCAGCGAAACTCGTTGCGGATCGTGCCAGCGAGCATATCGACCTGGATGCGCGAGGTCGTATGCATCGTCCCGTGCAGGAGCGTCAGCGCCCGCTGTGCATCATCTGTTACGACAAACGGTGGCAGGGCGCGTGCAAGCTGTTGCTCGTAGTACTGATAGAGCGTAGTAGCCGGAGGTGGTAGTCCGGCGCGCAAGGGCTCTCCTTGCAGAAAGAGCGCGGTGCGCGTACTTGTTCTTCCAGAGTCAATGCCGCCAATGAAGGGAGAGTTGCCGAAGAGAGCGCTCATAATCGGCGCGATATGGATGGAGGTGTTGTAAGCCTCGAGCGCGTCCTCGACATTGCGCTCCGAGATATGAAACTGCGTGCCCGCGCAGCGCATCATCACCGCCATATACGAGGCCGCATCTGTGAAGCTCTTCCGTCCATCCGGGCTCTTGATGTTGATAGCTCCATATGGATTCTCTCGCCGCGTCGCCAGATCGATCAGGTGGTAGCGCCGTCGCATCCCCGGCTGGGGCACGATCCATTGCGGCCAGGTGTTGGACTCTACTAGCGGCTGCACGCCGATGGGGACGACGATCGCATCCTCACCCGAAGCGACCAGAGCTTGCTGGATGCGCCGTGTGCGCTGCCGGAGCGAGGAGTAGAGCTCGCTGAGCGCATCGCGTTCGAGGAACACGATATCTCCGGCATCGTATTCGACAATAGAGGTGACGGTATCGAAACGCGCGCCGGGGAGCGCATTGGAGGCGATAAGGGCCTCGGCGCTTACGGGCATGCCTGTTTGAGGCGAGAGGCATTGTATCTCTTGTTCTATGTCACAGGTACGGTGAGGGTGGTCAAAGAAACCTTGATTTGCGCATGCCTGACGCTCTCTGGCGGCCTGCAATGCTAAGTGGAGTGTTGCCTGTGCTTCTTGAGGGGTTGGTTCTGGTGAGTGCGCGTTGACTTCAGCTCCCATAGAGACCTCTTCTTGTTGTGAGGGCCGGACGCAGGAAAGGTAGCGCGTTGTATCCGGCTTGACCATGTTACCAGTTCTGCTACGGAACGATGTACAACGATTGGATTGTATTAAAGATCCCGATATTCTTTTCTTCTGCTGAATACAAACTCCAATTACATAGTACTTTAAGTACATCTGAAAGACAAGGGCAAGGTACTCGATTTTTGAGGCGCGCTTGCCGAGAAAAAGTGACAGGTGAATAACTCTGTGATACAATAGCCGTATTCCAGCGATCGTTGAGAGAGAGGGGCGAAAAATCGTGACAGCCGGGCGCGCGCGTATCTATGATGCTATAGCATTGTTCATTGTCGTGCTGGTCATCGTGCTTGACCAGTGGACGAAATCTCTGGTGGTGGCACACATGAGCCCACCGGGCAACGGAAAGACGATTCCGATCATCGGCCACTATCTGGTGCTAGACTATATCCAGAACAGCGGCGCGGCGTTCGGCGTCTTCGCCAACCAGGCCGTGCTCGTCGTCTTCATCGCGGCGGCAATCTGCGTGGTAGCTTATCTCTATATCCGCATCCTTAATTCAGGCCCGCTCATCTATAAGATCGTCTTCGGCATGATCATCGGTGGGGCCCTCGGCAACCTGATCGACCGGGCGCATAATGGCGGCGTGGTGACGGACTTTATCTCCTTCCGCATCCCTGAAATCAACTACTACTTCGCCGTCTTCAACATCGCCGATGCCTGTATCTCTGTCGGCGTTTTCCTGCTCTTCGTGCTTGTCCTGCTCAGTGGCTTCCGGCGCGATAAGAAAGAGGATACGGCGACGGCCTCCACAACGAGCGGAACGCTCCGCACCACGGGGCAAGATGTCAAACGCTGATCTACATGCCGACTCAACATGGCGCGTGTCGCCCGAACAGGTGGGACAGCGCCTCGACCACTATCTGGTGCTCGCGCTAGATAATCTCTCCCGCACCACTGTTCAGCAGCTTATCGCAGCTGGCTCGGTACTCATCAATGGTCGCGTCAGTAAGCCCGGCTATCTGCTGCGCAACAATGATGAAGTGCAGGTCCTACGCGCCATGCCTTCCGCGCCGTCAAAAGAGGTCAGGCCACAGGCGCTGCCCCTCGATATCGTCTATGAAGACGACGATCTCTTGATCGTAAACAAGGCTGCCGGTATGGTGGTGCATCCCGCGCCTGGCCACTACGACGATACGCTGGTGAACGCTCTGCTGGCACGCTATCCCACGTTACAAGATAGCATGGTCGTGGAGGAAGATATACGGCCAGGAATTGTGCATCGCCTGGACCGCGACACCTCCGGCCTGTTGATCGTGGCGAAGAACGCGCACACCCAGGCCGCCCTGGTGGAACAGATGCAGCGCCACGAGGTGGTGAAGCGCTACCTCGCCCTGGTTGAAGGCATCGTCTCGCTCGACCAGGGGAGTATCGACGCCCCCATCGGTCGCAATCCGCGCCATCGTCAGCAGATGGCGATCACCTCGGTCGATAGCCGCGAGGCGCGTACGCACTTTCGTGTTATGCAACGCTTCTCGCGCCACACTCTGTTACTCTTGCAGCTCGAAACCGGACGCACTCACCAGATCAGGGTGCATCTCCAGGCCATAGGACATCCCGTCTCCGGCGATAACGTGTACGGAACCAGTTCTATGCCGCGCGGTATCACGCTGAAGCGCCAGTTCCTGCACGCGTACCAGTTGAGCTTCGTACATCCCACCTCTGGCGAGAAGGTGGAATTTGAGGCGCCTCTGCCGCCGGATCTACAGGACGTGCTTGATAATGTTGATCTCCTCTAGATAAGTGTTCAGCAAGAGCGCCAGGCAGCCAGAATGGAAGAGAAAGAGCGAAAACCAGGACAAAGAATTTGAGCGGTGACCTTTTCAATGACGCGCTGGTATTCATGACGTGTCGTCTCCTAGACGGCTTCACTTCGTTTATTGCTATCCTACCACGATTCGTGCGGTTCGCTCGTCTTGCGGGAAGTGCTTGCCCAGACTAGAGAGTAGAGCCTGGGATTCATGTAGCCTGCCTGAAGACTCCTGGAGGTACGTGAAGATGGCGTTTGAACGCCCGACTGAAAGCAGCTTCCGAACTGTACTTGAGTCGATGGGCAACCTCGCTCGCGCTCATGCGTTCCTCATGAATCCAGCTCCTGGCGAGAGACATTCGCCACTGTGTTACGTACTGCATGGGAGGCATCCCTACCAGGCTCGAGAATCGCTCAGCAAAGGTTGATCGGGACAGGTGGACCTCTCTTGCAAGAGCCGCAACGGTCCAGGGTTCCTCGGCGCGACGATGGATCAATGTCAGCACACGCCCTATGTCGGGGTCGCTCAGTGCCCCGAGCCAGCCACGCCGTCGGCCCTCGCCCTCCTCCAACCATGCTCGGATCGTCTGGAGGACGAGGATGTCTGCCAGGCGCGTCATCACGGCTACACTGCCCGGTCGGAGTGACAGAGCCTCTGTACCCAACATCGTGAGCGTCGCATCCAGCCAGACAAGCGTCCCTTCGTGCTCAGCACGCCGGAGGAGGAGAACACGTGGCAAGAGGTCCAGGAGGGGATGCGCGATTGGTCCCGCAAATCGTATCCCTCCGCAAATGAGCAACGCCTCTGCTCCATCTCCACCGTAGCACAGCAGGGCAGCATTTTGCCCGACTCGTTGGGAAGGCAGTGTCATCAGCGGAACCGCCTCTGCTTCTGGGGGATTAACAAGCTGATGCTCATCGCCGTGAGGCAGAAGGACCAGATCGCCCGCTTCAAGGGGAATTCGCTCGGCGTCGATGTGAAGAAAGCCCCGCCCCGCGACGATGAAGTGAAAGCTTGGGCCATCCTTGGCAGAGAAGGCCAGTCCCCATGGCGCTCTGAGGTCACTACGGGCGTAAAAGCTCCTCTCCAACCGCAAGTCTTGCAAGATATCAGTGAGGGGATCCATTTCGTTTCTCCTACCTGTCATGAGACGTTCCAGGCTCCAATGGACGAATTACCCTGTGAACGAAGAACTTGACTCCACTGTTAGATCACTCTTAGCTGCAAGCTGACGCATTTGTCGATATATTTTCGGACGAATTGGTAGAATACTGCGACGAATAGGCATAGACGTTCCAGCGTGTCTCAGCTATAGTATACTCGATGCAAGAACCAGGGCCACTCACCTGGTATAACGTGCCTGGTCGAGACATCAAAAAAGCTCTGTCTGTTCAAACCTATGGACCTCTTGGCGGTATCATAGGAATCCCATCAAAAACGAGAGAAAAACAGAAAGGATTCGTATCTTATGTGGGCGTTCCTCGTGACCCTGGCGTTGACGCTGTATATGACGGGTATGATCTGGAGCATGCAAGTACTTGAATATCCTCTCTTTGCATTGGTCGGACGCAAGGAATTTCCCTCCTATCATGCTGCTCACAATCGTGGCCTCCCCCTTTTTGTCATCCTTCCCTCCGTACTCGCTTTCGCTAGTGCGGTTGTGCTTTTTTGGATACGTCCAGCGGGCATCCCTCTGTGGTTGGTCATCGTGGTCGTTGCGCTTGATCTCGCGGTGCTCGTTTCCACTGCCGTATGGCAGGCCCCTTTGCACGGACGATTGGATCGCGAAGGATTCTCATCTGAGACTATCACGACGCTCGTCCGTGGCAACTGGGTTCGCACCATCTTGTGGACGGCCAATGCGCTCTTCCTCCTCGGTATGGTCGCGCTGGCTCTTCTCGCTGTAAAGTAGCGGCGAAAACGTTTTTGTTAGCAAAGGATCAAGGTACATCTATGAAAGTCTTTGTTACAGGAGCAACAGGTTTTGTCGGGAAGGCTGTCGTCAAGGCACTTCGTCAGAGAGATCATGAGGTTGTCGGGCTTGTGCGGGACCTGAACAAAGGCCAGACGCTTGAACACCTCGGAGTGACGCTTGCCGTCGGTGACATGCTCAAGCCCGATTCCTATGAAGGCATCGTGGCGACCGTCGACGCGGTAATCCATACGGCTCAGTATGGCATACAAGGCCGCTTCACACGCAAGAAATTCGAGCAGATTGAGCAGGGGGATGTGCTCATGACTCGGACCCTCGCGCGAGCCTGTCTGGCACACGACAAGAAATTGCTCTACACGAGCGGCGTTTTTAACTATGGCGATCATAGGGACGAGTGGATTACCGAGCAGACTCTCCTGCATCCTTCTCCGTTAGGTGAAGCACATACGAAGGTGGTGGAAGAGCTTCTTCTCCTCTTTCGAGAACAACACCTTCATGTCATTATCCTTTCTCCTGGCTTTGTCTATGGGCCTGGTGGGCTGTTCAAGCAGTCCTTCTACGATACGTTTCAGAAGGGGCAACTGCGTATCTTTGGCAAAGGCCAGAATTACTGGAGTATCATTCACATCGATGACCTGGCTGCTGCCTACGCTTTGGCTGTCGAGAGCGATGCCTACGGGGAAACCTACAACATCGTGGATGATCAGCCGCTGAGGCTTTGTGACCTCGTCAATACATTCACTGATGCCATGGGAAAGAAGCGAGTCGGTTCAATGGCACCCTGGCTCCTCAAGTTAATCATCGGTGGGCCACTTGTCGAGTCGCTGGTCACCTCGTTTCGCATCAGCAACGAGAAGGCAAAGCATGAACTAGGCTGGCAACCGCAATACAGCACATTCAAAGATGGGCTTCCAGAAGTGCTCAAAGCATTAGGGCCTGAGCAAGAAGCTTCCTCTGGAGAAAGGTGAGCGGTTCATAGGCATGAACTATGCAATGGTTGTTACATCTACCTGTCCTTCATACAGAGTCCAGGCATCGCCCCAGGATTCAGCTCAAGTCAGCCCATTTGGGCTATGACTTATGTCTCATATTGCCTAAATCCCCAACTTTATGTACAATATCCCCGCTGCACGCATGTAACTTTAGTTACCGCGCACTTATACTTTGAACCCACCCTACTCCAACGTAACTAAACACGTGGAAAAGTAGTTGATGAGAGGTCACAGCGGACCATAGGCGCTAATCTTCATTTCAGCAAATTCTTTGCCTGGGCCCGCGAGGAGAGGAGATCGTATCTATGCCACAATGGGAAATATCTGATCATGTTTCAACACGCAGCGTCTTACGACATCGCCCGATCAGAACCACTACCGGTTCTTCAGGAAGAGGCTCTGTTGTAACATCCGCTGCAAGTCCTACCGTTCAGCGGGCTTCACGTCCTCGCACTGCCGACGTCACCGGTGACGCCTGGCAGCGAGGCGATATGCTTGCGGATGAGGAACGGGAGACGTACCCGCCAGTTCGTATGCAGCCTGTTAGCAGGCGAACGGCGGTCGTGACCACCCAGAGAAGTCCTCAACGTCCGGGGACGGGTCCGATTACCAGGAAGGTCGTCGTCCCACGCCGCCACGCGCATCCGCTGCTCTATCTCGGCATCGGGATGTTAGGCATGCTGGTGCTATGGACGCTACTGAGTGCGGCACTGGGCTGGTTCAACACCGCGCTTGACGACATACGCTATGGACGGCCTCGCAGCTTCCAGACCGATGCATGGGTAGGCCATAACGAACAGAGCGGTGTGCCGAGTCACTTTATCGCACTTAATCTCAACGGTCATATCGAAATTATCGAGATCTCAGGTGGTGATGCGGCACACACGCATGTCTATGTCGGTCCGCAACTGTACGGCAAGGGCAACGATCTGGTGCCCGTAACATTGCAATTCGTCGATGTGAATGGCGATGGGAAGCCGGACATGGTCGTGGACTTCCAGGGTTCACGAACCGTCTTTATCAACGATCAGGGGGCCTTCCGCCCGATCCAGCCTGGTGAACGCCAGCAGGTGGAGCAGTTCTTACAGAATATGAAACATTAGCGTTTCATGAGCCTGGAGTTCAGGAACTCGATGATGAGTCTGTAGACCTCTACACGTTCAGCCCCATAGTTATCACGCGGTCAGACCGCTCAAGCCTGTGCGAGGAACCGCCGCCGTCGTCAGTCGGTACAGCTCCTCGGCACACGCGGATTGACGGTCTGATCTTTATGCTTCACGATAGAAAGGGATGCATCGAAGAGGAAATGTTACTCGTGTCGACCGGTCTTTGTGTCCCTGGATGTGCCGCCTCCCTGTGCGGCCTGCGAAAGGACGGCCCCCACGGAGAAACCGACACGCTTCCTGGCCGGAATCGTAATCTGGTCGCCGCCGCGAATAGACTTCACGCGCCTGGGGGCCACTTCACGCAGGTTCCAGGTGCCAAAGCCCATCAAGCGAACTTCATGCCCCTGGGCGATGCCCTCACGAACCACCTCGGTAAATGCATCGATCACCTTACTGGTCTCCTTCAGGTTCAGGCCGGACCTTGCGGCGATCTGATGGATCAGCTCATCTTTCCCGACGACGACTTGTCTCTTTACTGGCGCACTTGTTTTCATGCGTTTACTCTCTCCTCATCAACAGAATGCGAAGGAAAATATAGCCTCCACATATGACGACAATGCGCATTACCTCTTTGTACATCATCGCCCTACTTGTTTTGAGCGACTATTCACCTGCTGTGCGCATTGGGATGATCATACCATCCACTTTCACTATACAGAGACCCACCAAATAGCATCACTGTACACGCATCCTGTGTGAGTGCGCCTCTCGTTACCGTACTTCCATAAAAGATGGCTGCACAATGACGGCATTGATGACGATGGCGCCGAAGAGTTCTTTCAGCATGGAGCCCATACTTTTGCTGATGGCAAGCTGCATATACTCCTTTGTGCATGGAAGGAGTTTGAAGGACCTGTAAGAACACTGCACCTGGATGTGGATAGAGCAATTGCGCTGGCCCAGCATTGAAGCGGGAGAAAATTGGATTGTCACGTCGTCTATGATTGCCTCATCAAAAAGGTCGAGGATAACCTGGCTGGCAGCCTCCTCGGCCACAAGCTCGGTGTTCTCTACCTCCTCCGGCAGCACCTCAAAAATCCGGCCCCGGCTCTGTGCGTGAATGTGAAGAAGACACATTCGCTGTTCCCTTTCTACATAGGAATACTATGCTCTTGAACGTGTGTAGATGAGTAGTGGCACAGTAGTGCATAGGGGGGATCTGCCTATACCACTTAATTTCTATTGATTCATGGGTATCATTTTGAGTATACTTACAGCGGCTCCATTTCTCTGGATTTTGGTAACTTGAAATCCACTGAAAAGTCTACTCTAAGGGAATAGAGAGACATAATATTGCCTGATAGAGGTATACCGTGAAAAGTACAGGCACAGGCACATTTGCTGCCATGGTGCGCGAACGACTGCGCTCCGTTGGCTATTTTCAGAAAGATCTGGCGAGTGCGATCGGCCTGCATCCAAAGGTGCTGAGTCGCAAGCTGGGGAACAATGAGGATGCGCATCTGACCGTTCAGGAGGTGCGACATATCATTAAGAAGTTGGCGGAGTGGCAGGCGATCACCTCACGCGAAGAAGCGCTGCAACTGCTCGAACTGGCGCGGGTGGAGCCGCGTAACTTGAGCGCGCAGGACTGGCAGACGTCGCCGCTAGACCAGTTGGCGGAGCGCGGTGAGCTCCCCGACGCTTCGACAGGTGTGACCCGTCAACATAATTTACCCTTGTCCCTCACGTGCTTGATCGGGCGCGAAGAGGCTGTAGAGCAACTGCGCCACATACTGACACGTGACGAGGTGCGCCTGTTGACGCTGATTGGGCCGGGTGGCAGTGGCAAGACGCGACTGGCGTTGGAGGTCGCGTGTGAGCTAGTCAGCGCTTTTGCTCAGGGAGTATGGTTCGTATCCCTGGCTGCGGTACGCGATGCAGCGCTGGTGCCGCAGAGTATCATGCAGGCTTTGAATATCAAGCCTCCTCCCGCTCTGCCCGCCCTTCAGAGCCTGAGCACGTATCTACAAGATAAACAACTACTGCTCCTTCTCGATAACTTCGAGCACCTACCGGATGCCGCCGAAGTTGTAGGGGAACTGCTGGCGACGGTGCCGGGTGTGAAACTGCTGGTCACGAGCCGGTCTGTGCTGCACGTCTATGGTGAGCGTGAATTCGCCGTGCCGCCCCTGGACGTTCCAGACGTCAGATCCGTGCCATTGGAGCAGCTCGCCCACTACAGCGCACTCCAACTCTTTGTCGACCGCGCGCGGGCGGCGATACCAGATTTTGCCCTGACCTCCGAAAACGCGGTTACTATTGCTCAAATCTGTGCCAGGGTCGATGGCCTGCCACTGGCGCTGGAACTGGCGGCAGCCCGCATTAAGGTGCTTTTGCCGGAGCAACTCCTCACCCAGCTCTCGGCGGCGCGCCTTCCCTTGCTGACCGGCGGTGCCAGGAACATACCGAGTAGACAGCAGACGCTGCGCAACACCATCACATGGAGTTACGACCTGCTCTCCCTTGAAGAGCAGGCATGGTTTGCGCGCCTGGGAATATTCGGCGGTGGCTGGTCGCTCTCGGCGGCGGAGGCGATGATGCAGGCGGGAACAACCATGGAGCAGGAACATCCATCCATCTCGATATCCGTCCTGGACCGGCTCGAGCATATGGTGGACAATAGTCTACTGGTGCGGCAGCCAGCGACGGGGGGTCAGATGCGTTTTACCCTGTTGGAGACGCTGCGCGAGTACGCCCTGGAACGACTACGCGCGCGTGAGGAGATCGAGCGCTGGCGGGACTGGCACACCTGCTATTATCTCAACCTGGCAGAGCGCGCCGAGGTAGGCCTGAGGGGCGCGCAACAGCTTACGTGGCAGACCCGGTTACTGGCAGAGCAGGATAATATCCGCGCGGCCTTGCGCTGGTCGTTGCAACAGGCCGGGGCAGGCGCCATGATTAGTAACGCGGCAGGACTCGTGGACAGCGCAATTCCCGCCATTAATGGAACCGGAGCCAGTAGCGAACGCTGGCGGTCAGGAGCTACGTCTGCTGAACTGCCTGCTGCCGAAGTCGCCCTGCGCCTGGTTGCGGCCCTGCGTGCATACTGGGAATGGCAGGGCTATCTTTTCGAGGGGCGTGGTTGGGTCGATGCAGCCCTAGAGCTTGAGACGGGGACGAACGAGAGAACGCTTACCGCACGGGCCAGAGTATTGAGCGAGGCAGCGCGCCTGGTGTGCCTGCAAAACGAGCAGCACAAGGCGGTAGAGCTGGCCGAGGCTAGCATCACCCTGTGGAGGCAACTCGATAATCCTAAAGGGTTGGCGTTGGCGCTGTTCTATCGGGGCTGGTCAGCCCATGCCCTGGGCGAGCACACGCTGTCAAAACGCGTGTATGAACAGGCCATGCAGTTGCTCTCGCCCACTGAAGATGCCTGGTTGCGCGCCCAGTTGCTTTTCTACATGGGTGCAGTGGCAGGGTTTGCCTTTGAATTTGAGCAGATGCGCGCCTTCTACGCCCAGAGTAGAGAGCTATTCGAGCAGCTCGGCGACAGGAGCGCGGTCGCCGATGTGCTGAAGGACGAGGGCGGCATGGCGATCATCGAGGGAAATTATGCCAAAGCGATCGTCAATCTGGTGAAGAGCATCGAGATCAGCCACGAACTGGGGTATCGGCATTTTATCGCGACGGGGACGTGCCTGTTGTGTTTCGCGGTGGGCATGCAGGGGGAGCCTGACCCGCGTACGGCCAGCATACGGGCCGCAAAGGTGTGGGGTATCAATAATCAATTGAAGGCTACTATGGGTTCAGGCTCATGGATAGAGAAACTCCCCATCGCGCAAGAGATCATGCAGCAGGTCCGCGCCCGCATCGACGAAGTGGACTGGGAAAATGCCTGGCGCGAGGGCCGAGAACTGCCCGAAGAGCAGGCCATCGCGTTCTGCCTGACGCTAAGCGGTGAGCCTGCCAATGTTGCCGGGAAGTAGTGCTGCCGGGCCAGCCACGCAGACTCCGAGTTGCGCAACGTGTAGAGCGTGAGTTCATACTGCATCACCTGCAGTTCCGGCGCCTCTTCAACGTGGGCCCAGAATGCCTTTATGCTCTCGGCAATCACCTCGCGTAGATCTCCACCAGTAGCAATCCCCTTCTGCTATTACTTTTACCTGTTATGAGCCCCGAAGTCTATTCTAGTGACGGCCTTGCTGCTATAATTGGATTACTAAATTGCCCCAGCGAAAAAGAGGAAGGCAGGGAGGAAAGGTCGTAGCTTTTATGGATATGCTGAATGAATCATTGTTTCTAACGAGCACACCGAGAGAGCTAGGTGCAGGCTTTCATAACATCGGAAGTGGCGTGCTGAGGGGTTCTAACAAGGCCATGATCGATAAGCTAGAGGCGCACTACGGGGAGCGCTGTGGTCATGTCCCACTCGACGCCCGGCGCATACGCGTCTTAGTCGATACTCCCACGCCGGACATCGATGCGCAGGTCGCCTACCTCAGCCAGCTCTTCGGGAAAGACTTGAAGGCCATCACGTTCGAAGACCTGAAGGCGGAGCAGGAGGCCCTGTCGGTCGAGCATGTGCTGGTGGTGCCATATATCAATGTACCCGAGGCGGAGCAGCGCATACGCGGGGCCGTGGACGGAACTTCGTGGGGTATGCCCGGTAGTATGGTCCACCTGTTGAAGAATAAAGCCGATTTTTATCGTTTTGCAGATGAGCTAGAACTTGATGGCGTGGGCACGCCGGACTATAAAATTTCAAACATTTATGATATCATTACCGATGCCGTCGCCTTTCTCGCTGACATAGAGGATATCTATAAAAAAGCTGGCATGGCCCAGAAATATCCACCAGGCATCGTGTTCAGGACGGCTGAATCCGATGGAAACTATGGAAGCTGCCTGGTGTACGAGCGGGGAGGCGCGATCATTGTGCTGCCGGATGGGGATGCCGACGATACCCAGTCCTATACCAACTGGCGCGACGCGATCGTTGCTTCACAGAAAAGCCTGCTGGCGACGATGAACGTGCAAAAGGAGCAGCGTGTCGTCATCAGCCGCTACATCGACATCGCGGACTCGCCCGGAATGTCGGTTGTCATACTCGATGGGCGAGTCGAATCGCTGCGCTGGAATGGTCAGTTGCAGGGGCAGGATAGTAAAGCATGCGTCGGTACAAGTTCATACATTCCCAGGACCTCCTACCTGCGCCAGATTCAGCAGCAGTACGAGGACCGGACGACTATCTTCTTCGAAACACTTTTACGGCAGGCAGCAAGGAAATGTAGCATTGATTTTGCAACTATACGTGGTATTGCGAATATAGACATCATCATTGCCGGCCCGCACGAGAAAGAACTGCAGAAGAGAAGGAAGCAGAGGCCCGTCCACTACCTCGCCGAGTGCAATCCACGCTGGACAAACTACACTGACGCGATCATGACCATTATCGGCGTCGATAGAAAAGAGCCAACTGTGAATAACATGCGAACGGTGATTCGCGACAGCATCTTTACCATTGATAAATCTTACCTCCCGGCAAACGTTGACCCGCGCACCGTGAGAGAATATATCTATAAGATAGATGATATTCTGAAGCAAGATGGGACGAGGATCATCTGTCGCATGGCAAAAAATCCCATGGGACTCATCTTCGCCGGTAATGTGAAAAGGGCGCAGGAGGAATTTAACAGCGTCGTAGCCATGCTAGCCGACCGGTAGCTAGCAGGCAGGGTGTGGCGCCCCGTCTTCCGGCAATATGTGAAAGTGGGCGGTATTTGATCTTAAACAATCAAACATCGCCCGACATCTGGTGGTAGAGACATCTCTACCGGTGAGCGTTGACTCCTGGCAAGAGTTGCAAGAGCAGTTGCCGGCTCTTGATGGTCTGATCGAGCACATATTTCACTTCATCGATACCGAAGCCACCACTGCCCTTGACCTCAGCCCCCCCCGTCTCCTTCAGACGCAGCTTAACATTATCCTCTGCCACTTTATAGTGAGGCATGCGAAAAGAATAGATTTTTGTCAATAAATGATAGAGTGCCTGCACAGAGTTGTGCTCGTTCTCGTTCAGGGGCGTATCCGATAGGAGGCGCTCCTGCATCCTACTCATCATCGAAGGCAGCCCTTCAAATTGCTGGCAGAGCTCCTGGTAAATGATAGGGAGGCGTAGTATATTCGCTCGCACATATTTTTCATAAAGCTCATCTTTACATTCAAGGCCCCAGATGATCAGATCGACATTTAATATAGACATTTCAGCGCCGCTAGGAGCGCTATACGCCACTCCATCGACGGCAAAAGGCTCGAAAAAGGGTCTGATAGAGTGGGTAAACACCTCTGGCGTGATCTTCTTCTTAACCTTTACAATGGAGTCGATCATTGTCTGGAAGCTGTCTGCTGCCGTGTAACAATGTGTAGCGAACTCCTTTTCTGCGAAAGAATAGGTATAGGCCAGGACGAGATCCTCGAGGCAGTAGTCGAGCGACGCCATACCCTGGCGCAGGCTATCGATAAAAATCTCTTCTTCTGGTTGAGATGAGAAGCGCCGTTCTCTATCTCCATCTGGATTGCGCGATGTGTAATCGATGAAAGAATCTCTGGGAAGTGTTGCTTCCGCGCCCGCCGCAAGCCCGAGCAGCGTCTTGCTGAAGCCCGGAACGCACTGCGACGGCTCAACATTAAAGCGCGTTAATGAGGCTCCAAACATGCAAATGTCTCGAATTGCCGCGCTGGCATAGACGAAGTCGCTTCTCATCGCGTCCTGTACGTTGGTGACGGCGAGCTCCGTGATATCTCGAATGGCCGCGATATCCGCCCGGTCGTTGAGTGCCGGAAGCGCCTGGATCGCTGCGTCAACCCCTAATGGATCGGCCTCTGCTATTGCTTGATTTCGTCCCCTCTCTTTTTTTAAATTTTCTATCGAGGCGTGAAAGTAGCCGCTTGAGCTGCCTCCCCGCTCTGCTGCCATAATAAAGCTCATTGTTGATACATCCCCCTCAAATGACCATTGAAAAAACCTATTTGATACATCAGGTGTAGAAATCTCAACCTCCCCATCCATATTCTGATACCTTTTCGCAACCCATAACGAGTACTCAGTGGAGATCTTTGCTTTCTCTCTGGGAGAAACGGCTCATAACCGGTTACTACCTCCCTTTGCATACTGAATCTTACCCTTGAGTTGGGATGGTACACGATTTTGAGAAAAAATACAAGTCACATGCTGTCCTGGTGAAGTTATTACTACATCAACGAAGTAGCGGACAGAAAGGCTGCTGAACCCTCTCTCTACCTTGATGCATGACTCTGCCAGGCGGTTAGTGCATAGTATTTTTTTATAGCCATGTGGCACTATACATAAAACAAGGTGCACGATTCTGCCCCTCTGAGAATATTGAACAGGCGCTCTTCACTCCATTCACACCCTTTTTGCACCGGATTAACACCCTGCCTTGATGATTTATTGATAGTTTTGCTCTGAAGTAGAGAGTCGTTAAGGTATCTCAACCCGTATCCCCATAACTCCCCCCATTCCGCCTGATTTTCGTATTGACTTTTGAGGCCCAATTTTGTAATTTTTTAAGGTAAGGAAAAAGTAAATGTAGAAAACTTTTCTGCTTCCTCTCTTTGTCTGATAAGGTTACAAGCCGGTCGAAATATGGGGAGATGTTCCAACTGGCTTTCCTGACATTTCTTTATAGAGAAGGTTGCATTTGTTGTCTTAATAAACTTTACAAGCGAGAAATATATCTGTCTGCCGTATATCAGTATATGTAAAATAAATCTCTATACCTTTCGATAGTAGAGGAGCGCGCTGTTCCTTGAATATCGGCTACCCGGTGGATGGCAGGCAGTGTAATCGCTGTGCATTATACAAAAAAGAGGAGATGCTATATATGTATCGTCGTGAGAGTAGTGATCGTAGTGAAAATGGAACTGTTTGTGGCGTTCCTGGAGATTTAAAAGAGATGCAACGGGCAGAATCACCTTCCTTGACAGAGAGTGAGCGACAGCAGTTACTGGCATGGAATGATGTCACTACGCAGAACTTTCCTCAAGATGTTTTTATTCCTCAACTAGTGGCGTTGCAGGCGGCTACTATGCCTGAAGCGATCGCTGTGGTAAAGGATGGTCAGCAGCTCAGTTATAGGGAGCTCAACGAGCGCGCTAACCAGCTTGCTCACTACCTGAAAGGCTGCGGTGTGGGACCCGATACACTGGTAGGTCTCTGCCTCGATCGTTCACTTGACATGTTTGTAGGCTTGCTTGGCATCTTGAAGGCCGGCGGCGCTTATGTGCCATTGGACCCATCTTATCCCGATGAGCGCCTTGCCTTTATGCTGGAGGACGCTGACATCTCCGTTCTGGTTACGAGGGAAGCTATTGCCGGGCGTCTCGTGGCAGCACATGAGATCGAAGTGATCTGTGTGGATGGTGATGCCGCACAGTTAGCGCGTGAGAGTTCCACGGATCTCAACACTACTATTACGGCTGATAACGTCGCATATGTCATTTATACATCCGGTTCTACTGGTCAACCGAAGGGTGTGCAGATCACGCATCGTAGTCTGCTCAACCTGGTACATTGGTATCGTCAGACGTTTGGGCTCACTGCTTCTGATCGCACAGCGCAGTTTGCCAGCCCATCTTTCGATGTGACGATCAAGGAGATCTGGCCTCCTCTCACCGCCGGGGCCAGTGTCCATATCGTCGATGAGGGTATTCGTAGCGTGTCTCGCGCCCTGCGTGACTGGCTGGTCGAGCATACTATAACGCTCATTCTTGTACCTACTATTATGGCAGAGAGTCTGATAACCCTGGAGTGGCCGGCGGAGACGCGCCTGCGTTTCCTGCTCACGGGAGGTGATGCGCTGCATCATTATCCGCCCGCCGGTCTCCCATTTACCTTTATTAATAACTATGGCCCAACCGAAGCGACAGTTGTGGCAACGTTCGAGCGCGTCCCCCCAACGCCATATGCCGATCGACTGCCTTCGATTGGGCGTCCGATCGCAAATGTACAGCTCTACGTGCTCGATGAGCAGTTGCGCCAGGTGCCTATTGGAGTAGCGGGCGAACTGTATATCGGCGGCGTCGGGCTGGCGAAGGGCTATCTCAATCGTCCCGAACTGACTGCTGAGAGATTCATTGCCAATCCTTTCGGCAGCGAGGAGGGCTCCAGGCTCTATAAGACCGGCGATCTCGTCAGCTATCTGCCCGATGGCCGCATCGAGTTCCGGGGTCGCAGCGATCAACAGGTCAAGATTCGCGGCTACCGCATCGAGCTGAATGAGATCGAAAGCGTACTCGATATGCACCCGTCTATTGAGTCCAGTTCGGTGGTGGCGCGTGAGGATGTTCCTGGCAACAGACGCCTGGTGGCTTACCTCGTGCTGGAGCACGACGCGCAACCCTCGGCCACTGCGTTGCGCAATGATCTGCTGGCACGCTTACCTGACTATATGGTCCCTTCTGCTTTCGTCATAGTGGATTCGTTCCCACTCAATTCAGGTGGCAAAGTGGATCGCGCGGCTTTGCCTGTTCCCACTGCCGCAAATACGTTGCGAGATCAGATCATCGCTGCCCCCACCACACCTACTGAGGAGCGCCTCGTTGCGCTTATGGCGGCTCTCCTGGGACTAGAGCAGGTTGGTATAGATGATGATTTCTTTGCTCTCGGTGGCCACTCTCTACTGGCGGCTGATCTGGCTACGCAAATAACCAGTACCTTCGCGGTCGAGCTTCCTTTGCCCGTCGTGTTCGATGCACCGACAGCGCGGCAACTGGCGCTAGAGATTGAGCAACTGATCGTTATCAGACTGGAATCGATGAGCGAAGACGAGATAATGCAATTGCTTCAATCTGAGCAATCGCTCGCATAGATTCAAATTTTTCAATTTATAAAATGGTTTCTCGCCTAAAGGGAATGAATAGTATGCAAAAAACGACGGATCTTTCTGAGGCCAGGCGCGCCCTCCTTGACAGATACCTGCGTGGGAATCTATCACAGACCGCTGCTCCGGTCAGTGCGATTCCCAGGCGCTCTTCAACGAGCCCGGCTCCGCTGTCCTTTGGGCAGCAGCAGCTCTGGCTCCTGGCTCAACTGATGCCCGACTCTCCTATGTATAACGAGAGCACGACGCTGCGCATAACCGGCGCGTTGGACGTGCCTGCTCTCGAAAAGAGCTTAAATGAGTTCGTCAATCGCCATGAAGTCTGGCGCACTGTTTTTCCAGTTATCGATGGGCAACCTGTCCAGATCGTTCAACCCACTATGCCATTGAAGCTGCCGGTGATCGATCTGAGCCACCTGCCCGCTGCCGAGCGAGAGGGCGAGGCCGTACGGCTGGCGACCGAAAATGCGATACCGCCTTTTGATCTTGCTCACGGACCATTATTGCGCGCCATCCTCGTTCATTTGAACGAGAACGATCACCGTCTATACATGACGCTGCATCATATCATCTTTGATGCCGTGGCTATCTACCAGATCTTTTTGCCTGAACTGTACGCACTCTACGAGGCGTTCTCGCGCGGAGAAGCCTCTCCATTGGCTCCGTTGCCTCTACAATATGCCGACTTTGCTGCCTGGCAGCGGGAGTTCCAGCAGAAAGAGGCCGTTGCGAAAGAGCTGGTGTATTGGAAAGAGCAGCTCGCCGGAGCTCCGCAGGTGCTGGAACTGCCCTCTGACCATCCTCGTCCGGCGGTACAGCGCTATCGTGGCTCGGTGCAGACCTTTGCGTTCTCACGCCGTCTCACCGACGCTCTGAAATCCTTGAGTCGTCAGGAGGGTGTAACGCTGTACATGACGGTGACGGCGGCCTTTCAGACGCTGCTTCATCGCTACACTGGCCAGAACGATCTCGTGATCGGTACCGTCTCCTCTGATCGCAAGCGCCCCGAAGTTCAGGGACTGGTGGGCTACTTCTTGAACACGCTGGCGCTGCGCACGAATATGGATGGCAATCCTACCTTCCGCGAACTGCTTGTCCGGGTCCGCGAGGTGATATTATCAGCTCGTCGTCACGAGGATGTGCCATTCGAATATGTAGTGAAGGAACTGCAACCCGAGCGTACCCTGAGCTATAGCCCGCTCGTGCAGGTCCTGCTGGCCTATCAGCCTTCTCTGCCCGAACTGCCTGCTAATTGGACATGCTCTCAGATGGATGTACAAACATATACGTCGAAGTTCGATCTCTCCGTCGAGATCGATGAGCGTACTGAGGGCCTGGTCGGTCGCTTCGTCTACAATACGGACCTCTTTGAGGATGCGACGATTATCCGCATGATCGGGCACCTGGAGACGCTGCTGGAAGGCATTGTTGCGCATCCTGAACAGCACATTGAGAAGCTGCCCTTGCTAAAGGAAGACGAGCGGCGCACGATCCTGGTCGACTGGAATGCGACCCAGGTGGCCTATCCCGAGAGTGCCTGTCTGCACCAGCTTATCGAGGAGCAGGTGGAGCGCACACCACAGGCGATCGCTGTCTCCTTTGAGCAAGAGCGCTTGACGTATCACGAACTCAATAAGCGGGCGAATCAGTTGGCGCACCACCTGCGAGAACTGGGAGTTGGTCCCGATGTGCTGGTCGGCGTCTGCATGCAGCGTTCGCTCGAACTGGTTGTTGGACTGCTGGCTATTCTGAAGGCAGGTGGTGCCTATGTGCCTGTGGACCCCGACTATCCGCAGGACCGTATCACATTCATGCTCGAAGATGCCCAGGCCCCTGTGCTGCTTACGCAGTCCCATCTGCTCGGACAGTTCCCAGCTTCGCAGGCACAGGTAGTCTGCGTGGACACCGACTGGCCCATCATCGCCCGCCAGGCTTCGGAGAATATGGAGCGCGAGGTGCAGCCGCATCATCTCGCCTATGTGATCTACACTTCCGGCTCTACCGGCAGGCCGAAGGGGGCGATGAATACGCATCGCGCCATCTGCAATCGTTTGCTCTGGATGCAGGACGCATATCATCTTACGTCGCAGGACCGCGTTTTACAGAAGACACCCTTCAGCTTCGATGTCTCGGTGTGGGAGTTCTTCTGGCCGTCGCTTACAGGGGCGCATCTCGTCGTGGCACGTCCCGGTGGTCATAAAGATCCCGTCTACCTGGCTGAGCTGCTCAGGACGCAGGAGATTACAACGCTCCACTTCGTCCCCTCCATGCTTCAGGTATTCCTGGAGGAGGCGCGCCACCATACCTTTCCAAAGCTGCGGCGCGTGATCTGCAGCGGTGAGGCGCTCTCGGCGGAGCTGCAAGACCGTTTCTTCACATTGATGCAGGCGGAGTTGCACAACCTCTACGGTCCTACCGAGGCGGCGGTCGATGTGACGTACTGGCAATGTCAGAAGACCCCTGGTCAGCGCATCGTCCCAATTGGACGCCCGATCGCGAATATACAGATCCACATCCTGGATCCGCTGCTGCAACCGGTTCCGATCGGCGTAGCGGGCGAACTGCACATTGGTGGTATCGGCCTTGCACGCGGCTACCTCAACCGTCCCGAACTGACCGCCCAGAAGTTCATCGATGATCCCTTTGCTACAGAAGCGGGTGCGCGCCTGTACAAGACCGGCGACCTGGCCCGCTACCTGCCCGATGGGACGATTGAGTACCTGGGACGCCTTGATCACCAGATCAAGATACGCGGCTTCCGCATAGAACTGGGCGAGATCGAGGCTGTATTGGAGAGCCATTCAGCCGTGAGAGAGGCAGCGGTCGTCGTGCGCGAGGATGCGCCTGGTGATAAGCGACTTGTAGCATATGTGACCTTGCAAGTGGGAGAGACCGCGAGCATTCCAGTGCTACAACAGCATCTCCAGCAGCAGTTGCCAGCGTTTATGGTGCCTTCGGCGTTCGTGCTGCTTGAGAAGATGCCGATCTCATCCAACGGGAAGCTTGACCGTCGCGCACTTCCCGCACCAGAGATCACCAGAGTGTCGAGCGAAGATGCCTACGTTGGGCCGACCTCGCTCGTACAGGCCCAGCTTGTCCAGATCTGGGAGGAGCTTCTGGATGTGCGTCCAATCGGCATCAAGGATAACTTCTTCTCGCTGGGAGGGCACTCACTCCTCGCGGCCCGCTTGATTGAGAAGATACATCAGGCATGTGGAAAGAGGCTCGCGCTCGCGACACTCTTTGCCGGTCCAACGATAGAGCAGCTCGCTAATGCCCTGACCGAGGATATGAGTTCGACTGATTATACATCCGTGATAGCAGTTCAAGCCAGTGGCTCGCTACGCCCGTTCTTCTTCCTGCATGGCGACTGGACCGGAGGCGCGTTCTACTGCTTCACCCTGGCGCGCGCGTTAGGTTCTGACCAGCCATTCTATGTGCTGGAAACGTATAAGACCGCTGGTCTGAGGAATCTTTCCACGTTGGAAGAGATGGCGGCAGTTCATGTGAAAGCGCTGCGTGCCGCTCAGCCGGAAGGACCCTACATGTTGGGTGGCTTTTGCAATGGCGGCTTGCTCGCTTATGAAGTAGCGCGGCAGCTTGAAGAGGCCGGACAGCAGGTTGATTTTCTAGGTCTGATCAATCCATCGATCGCAAACGAGCCCGACATGTTGCAAAGCGTCATCGGTCGTATCTGCCAGGTGTTGCGGATGAAGTCGGATACAGAGGCTCACTGGTACCTGCGCGCGCGCCACGCCCTGCGTCACGTGTTCAGGTTTGTGCGCCCCGGCGATGAGAGACTGGCGGACTTCCCTAAACTCACAGCGATAGACCCTCGGCTCGACAAAATGTTCCCACCGCTTGAGGCACTTTACAACGACTATGTGGGCGTCTTTAGCTGGCTCGTGAGCAGATACGAACTGCGTGCCTATGCCGGAAAGATCGATTTCTACTGGGCTGCCGACGAAGCTTTCATTCAGGAAAGCTGGAGCAACGTGCCAGCGATGAGGGGCAAGAAAGAGGTTGAGCACCATCCGATTCCAGGTACGCATATGTCCTGTGTCACCGACCATACTGAGGTTCTTGCTGAGCGATTGAGGGAGAGCCTGAGTCGGTCCCAACAGAGAGAAATGAGCCAGTTGGTATGAGTGCCATGTACTCATGCCTCTGGAGCGATAAGTGAATGCAGATCGATAGAGGAATGTTTTTCAAACGTAGTCGTGCGAGAGGAAAAGGCTCCTCTTGTATAGATAAAAGTTAGGATAGTGCAATGCGAGAAAATCAACCCTACCCACGCATCAGCGTCGTGATCCCGACACGCAATGAAGCAGAGAACCTTCACCATGTGTTACCGAACATTCCAGGAGTGGTGAGCGAGATTATATTGGTTGATGGGCATTCAACCGATGGCACCATCGAGGTAGCGCAGAAGCTCCTGCCAGATATCCGCGTTATCAAGCAGGTGAAAACGGGCAAGGGCGATGCTCTTCGTCTCGGTTTTGCCGCCTGCACAGGCGACATCGTTGTGATGATCGACGCCGATGGCTCAACCGATCCAAAGGAGATACCCCTTTTCATCGATGCACTGCTAGCAGGCAACGATTTCGCGAAGGGCTCGCGTTTTATTAAGGGCGGCGGGAGTCACGATATTACCCCACTGCGCAGTGCGGGGAACTACATACTCAGCCAACTGGTAAACATCCTGTTCGGAGTTCGTTACAGCGACCTCTGCTATGGCTATAATGCCTTCTGGAAATACTGCCTCGGTCATATCCAGGTTGATTGCGATGGCTTTGAGGTTGAGACCTTGATCAACATACGCGTACATAAAGCACACCTGAAAATAGCTGAAGTTCCTAGTGTCGAACGCCCTCGTCTTTTCGGGCAGAGCAATCTGCGCACGTTCCGCGATGGCTGGCGTGTCTTAAAGATTATCGTCCAGGAGCGCCTCAGAAGCGTCCCGCCGCTGCCGCTGGCTCATTCTGCGGATGAAGCGCTTTCTATCACCGAACATTCCCCTGCAAAGACGGGAGAGGTTGTAATGTAACATTGACTGCGTTAAAATAGTAAGGGTCCTATAGGAGTAAATACAGACCGCAACTCCTATAGGACATATAAAAATCTTATGGCTACAGTATATGGTTTGCTCATCGGTTGCTAAATGAAACAAAACGGCCCTTTAGAGAGGTAATAGTCAATGGTTGTTCCGGCTAAGAAGAGAAAAATACCTATTCTTATGTATCATAGCATTTCATGGCAGGCTACCGCGAAATTTAGACGTTTCGCGGTGGCACCGACGCTTTTTCATGAACATATGTCGTATCTTCACCAACATAACTATACTCCAATAACGGTTACTCAGTTGGTTCGTGCGCGTGCGCAAGGGAATGCTTCATTGCCAGAACGGCCTGTTGTTCTCACATTTGATGACGGCTTCTCAGATTTCTATACCGAGGCATTGCCCATACTGCAGGAGTACAATTTCCTGGCGACCCTCTATATCGTGACCGCTTTCGTTGGCGGTACGAGTCTCTGGCTACAGCACGAAGGAGAGACACAGCGACCGATACTCAATTGGGAGCAGATAGCAAGCATTAGCGCGGCGGGTATTGAGTGCGGCGGTCACACCCATACGCATCCTCAGCTCGATACGCTATCACCTCCCCAGGCGCGAGAAGAGATTATTCAGTGCAAAAGCATTCTGGAGGAGCGTCTGGGACACGAGATTGAAAGTTTTGCCTATCCATTTGGCTATCATACCGCGACCACGCAGCGCCTGGTGCGGGAAGCTGGCTATACCTCGGCCTGCGCAGTTAAATATGAGATGAGTTCAGAGACAACTAACCCCTTTTCGTTAGCACGCCTTATTGTGAGTGCAGATACAGATGTGCAAGCGCTTGCAGCGCTTCTTACCCAGGAAGCACCTTCTGTGACCACGTTTTATAAACGCGCAGCAACGCCTGCCTGGCGTCTTGCTCGTCGCTCGATTTCGTTCACACAAAATGTGCGCCATAGTAAAGGAGGGTTTCTGGTATAATGACAATAGATACAACGCTAAGCACTTCTGTAATCATTTGTGTCTATACAGAGAAACGTTGGGGCGATATCCTGGACGCGGTTGCGTCGGTGCAGCAGCAGAGCACTCCCCCACGTGAAATAATTATCGTGGTTGATCATAATCCGGCCATGCTGGAGCGCGTTCGCGTGGAGATCCCTGGTGTGATCGCGGTAGAGAACAGCGAAACGCAGGGTCTCTCAGGGGCGCGCAATAGCGGACTGGCCGTGGCACAGGGCGCATTGATCGCCTTTCTTGACGATGATGCTACTGCTGAACCCGATTGGTTGGAGCGCCTGAGTCGTTGCTGCGAAGATCCACAGGTTATGGGTGCGGGTGGAACGGTCGAGCCGGAGTGGTTAAGCAAGCAACCTCGCTGGTTCCCGGAGGAGTTCTATTGGGTGCTGGGCTGTACTTATCAGAAGCGACCAGAGAAACCGGTCGTTGTGCGCAATCCGTTTGGCGGCTGTACCTGTTATAAGAGAGAGCTATTTGACGCGGTTGGCGGCTTCAGAAGCGGAATCGGGCGGGTCGGTACGCGACCTATGGGCGGCGAAGAGACGGAACTCTGCATTCGTGGTCATCAACATTGGCCAGAGAAAGTTTTTCTCTATGATCCGCAGGCGCGCATCCATCATCGTATCCCGGCTGTTCGTGCTACCTGGAGTTACTTCCGCGCACGCTGTTACGCCGAGGGCCTATCGAAGGCGACTATCGCTGAGTATGTGGGGGCAAAGGATGGCCTGTCTTCCGAGCGCTCTTATATTATAAGCAGCCTCGCTGGCGGCATACTACGTGGCTTGCAAGATATGTTCTTCCGTCTAGATGTGACGGGCCTGCAGCGGGCGGTTGCGATAGCAGCGGGCTTGATGATCACCGTTGCGGGGTACCTGGTAGGAGCCATAAACCTGCGCTTCTCCCGTACGGCGGCCAGTTCAGATATGCAAGAGAGTGCTCAGCCATCGTTAAAGGCATTGCCGTCTGTTTCTGAAGCAGACGTTACCCCGCTTATAAAAAAGGAAAGCTAGTGCAGTGAGAGCATTACTGTTTCAATGGATAAAAGCAAATCGTGTCATGCTCGTCAATGCTGGCTCATTGATCGGAACGACGCTGATAACGGGCGTTCTGGGCTTTGCGTACTGGTGGGTGGCCGCTCGACAATTTCAGCCCGCCGTCGTTGGCCTGGCTTCTGCCTCTGTATCGGTCATGATGCTGCTTGGGCCTGTCTGCGTGCTGGGCCTGGGTACCCTATTAATCGGCGAACTTCCACGTCGGCCCGGTAAAGAGGCGTCTCTGATTAGCGCGGCCCTTATCCTGGTGGGCGTGGTAGGAGGACTTGGCGGTGTTCTCTTTGCTCTGATCGCACCGTTCATGTCACCAGCCTTTCTTCCTCTGAGAGCGTCCGTTAGCAGTATCTTGATTTTTTCCAGTGGCGTAAGCCTCGCGTCGATTACAATTGTCCTTGACCAGGCGCTGATCGGGCTTCTCTATGGAGAGTTGCAGTTCTGGCGCAATGCGATTTTTGCAGCCACAAAGCTGATCGCGCTCTACGCGCTGGGCATGTGGCTGAGTAGATACGCGGGAGGCGTGGCAATCTATGGGACATGGGCGCTGGGTAGTCTGATCTCGCTCATCCCGCTCATCGGATTCGTCGTAATAAAGAGAAAGGCAACCCTGAAACAGATAATGCCCGATTGGGGCCTGATGCGCAGGCTAGGGTTCTCGGCCTTTCAGCATCACATGCTTAATTTGATTCAACAGGTTCCAATATCGGCCCTACCGGTACTGGTGACGATTCTGCTGTCAACAACGGCAAACGCCTGGTTCTATACGGCCTGGATGATCTCGGGATTGGTCTTTATCGCCTCCTATGCCCTTACTACCGTGCTTTATGCCATCAGTCCCTCTGAAACTGAAGAACTCGCCCGCAAGATACGTATGACATTGGGACTTGCGTTTATCATCGCCATCGCGGCGAATCTGGTTCTACAGCTTGGAGCTGGTATCATACTGAGCCTCTTCGGCCATGTTTACGCCGAGGAGGCTACCTGGTGTCTGCGCGTACTGAGCCTTGCAGCCTTTCCGACAATGATCAAATACCACTACGTAGCAGTGAAGCGCATCGACAAGCAGATGACGCGCGCTATGATTCCTGTAGCGGTTGGCAGTTTTCTCGAACTGGCTGTTGCAGCCGTGGGCGGTCGCATGGGTGGGTTGTTAGGATTGAGCATTGGCTGGGTGGTAGCGGTATATATCGAGGGTACCTTAATGGCTCCCGCTGTCTATAAGGCCGCCCATTTCAATTTCCCACGACGCGCGACACCGCAAGTTGCACATGCAAGTGCTTCGCTAGCTATTGAGAAGCAAGAGACGCGACGGCTGGCGAGTGCCTCGGCTTCGAAGGGGGCAATTGAGGAGCAGGAGACACGCAGTCTGGCAGGTGTCTCTGCCTCGAATGCATCAATCGAGGCACAGGACACGCGCAGTCTGGCGAGTGTCTCAGCCTCGAATGGGGTGGAAATGCAGGACACGCGCCAGCTCGTAAGCGCTTCGGGCTCAGACGGAGCCATCGAGGACCAGGATACGCGGCAACTGGTGGGTGTCTCAGCTTCAGATGGAGCCATCGAGGACCAGGATACACGCAGCCTGACGAGTGTCTCGGCATTCTATGACGATGATGATGAGGATTCCTGGCGCTATGCCAGCGGTGAGATGGTAGTGCCGCAGCAACTGTTGAGCATCTCGTTTTCGGTCGCCAATGAGAGAAACGCGGCGGCTGCAAAGGCGGACAGGCAGTTGAGGGCGCAGCGACTGGCGCAGCTTTCAGATAGCACACTTGCGCCTGATCAGTTGGAGACGCAGCCCGTGCCCAGCACGCCTGCTCTGACCAATGGGGCGATGGACGAGACCCTGCTGCTCCCACGCTTCTTCGCTCGTCCTCCCCGGCGTTCGTGCCCGCGCTGCCACGAACGCCTGGAGGAGAATGCGAGCTTTTGCAAAAACTGTGGACTACGCCTCGATAGAAGTGAAACTGAGGAGTTCGTCCCTGGCCTTTTGAGCACTGCGGAGCATAAAGCGATCATTACATCGCAGGCTCTCCCCTGCCCCCAATGTGGAACAAAATTGCCGCCGCATGCGAAGTTTTGCAGCGTTTGCGGGCAACATATTGAGCAGCAGGGTAAAGAAAAGTGGTCACGGGCGGCTATCGTCACCGCGATTGTGACCGTAATACTGCCGATCGCTGCTCTTGTCATCTGGGCTCTTTCACTGCAGACGGTGCACGACACCCTCAGAAACATGAATGGCCTGGGCATGGTCTCGATCTTCCCTCCGTCCTACATCGCTGCGCTTCTCATCATAGCGGCAAGCTTTGGCCTGACTTTAACGCAGAAGCGCTTGAGCGTACCCATCATCTTGCTGCATATCCTTATTGTGATATGGGTGCTGTACGGCGTGACGGCCCTCACGGAGACTGTCCCGCGCTTTGCAGTTGTGTATCGACACGCGGGGTACACCGATTATATTATGCGGCATGGAGGGGTTGACCCCAACCTGGATGCTTACTTTAACTGGCCTGGATTTTTCATTTACGCGGCTTTCCTGACAAAGATCGCGGGCTATGCGAGCATTCTGCCGTACGCGGCCTGGGCGCCAGTCTTTAATAACCTGCTCTACCTCGGACCGCTCTACATGATTGGGACGACATTTACCAATGATAAGCGCATCGTGTGGCTCAGCGTATTCTTCTTCTTTGTGACCAACTGGATTGCACAGGATTACTTCTCACCACAGGGATTTAACTTCTTTTTGTACCTGGTCATGATTGCTATTCTGGTGAAATGGTTTAAAGTCCCCGTGCCGAAGAAGCCGCGTGAGCTGGGTCGGCGCTGGCGCCTCCTTGGACCTTTGCTGCCGCTGGCCCGGCGTTTCTTCAGTTGGTTAACTGCGCCAGATACATTGCCAAATGCTCCTGCCAGTAAAACGCAGCTCGTGATCCTCCAGGTTTGTCTGGTGGCGATCTTCGGGTTTATGGTCTTCAGTCACCCTCTGACGCCATTCCTGGCTCTTGCGCCTGTGACTGTCCTTGTCGTTCTGCGGCGCAATAATCCGATCTGGCTGCCTGTGGTGATGATCCTGATGACTGCGGGCTGGCTCTACTTTATGGCGCAGCCCTACCTGGCGGGTAATATCAACGCCCTCATTGGCGACTTTACGAATGTGGGAAGCTCCGTCACACAGAACGTAACCGGTCGCGTGACGCAGGGGGACCCGCAACATAATATGATCAGCGACATACGCCTCTTTATGACTGTCCTGGTGTGGGGACTCGCGCTCATAGGTGCACTCATGCGCCTGCGAAAGGGCTACCGTGACGTGACCTATGTGATACTCGCGCTCGCGCCTTTCCCGGTGTTTCTGGCCCAGTCGTACGGCGGTGAGATGCTTCTGCGCATCTACCTCTTTACGTTGCCTGCAATGTGTCTGTTTGCCGCTTCGATCTTCTTTACGTCGACTCGCAGAGACGTCTCTATCTTTATGAAAGGCGCTCTCATTGTTATTTGCGTCTTCTTGATGTGCGCGTTCCTTTTTACCCGTTACGGCAACGAGCGCATGGATTATATCACTCCCGAGGAGCTTACGGGCGTTGAACACCTCTATGATATCGCTCCCCGTGACTCGTACCTGCTGGAAGCCTGGGGCGGTACGCCCTGGGAGTTCAGAGACTACGAGCAATACAATCAAGATTCATTGGAAGATGATATACCTGATGCTGTGGCGGCCCTGAATGTGAACGCGATTGTGCAACTGATACATAATCAGTCCTCACCGAACGTGTTTATCATTATCACGCGCACCCAGAGGGCGACCGGCGATTCTGAAGGATTGCCACCTGGTACGCTCGACAAGTTAGAGAAGAAATTAATTGCGTCCAAGTTGTTTGTGCTAATATATAGAAATCGTGATGTGCAGATACTCCATTACATCGGAAAAAATTAAGAGGTAGAGAGCGATGCGTTTCCTATTCCGGTCAGCCTGGTTGTGGCCGATAATTATTCTGCTGCTGACGGCAGCCGCGGGCCTGGTCATTCTCGTGCCCGAGGTGATCGCGACGCCCGATATTGAGCTTCTGCGTCCGTCTCTTGTCATGGCGTTTCTGTTCATCTGCCCAGGTATGGCGGTCGTCCGCTTCTTTCGCTTGCGTGAAATGGTCGCTGAACTGGTGTTAGGAGTTACGCTTAGCTTCGTTATCGGTGCGTTCGTGGCCGGAATAATATTATATGCGAACCGGTGGTCACCGGTTCTGATCTTCGATATACTGCTGGGCTTTTGCCTGGCGGGAGCGGTTGCACAGCTCCTGCTGGCCTTCGCGCGCTGGTTTATCGCTCTGCGTTCCACACAGCAGGGACGCCAGGTACACGCTAAAGGCGCCTGATCTCTCTCTATCATGAAGAAACAAAGGTGTTGGTTGGATGCTTTTGCGCTCTCGGCGCTCATTTCGCCGCTACATAAAAAATAGCAGTACGCATCTGTTTTTACTCTGCATGCTGCTTTCGGTCATACTGGCATCCTGTGGGCAGCATTCTACTGCACATGGGCTTATCTTTCCTGTTCAGGACAACGTCCCGACGGAGGCCGATGTGTCTGTGGACGTCGATCTGACTTCTCCCTTACTGACCAGTCAGTTCGCCCCTGGTATCTCTCTTATCGATACATCGTTAGATGTGCAGCCAGGAAACAATCTCGCCGCAGTCAACAATGCAAAATCGCTGATTAAGCAGTCTATGCCTTACGTAGATACGCCGATTATGGCCTGGGGCGCCCCCGATCCCTGGCCCGATCCCAACCAGCCAGAGCCAACAAACTGGTCGTACCTGGATAGCCGCCTGCAACTTATTCGTGCGATGGACGGCATTCCGGTGCTTACGTTAAGCGAGGCGCCGTGGTGGATGAAAGGACAACTGGAACCTGATGGGAGCACACAGGTTCTTACCCAGTCCGACGAGTGGTCGGACATCGCCTATGGTTCCAGGATTCTGGATAATAAGATGGGGGCGTGGCTGCACCTGGTGCAGCGCGTAGCGGAACGCTATATGGCTGCTCCCTACAATGTCCGTTATTTCCAGGTCTGGAACGAGCTGAAGGGATACTACGATCCCATCACCAACGCGTATGATTACACCACAAGCGCCGGCGATCCCGGCGGCTCCAATGCTAAGCATGGCTATACCTTCATGTACAACCAGGTCTATGCCCGGTTGATGCAGGTTGCCAAATCCCTAAATATCCCACCGCAGAGTATCAAGGTGGGCGGACCATATGTGGTGATGGATACCTGGCATTCAACCAATCAGAGTCAGCTTTCTAATATCACGAAGGCATATGGCACATTTGATCGCCGACCGCTTGATGTGATCATGTACTGGCTGCAGCATAAAGAGGGGGCGGGATTTATTACCCTGGATGCGAACAATGCAAACAGAGATATCGAGACCGATGCGGACCCCTTTACTGCCGCTGAAAAGTTTGCCGACGTGACGCAATGGATCAGGTCGCTTGATCCGACCACCTATCCTGGGGCCAGGACGTTGCCAGTCTGGTTCGCGGAGTGGTATGCAACATCCTATGACTATGCCCCCAACGATACCTACAATACTGCGATCAAGGCCTACGCGCTGATGAAATTCCTGGAGGCCGGTGGCGCGGTAGCGCTTTCCTGGGGCAGCACAGGTGCCACGCCGGCGGATGTCACTATCTGGACCGCTACGAACCAGCAGGGTGGAGGGCGAGCGTCGCCTTTTTATTATGTTTTGAAGGATCTCAATACCTACTTTGCACACGGCGTGCGTATCTACCAGACGATCGTCTCCGATTCCAATAGTGTGGAGGCGTTGGCTTCGTCCAGCTGGGTCATGCTGGTGAATAAAACAGCGAAGAGACTCACTGTGAGTATTGATTATAAGAAGATGGTTTCGCTACAACCCTACCAGGTGACCGTGCTTCCTCTCCCAGCACGATAATCGCGGGGGTGACTCTCTCCAACTTGTGGATTACGGCTTCACTGTTTGTCATTGGTGGACAGATGTGCTAAGCTATTCAAAACGTTGTTGAACTTAATGCAGAACTGCTTGCAAGATCGTAGAGAGAGGGATAAGTGGCGAACCAGTATCACCTGGAACTTCTTCAACAGGGAAGCGAGAAGTGGAACTTATGGCGTAGTCAATCTCCTGGAGTACAGCCTGATCTCAGAAGGGCTGTACTGAGTGGCGCGAATCTAGTAGGCGCGAATCTGAGCGAAGCTAGTCTGAAAGGCGCCGTTATGAAAGGGACGCTGCTCCAGGGAGCGATGTTCTGGCGTGCATCTCTCAGGGGCGCGGATCTACGCCGGGCCGATCTGCAACAGGCGCATCTCTACCAGGCGGATCTCGTGCAAGCAGAATTGAAGGAAAGTAATCTTTACCAGTCAAACTTTAGAGAGGCCGTTCTGGGTGGAACGAACTTCGCGAATGTTGACCTGAGTACCGCAAAGGGGCTGGAGACCATCCGGCATATGGACCGTTCTTACGTCGACATTCATACCCTGTACCGTTCGCAGGGACATATTCCTGACGAATTCTTAAGAGGGATAGGCGCTCCCGATCATTTCATTACCTACACGCACTCAATGTTCAGTACTCCTATTCAGTATCTCTCTTGTTTCATCAGCGCCTCAAGCCATGATCAGGCTTTTGCTGCACGCCTCTATGAAGATCTGCAGAGCGAGGGCGTGAGGTGCTGGTTTGTGTTGCATGAGCTTAAGGGCGATGATGACGATTTCAAGCGCATGGCGGAGACGTTTCAGCATTACGATACCTGGCTGCTGCTGCTCTCCGAATATACTCTCGGTAGTGAATGGATCAAGCAGGAAGTGCGCATGACTTTGAGCCTGGAAGAGCGCCAGAAGCGCACTATCCTCTTTCCTTTGTACCTCGATCCCGCGTTTCTGGATACGACGGCGGATCAGTTTCTCGTTGCGTTGCAGAATCGCAGTGGTCAGAATAGCCTGCTCTCCTCATTACAAAAGCATCGCATGCGGAATTTTTCCGGCTGGAATGATGAAAGTGTTTACCAGAAGGCATTCGCCGAACTCTTGCACGACCTGCAACGCCAGTCTATCTCGGTGCCTGGTTAAATTGCGACGATATTGCCGCTTTGCGCGCTGTGTTGCGCGGCTTCGATGATGCGTATGGTAAGCGCCGCATCAGCCGGATCGACGGGAGGCGGACCCCCTGTGACGAGAGCGTCACGCAGGAGGCGATAGAAGCTTTCATAGCTCCCAGCCAGCGTCTCCACCGATCCATCGAAATGCACGCCGCCGACATCCGTCGAGAGCCTGCCCCACTGTTCGCGTGCTTCTCTGCCCCAGGAGGGATCTCCTGGTCGTATGCCAGCTTTAAGCGCGTCTTCTTGCGGGTCCATTCCCCATTTTTCATAGGTGCCGTGCAGCCCGTTGATGCGAAAGTGGGCCCCGGCTATACGCGCTACGACGCTCATCGACAGGTGGGCGTGGAGGCCATGTGCGAAGGTGAGCGCTACAAATGTGTCGTCGTCTACCAGCGCGCCAGGACGTTGTCGCTCGCTCTCAGCGTAGACCTGTAGTGGTCGCCCGAAGAGCTGCGTGGCCTGGTCGATGAGGTGGCTGCCAAGGTCGTACAGTAGTCCTCCTGCGTCCTCCGTCGCTGCCGACTCGCGCCAGGCATCGGCTCGTGGCGCGGCACGATAGCGATCATAGTGCGAAGCAAAGCGTGTGATGGGACCGAGCAGCTCATCGGCGAGTATCTGCCGTACGGTCAGAAAGTCATTGTCCCAGCGCCTGTTCTGGAAGACCGTTAAAAGCTTCCCGGTTTTCTTGCTGGCGGCGATAAGCTGTTCCGCCTCAGCAGCTGTTGCCGCCATTGGTTTATCGATGACCACGGGCAGTCCGGCGTTCAGCGCGGTGAGGCCCAGGGGGACATGGGCGCGGTTGGGCGCTGCTATGACAACCAGATCGTAGCGTGCAGGCTGCGACCAGAGCGCATCAGCCCCCGTAAGAATCTCCGCCGCTGGAAAATCCTGTCGGGCCTGCTGTTGCCGGGTGGGCGAGCCTGTCACGATTGCCGAGACGCTCATACCTGGAGTTGCGGCGATCAGTGGAGCGTGAAATACCGAGCCTGCAAGTCCATAGCCGATAAGCGCGACGCGCAGGGTATCGGTGCTTGAGTGCGTTGACGACATATGTTTCCTCATGTTTTTTGTGTGAAAAATAAAAAGCTCTTTTGACAGAATGATATCACGTGGGAAAATATGCGCAAGAGCATTTTTACATTTGCTTGCTTACGCTGCTCACGAATGATGCAATGTATTCAGTTGGTGAGCGTGTTTAAGAGAGCGGCACGAACTCGTTGGAGTAAGGCCGCGTAATCAAAACTGTGGGAAGTTGTAGTGTCGATTTCAACGACCTGGCCACTGAGAGCAAGATGAGTAAGATGCCCCTGTAAGACCCGCTCTTTGTTTTGTTCAATAAATTCCAGGTCGCGATCACGATGGCCGATGTGTCGTTCTACAGTTCCTGCCCGTGCGAGAAAGCGTTCCAGGAGGACTTCCCCATCTGTCTTGCACAGAATTTGAAATGGCTCAAAATCGTGAGCGTGTTGCAATTGGAGAAACTCGGCGCTTCTTAGTTCGGGGCGACCAAAGAACCCCTCAACGATTAACGATTGGCCTGCTGCTAACAATGAGCTTGCAATGTAGTAGAGGAATGTAAAAGTTGCGGGGCCTATCAAAGGTGAGAGCCCATTGCTTTGACATTCCAGCGCATCGTAGAGCGTCTCATAAATGCCATCTCTACCGAAGACTGGTAGGCGAAGATCGGCTGCGAGCCGTCTCGCCAGAGTTGTCTTTCCAGTGCCAGGGAGGCCATTCACAATAATCAACAATGGTTTTCCCATATGATCTGCTCACCTTCTCTTTATCTTTCCCCAATGAAAAGTATATTACTCGATATCTCCTGGTCTGCCAAGACAGGCGTCACTATGGTCTCGCTCATAGGTGAGAGCCGTGTTATACTGTACTTATTATCGACCGCTCTCATCGATGAAGATCGCAACAAAATTTGTGAACAGGGGTATTACCACGTGAATCCAGTTTCTTCGCTTCCTTCCCACCAGTCTGTATTGACGGCCCTGCAGGCCGTTCACGGCATAACGCTGCTCCACGATGTGCTTGACGGTCGCGCGGGGCGGGCCGTCCTGGACCTGCTGCACCTGCTCGCCTCACCGGAGCCCGCCGCGGTGGCGGTGGCATTTTCCTATAGTACTGCCTTTAGAGAGCTTGCAGTGGCTGTCGATAGCAATGCTACTCTGCCCGATGCCTGGCAGGCTTACCTTATTGCTCGCCTGGCCGATGACAGCAATCTGTGGAGTTCACGCGTTGAGCGTGGGGAGACCATCACGTCGGCGCTGCGGTCCCAGGCGCAGCGTGATCTGCGCGCACTCCACCTGTTGTTTCGACTCGATGCGCAGATGCTCTGGCAACTCGCGCGCGAGATTGTTGTTCCGGTACTGCCCGTTCTGCAGGATGCGTGGGTGCCGTGGTACGATCTTGCGCCGCCGCCGGAGGAGCGGAATGCGCGCGATGAGCTGGCGTATACCGCAATGGAGTGCGTAGATTGGGACGAACTGACCGAGCCTTTGGAGGCGTACTGGTCGCGTCATGGCATGGGTCCGCTGGCGCGCTATCGCGTCCTGCGCTGGCAGGGCAGCGAGGAGGGATTGCACGGGATCGCCCATCCCGATCCTGTGCAGTTGAGCAACCTGATCGGGTGCGAACGCGAGCAGTCGCTGCTCAAGGCGAATACGGAGCGTTTTCTCGCCGGACTTCCCGCCCAGGATGTCCTGCTCTACGGCGCGCCGGGCACGGGCAAATCTTCGACCGTGAAGGCGCTGGTGAACGCCTACGCCGATCAGGGCCTGCGCCTGGTGGAGGTGCGCAAAGAGTATATCGGCGATCTGCCACGCATTATTGCACAGTTGCGTGGGCGGGCGCCGCGCTTCCTGCTCTTCATCGACGATCTGTCCTTCGAGGAGCACGAGACGGAGTACAAGGTGCTCAAGATGCTGCTTGAGGGGACCGCCGAGGCGCGTCCGGCGAACGTGCTGATCTATGCCACCTCCAACCGCATGAACCTGGTCCGCGAGAACTTCGCCGAGCGCGGCAAGCCGAGCGAGGATGTGAACTGGCGCGACGGTATGGACGAGAAACAATCGCTGGCCCATCGCTTCGGACTGCGGGTAACATTCAGTTCACCCGATCAGCGGCGCTACCTCCAGATCGTCGCGGGACTGGCGCAGCAACGCGGTATTATTCTGCCGGAGGAGGCGCTCAATGAGCGAGCGCTCCATTGGGAGCGCCAGCATGTTGGGCGCTCGGGCCGTCTCGCGCGCCAGTTTATCGACGATCTGGAGGCTGAGCTCAAACTACTATAAGTGTTAACATGTTTGTAGTATGAGAACTGTGTATATGCGACGTAAGAAAATTAGAGCAGTGGGAATCTTTGGGCGCCGGGAGGCATCTTCCCACTAGCGGGCCAGCAGGTCGGCTGCCACATTAGATTGCGATCTCGTCCTGGTGTTTGAGGCCAGCATACACCGACGCGGGATCGGTTGCCAGCATGGCGCTTCTGTGGAACCGGTACGGCAGCAGCCAGCCGGATGAGCTTCGTCATCATTTTTGTTTTCATCGTGCAACTCCATTTGTACGCTGGTAGTATCGAATATACTCAGCGTGTGCAATGCAACGATATGCTTTCCTGGATCTCGTGTACTCATTTCCCATCTCAACCTCCACATAACTATTTTACATAGCATAAGCATGATACGAATTAAGGGCAGATCAGGTTGCGGATTATGGCAGCAACTTGCTGTACTGCTTTGAAGTGGCTGGAAGAGGAGAGGCCCGATTATTCGCCATGCCTCTCTCCATCCTGATCTCTGATCAGGATGCTCAAAGCATGTACAAGCGTCGGTCCTGTAACGCTCAGTTCCGCCAGGACGGTGGCTGAAAGGCGGCGTAGAATCTCTTCACCCTGTTCGGTGAGGTGCACAATCACACGCCTTTGATCGGCTTCATCGCGCGTACGTTCGACGAAGCCGCGCTCCATCATACGATCTACCAGTTCAACCGTACTGTGGTGCTGAATCTGTAGCCGCTCGGCCAGTTCGCCTATGGCTGCTTTTCTGCTTTCGGGGAGTCCCTTGATCGCCAAGAGTAACTGGTGCTGCTGCGGCTCGAGTCCTGCGGAGCGGGCCATCTGTTCACTAAAGCGCATAAAACGGCGAATCTGATAACGAAATTCTGAAAGCGCGCGATAGTCGGCCATATCAATATCAGCGTTAGTCTCCATGTATTGTCCCTCAGTCAGTTCTATTGATGATTGGTTAACAATAGCATAAACTGTAGCTTTCCTTGACGGCAAGGCATTATCAAAAGTGTCCCATCTTTTTTATGAAGCGTCAGGATCTTCTTCTCCGCTGCATCATATAGTAGGCCACTGTTTTCTTGAGGGTTGAAAAGGTCTCGTGAACGCGTCTGAGCTTCCAGGCTGTACGGGTCTTGAAGGCATACGACGAGGCATCGGTAGGGTCCAGGCGAATGGCCTGTTCCGACGCCGTGAACGCATCGTTGTAACATTTCAGACGGTAGTATGTTTGTCCCTTGGCGCGAATGACGCGTGCGTCGGTGGGATCGAGGCGCGTTGCCTGCTCGTAGGCGATGAGAGCTTCTTCATAGTTTTTAAGGCCGTAGAGGATGTTACCTTTATTGTAGTAGGAGCGCGCATCCTGAGGGGCAAGCTGGATCGCCTGCTCGCTGAGCGCCAGGGCCTCGTCGTAGCGCTTGAGGCCATAGAGGGCCTTGCTCATATTATAGTATGTCCGTACATCCTGGGGAGCAAGTTTGACAGCCTGTCTGTAGGTTTCCAGGGCCTCGTCGTAGCGCTTGAGGCCATAGAGCACGTTCCCCTTGTTGTTGTAGGCACTGACATAGGTAGGGGCAATGTGCAGTGCCTGCTCGCAGGCCTGAAGGGCCTCGTTGTAACGCTTGAGGCTGTAGAGCACTTTGGCCTTGTTGTGGTAGCTGAGGGCGTTGTTGGGGACAAGGCGGATAGACTCCTCGAAGGCAACCAGGGCCTCGTCGTAGCGTTTGAGCCCGTACAGGGCGATGCCACGGTTGAAGTGCGTTCCCGCGTCGTATGGTGTCAGCCCGGCGGTCTGCTCAAATGCGAGTAGAGCTTCGTCGTAGCGCTTGAGGGTGGAGAGCGCAATACCTTTACTATAATGCGCCTCTGCATAGCTGGGGACCTGCCGGATCGCCTGCTCAAAAGCTGCTATGGCTTCGATGTAGCGCCTGAGCCGGTAGAGCGCGTTGCCCTGACCCTGATAGGCCTGGACAAAATTCGGTGAGCTGGCGATCGCCTGCTTGTAGGCGGCCAGGGCCTCTTCGTAGCTACCGAGCTGGTAGAGCGTGTTGCCGGTGTTATAGTGCTCGTATGCGAGGTGAGGAGAGAGATGAATCGCCTTCTGATGAGATGTGCTGCCTTCTTCATGGCGCTTGAGACGAGAGGTGGTATGAAATCTCCCTTGCTGCGCATGCTTGCTCTGTGGGTCGAGGCGTAACGCCTGCTCATAAGAGGTAAGCGCTGCCTGGTACCAGCCATCTCTGAAATGAGCATCGCCCTCCGCCAGCCACTGCTCTTTTGTTTTCGGCGTTTCTCTGCTGCTTGATATCAGAGAATGCTCGGATTCAAGATCTCTGTAATCCATATATGCTTGCTCCCCTCATGCATATGGAGGTGGTTGTGACGTTCCCTTTCTTGCTTGCTCAGGTGACGGTGATTGTCCAGGGAGACGAACTCGCCTCATTGCCATTTTGATCTGTAGCGGTAGCTGTCAATATATTGACTTTACCGACTACGCGTATCTGGAAGACGGCGATCCCCTGGCTGTTTGCCGTCTTCTGCCCGAAGGAGCGCACCTTGCCGTTCAGGGCGATAATGACTCCACCTTCGTTTGCCTTTGTGGAGATGGCGACGATCGTGTACGCTGGTGCGCTTGTTGGGGCGCTGGTGATAGTGACCGTGAGCGGCGGTACCGGCGTGAGATCTGGTGTCGCTATCGGTGCCGTGGCTGGTGCCTTCGTGGGGATAGTGACCGGTTGTATGGTTGGCGTTGCGCCCGCTTGCATTGTGGGTATAACGCTGGTCTGTCCCACTGTAGCCGTCGCGGTCGTGCCAGGAGGCGTTTCCTGGCCGCCCGCCGTGACTGAAGGGGTCGTTGTAGCGGGCACCGTTGCCTGTTGCGTAATGAATACTGTTCTCTTGTCCTGTGTAAAACGAGGCCAACTGATCACTCCCGCAAAGATCATGAGTCCGATGACGAGCAGGCCAGATAGCGCAATGGCAACGAGCCGTGCTTTAGGGCGATGCGGCTTTACTCTTGTCCTCGACACTCCTGTCGTCGGAAGGCGCATAAGCGTCGGGAGCGGGGTTCCCGGAGGGAGTTTTCTCGCCTGGGACGACACCACTCCCTCTTTTGGTGTGAAAGGTGGGTCAGAGACAGGGACCACCAGGGAGAACGCTGGTGGCGTATAGGGTGGAGAATTTCTTTCCTGCGTCTGTAAGGGGAACTGTGAATATGGTTCCCTTAGCTCGACTTCCACAGATAGAGACGAGATGCGCGATTGAACAGTGAACGCGCCCTCACCATCCGCAAAGTGTAGCGGTAGATCATCAGGTGTTCCATCCATGCCGGGTGCAGGAGCGCCTCGTTTCTCAAAGGAGGTACGGCCTATCTGGTCTGGGGGGAGTTGAGATAGAGCCGTGTCTTCCTCTGAAGACGTCGGTGTGCTCTTTTCCTGGCCTGGGATAGATGAGGCGAGAGGTGACTCGAGCGAGATAGCCGATCTATCGGCAAGGCGTGAATTTTGAAGCGTGTGCATCATGCAGGCATCTTCCAGTGCATAGCCGAATTCCTGAACGCTGGCAAAGCGCTTTCCAGGCTCTTTTGCTAGCGCTCTCATCACAACCTTCTCAATGGCGGGTGTGACGGCGGGGGCTTTTGCACGTAAGGGTGGTGGGGAAGTATACAGGTGCTGGATGGTGATCTCGCGTTCGGAGCCTGTAAAGGGGCAGGAACCACAGAACCACTCGTAAGCGACGACGCCTAGCGCGTACTGATCGCTGGCTCGTCCCGGCTGGCCCTGGATCTGCTCCGGCGCCATATATGCCGTCGTGCCAGCCGTCACGCGTGCGGGCACGTTCGTACTCTGTGCGATAATAGCCAGTCCGAAATCGCTAAGCTGGAGCGTCAAGTTCTCCCTCAGCAACATGTTCTCTGGCTTAATATCGCGGTGAATCACCCCATGATCGTGCGCATACTGTAGGGCGCTTGCCACCTGTTTTGTGTAGGAGGCGATCGTCGTCCACGGCAGGATGCTCGTTCTGGGATAGCGATGGCGCAGCGTCCCGTGCTCTGCATAGCTCATGACCAGAAATGGAGTAATCTCTTCTATACCAAATTCCAGTACGCGTATGATATGCGTATGTTCCAGGCGTGCAATAGTGCGGGCTTCCTTGAGGAAGCTTTCGAGCGCATGATGCGCCAGTTGCATATTCAGCACTTTGATAGCGGCGGGAGTATTTAGATAGACATGTTCACCAAGATAGACGCTGGCAAAGCCTCCCTGGCCCAGCAGGCGGATAATACGATAATTGCCTAATTTTAGACCTACACAATCGGACATGTGTGGACTTCTCCTGAAGATAAAAAGATAATGTGAAAAGGATCGATATATACCCTTTCGTTTATAAAGATTGTGATGCTCAGTGTTATTCTGCTATTGAAAATAGATGTTCATAGTATTTTGAAACGTTCGTGTGGCGCGCGTTTAACTTTTTTTCGACAGGAAAGGACTTTTGTACACAAGCACATTCTGTAGGAAAGATGCAGGATAGAGAATACGCAGGATAGAGAATATATATGCAAACAGTGCCAGCATTTATCCATAGCCTGGAATAATACTGACCGGGGCGTCTGCTATTTCTGGGTGTAGAAGATGCGCATCATGCGCACGAAGTCGATGACCGACAGCGCTTTTCTTTTATCCCAGGTTCAGGCTGCATTTCTGGTTGGCAAATGCATCGTGCGCGAACGGCAACGGTGACATAAACTGTCTTCTGGGGGGGGATTGTAAAGAGATGTTGGGGATGTGCGTCTTCTTGCATGCCTGTTCAAGATCGTATGCAAAATCCTCCGCGCTAGGGAAGCGCTGATCGGGCTCTTTTGCCAGGACCTTGCGTACAACTTTCTCGATGGCTGGTGCGATCTCGACACCCTTCTCGCTGAAGAAAGGGGGGGGAATAAACAGGTGCTGGTGTACTACCTCTTCAAACGTTCCTGTGAACGGCCAGTCGCCGCAGAGCCATTCATAGACGACAACGCCAAACGCATAAAGATCGCTACTCCGGCGCGGCTTCCCCTGCAATTGCTCTGGTGCCGCGTATAGCACGGTCCCCTCGAAGTCGCGGAAGGCTAGCGTCGTGGGATTGAGGCTCTGCGAAACAATAGCGATGCCGAAATCGGAGAGCATGATCTCATCGTTTGGGCCGAGCAACATATTGTGCGGCTTGATATCACGGTGAATAAGCTGGTGCAGGTGGATATATTGTAGTGCGCTGGCAATCTGTCTGACGTTGTGCATGATCGTGACCAACGGGAGACGCGTCCCTTTCGGATAGCGCTGGCGCAACGTTCCCCTGGGTGCATAGTCCATGATCAGGAATGCCGTATCGTCAGCCATGCCGGAGTCGAGCACCTGTATGATATGCGGATGGCGGAGTTGTGTCAGCAGGGCTGCCTGGGCAAGAAATTTCGCGGCGTCGTTGCCTCGCCCATCGAATAATTTAATGGCAGCCTGCGTGCGCGTTATGTTGTGCTCGCCTAAATAGATCTCGGCATAGTCGCTTCTTCCCAATAAGCGGATCAATCGGTAGTTGCTGATGCATTGATCCAGGCGCTGGCTTTCGTTAGTCATAGGCGTCTCACTCTGGTCAGGCTACATATGTGTTTCATGCTGAGATTGTAGTGGAATGTGTGGACTTGTGTCAAATTGCTTGCTTTTAGTCCTAAACATATCGATTTGCCATAGGAAGGCGGTTGCGGTACTATGCAGCAAGATTTGGTCGATAGGGACAGAATGCGTCCCTATCATCAATGATGAAAATTTGGTAAGCTTTAAATTCAGTCAGAAACGCCGCATACGCGGCTAGTGCTACGACGCTCTCTATTCCGACCGACAACGATGCGATGCATCTACCTACGGTCAGTCGGTCGGAGCGGAAGCACTCATCTGACTGAAAGGAAGTAAGTGGGTGGAGATGAATTCTATTTTCTGGCAGCGAAAAAGGAGATAAAATTATGCCCGGTTGGTTGAGCGCTATAGCTGGAATTGTTCTTGTGAATCTGGTTTTGAGCGGCGATAATGCCCTGGTAATCGGAGTGGTGGCGGCTGATTTGCCGCGCAGGCAGCGTTGGATGGCCGTTGTTGCGGGCGGGGCTGGTGCTATTATTTTGCGGGTCGGGTTCGCAATCCTGGCAACGTTGCTGCTACAGATCCCACTCTTGCAGACTATCGGTGGCATCGTGCTCTTATTTATCGCACTGCGCCTGCTGATCAGCCGCAACCAGAGCGATGGCCCGCAGGGTAGTAAATTGGTGCAGAAGGGCTTCTTGATGGCTGTGCTCACGATTCTGGTGGCCGATGCGATGATGAGTCTGGACAATGTTCTAGCCGTTGGTGCCCTGGCGGACGGCAATCTCCTGGTCCTCGCGATCGGCCTGGGGCTGAGCATTGCTCTGGTATTGCTTGGTAGCTCGCTGCTATCTACGCTGATGAGGCGTCTGCCCTGGCTGCTCGATATTGCCAGTCTGGTACTGGCGTGGACGGCTGCCAATATGATTTTGAGCGATCTGCGCCTGGGTCCGGTAGCCTGGACATATATTGCGCTACCAGCACTGACGATCGGGGCAGTGCTGGTAGCCAATGTTGTACTACGCATGCGCGCGAGGCGTTTTGTCAACGTTAGAGTGTAAAGAGCGCCTTGACCAGCCCTCGTGGAGAGTCGACCAGGCGCGTGAAGACCTCCTGACCCTGCTCCAAGGAGAAGTGTCTGACCCAGGTGGTGGCGTCGACATGCCCATCCGCGATTAGCGCGATGGCGTCGCGCATATCACGATCGCAGGAGCCGTAGGAGCCCTGGATGCGCACCTCGCGATTGATCAGGCCCAGGATGTCGAGCGAGCTTTCAGCGTCGCTCAGGCCCAGAAAAACCGCTGTTCCTCCATGTGCCATCAGTTCTAGCGCCTGTCGTCGTGTAACGCTACGTCCCACCGCGTCGACGACGATGCTTGCCAGTCCTCCTGCCGCTCGATAGTTTCTCTCTACGAGAGCGTTCTAGCCTGCCCGTGTGATGTTGATATGGTATCATTTTGGGGAGGGTGCGCGTTTTTGGAGGTCGCCTCCGTAGGCTCATCTAATCGGTTATGGGTGCGTGGACGGTTTGTCATTGAGAAGAGATGTGGGTGACTTCATCGCTACGAGGACGCTTTGTGGTGCGTTTCCTTTATGGATGTATCGATTATGGATGTATCGATGTAAAACTATGATACTCTTACCTGGAGGTTGCCGATGTTACTTCAACCATTTCAAGATACCAATGGCCTCCTGACTGCCGTGCCGTTGCCAGATCTCGTGTTGTTGCGCCAGCGTTTCCCTCGTCCTCGTATTGCGAATGTCAGTGCGGCGGTGACTGCCGCGCTTGAAAGCGTGCATGCGAAGATATGGCCCGGCGCGCGTATCGCCATCGGCGTGGGGAGTCGCGGCGTGGCGGATATCATACCGGTTGTAGCGACCCTCGTTGCTACATTGCGTCGCTACGAGGCAGAACCATTTATCGTCCCGGCGATGGGGAGCCACGGCGGGGCAACGCCTGAAGGCCAGCTCGCCATCCTCGCCAGTCTGGGTATCACAGAGCAGGCCATCGGTGTCCCCATCGTATCTTCTCTCGATGTCGATGTGCTGGGAAGGCTGCCTAACAGTATGCCCGTCTATATCGACCGCGCCGCCCACGCCGCCGACGGCATTATTGTGGTCAACCGCGTCAAGCCGCACACCGACTTCGACGCCGCGATCGAGAGTGGCCTCTCTAAAATGATTGCCATCGGCCTGGGCAAGCACGCCGGCGCTCTGGAGGTGCACTCCTGGGGCGTCGAGGGCCTGGCGACGCATATACCGGAGGTGGCGAAGTTCGTCATCGCGCATGCATCCCTGCTCTGCGGCCTGGCAATTGTCGAGAATGGCTATGATGAGGTTGCCGAGATCAAGGCGGTGTCGGCGGAGGGGATCGCGAACGAGCCCGAGCGTGCCCTGCTGCGACAGGCGAAGGAGATGATGCCGCGCCTGCCCTGGGACGCGCTGGACGTACTGGTCGTCGATGAGATGGGCAAGAACATCAGCGGAGCCGGTATGGACCCCAATATCATTGGACGCATGCGTGCCGTCGATCAGCAGAAGCCGACCGCCGCTCGCATCACCAATATCACGGTGCATGATCTCACCGGAGCATCTCATGGCAATGCGAGCGGCGTGGGCTACGCCGACTTTACTACCTCGCACATGGTTGAGAAGCTCGATCTCCAGTCTCTCTATATCAATTCGCTGACCGCAGGCGTGATTGCGATGAACTCGTGCAAGATCCCGATGGTCCTGCCCGATGATCGCTCCGCGCTTCAGGCAGCGATACGTAGCTGTGGCCGTGCCGATCCGACGCAGGTGCGCCTGGCGCGCATCGAGAACACGCTGCGCCTGGAGTATATCCTGGCCAGCACACAGAGCCTGGACCATTTACGGTCCGGCGCCGATGTCGAGGTGATTGGTCCGGCAATACCTTTTTCTCTTGAGCCGGATGGCTCGCTCACGCCCTTTGCCGCAATTCTGCGGACACAGGTCTCATAAGGAGTTCTTGCAATGGAATCTCAGCATAATCTACCACCCATTCTCCATACGGTCGCGCGCGGCGTCACCGGACGCGGCGAGCCGCTTCCACTCCACGAAGTAGCGGTCCTGCTGCACCCCGATGATGATGTTGCCATTGCGCGCGTTCCGCTTGGTCGCGGCATCGTGCTGCGCCTGCCTGCTACGGGTATGGAGGAGGGGAGGCTGGTAGAGGTCACACAGCGCGTACAAGCGGGACACAAAGTGGCCCTGCGCGTGCTGGCACAGGGCCAACCCGTGCGGCGCTACGGCTCTATCATCGGCTTTGCGATGCAGCCAATTCCGGCGGGCGCGCACGTCCACAGCCACAACCTGGCCGTCGGAGAGCTCCAACGGCACTACGAATACGGCGTCGATGTGCGGTCCGTCGATCTCGTTCCGCCGGAGCAGCGGCGCACGTTTCTGGGCTACCGGCGCCCTGATGGCAAAGTGGGCACGCGCAACTATATCGCGATTATCAGCAGCGTCAACTGCTCTGCCAGCACGGTGCGGGCAATTCAGCGCCGTTTCGGTTCCGAGGTGATGTGGGCGTATCCCAACATCGATGGCGTCATTGGTCTGACGCACAAAAGCGGCTGCGGCATGCGGCATGGCAGTTCGGCGGTCGAGCAGTTGCAGCGCGTCCTGGCTGGCATGGCGGTCCATCCCAACGTAGGCGCGTACCTTCTGGTCGGTCTCGGTTGCGAGGGCAACCAGGTGCAGGAGCTGATCCGCGACATGGAGCTGGATCGTGGCGAGCACGCGAACTGGAAGCAGGCGCTCTTCCTGAATATCCAGGAGAACGCGGGCATTGCCAGCACAGCCGACGAAGCTGAGCGCATCATCACAAAGCTCCTGCCCGAGGTGAACGCGGTCCGGCGCGAGTCTGTTCCCATCTCCGAGCTGACCGTGGCGCTGCAGTGCGGTGGCAGCGATGGTTGGAGTGGTATCACGGCGAATCCGGCGCTGGGCTACTGTGTCGATGAACTGGTGCGGCAGGGCGGGACCGCCGTGCTGAGCGAGACGCCGGAGATCTATGGTGCGGAGCATATCCTGCTCCGCCGCGCGCGCAGCCGCGAGGTTGGCGAGAGCTTCGTCGAACGGATTCGCTGGTGGGAGCACTATACCGCCATCAACGATATGGAGATGGACAATAATCCCACCCCTGGCAACAAGCTCGGTGGTCTGACCACCATCTACGAAAAATCGCTTGGGGCCATCGCCAAGGGCGGCTCAACACCGCTCAACGCCGTCTATAAATACGCCGAGCAGGTCACGGAGCGCGGCCTCGTCGTCATGGATACCCCCGGCTATGATCCCGTATCGGTGACGGGCCAGGTTGCGGGCGGTGCGAACATCATCGTCTTCACGACCGGGCGCGGCTCCGCCTTCGGCTTCAAACCCGCCCCCTCGCTCAAGGTAGCGACCAACACGACCATGTATGAGAGCATGAAGAGCGACATGGATATCAACGCAGGCGTCGTGCTCGATGGTGTGAGCACCCAGGCGATGGGGATGCAGATCCTGGAGGAGGTAATCGCCGTCGCGAGCGGCAAGCAGAGCAAAAGCGAGGCGCAGGGAGTCGGCGAAGAGGAGTTTGCGCCGTGGATTCTAGGCGCGACGATGTAAAACAATAGGGATATGGAACGTGGAGGGTGATAGTTGCGAAAAGTATGGACAAACCAGACTCTCTGACAAACCACGAGAGCCTTCTACCGTGCCCCAGGTTTATGATGTGTCGTTTTGTCCTTCAGCAAGCGCAGGTAGTTGGCGAGATGTGCGTTGAAGGTCACCCCTTCATACCATTCGGGGTAGGTTTCGTGCAGTGACTGGAAGGCGGGGGTGATAACATACAAGGTAAATAGACTCACATCCATCGCTTCAATGAGGGAGCGTAGATGATGTGGCGAAGGGGGTTGCCATTGTACATCCTCTTTGTTTTCTTCGCTCTCTTCATTCAAGTGAGAGTGCGTCCTGGTCTCTACAAGACTGGTATAACCTAATGCGAGGCGCGTCGCCTCTGGCGTATGGATAGATACGCCAGAAGGATCTGTCTTATCTATCCATTGATGAACGACATGAAACAGGTCTGAGTCGCTAAGCGCCAGTAAATCCACCTGGACCCGTTTGGCGAAGTTTCTGGATTGATTGTTCATCTTCATGGGAAGCTCTTCCTGGCGCTTATTAACTCTCTATACTGGGATTACCAGCGCGATCGGCGGTCGTTACTACGGCCACTGTTTTGTGCCTGGTAACAATCACGGCAATAGACGGGCCTGTCATCTCGCGGTTGGAAAGGCACCTGGGCCTCATTTCCGCAACTGGCGCAGGTCACGCTATACATCTGGCGTGCCTCACGCTCACGGTAGCCGCCGCCGCCCCCGCCTCTACCATAAGAATCGCGTCCGGTGTTCGCCTGCTTACGTGCCGCACGGCACTCTGGGCAACGGCTCGGCGCGTTAGTCAAGCCACGGTTGGCATAAAATTCTTGCTCACCAACGGTAAACGTAAATTCTTGATTGCAATCGCGGCAATACAGGGTCTGATCTGTAAAAGACATGTGTTCTTCTCGATTCTGGGGTCTTCCCACTGCAAAAACTCTGTATCGCGCAGCTTTCAATAGACGATCTACTCTGAGCAACAATGCACTATACAGTGTTTTTACAGTATACCACACGCGTCTACTATCTTTTTTCTCGGGAGTCTCTCTTGCTTCGTGACACAATTGTTACCCTGGCGCGATTTACATATAAACCCGACTGAACAGACCGGCACATGAAATTATGCCCATTCTCCGCGCAGCTCGACCTCGACTTCCAGCTCGATGCCGGACTGTTCGCGGACCCGGCGATGTGTCTCCTCGGCCAGAGCCGCAACATCCGCTGCTTGCGCACCGCCCAGGTTGATGATGAAGTTCGGGTCGAGCGTCGAGACCTGCGCATTGCCGATTGTGTAGCCCTTCATACCGGCCAGATCGATCAGGCGACCGGCGTAGTCGCCGGGAGGATTTTTGAAGATCAGGCCGGTATGTTGCTGCCGCGGCTGTGTGCGCTCGCGGTAGAGGAGATTTTGGCTGAGAATGCTCTGTAGTTTCGCGGGATCTTCGCGGTGCAGGCGGATGCCGAGCGACAGAACGATCTCGGCAGGCTCGATTAGCGTGCGCGGGGCCGGGATCAGATATCCCTGTGCGTTGAAGCGAGAGCGGCGTTGCTCGCGGAAACGGCTATGCCGGTAGCCTAGATCAAGTTCGTCATGTTGATAGCGGCGTATCTGTGGCAGATGCAAATCATCGCCATCCTTGTTGCCACTCTTGCGCGCATCCAGCACTTCAATCCATGCCAGCGCCTGTCCGAGCTCCCCATTGTGTGCGCCCGCGTTGCTGATCACGCCCCCGCCCAGCGTACCAGGAATTCCCACGCCGAACTCCAGTCCGCCCCAACCCTGCGGCGCAAGCTCGTGCAGCAGAGTGGGCCAGCTCACGCCGGCGGCGGCCACCAGGAGCGCCGTCTCATCGCCGTTATTCTCGATATGGTAATCGGTTGTAGCAACGTGCGCCATCACGCCGCGAACGCCCGCGTCAGAGTACAGAACATTGGTGCCATTGCCACCGATCAATAGTGGCCAGTTTCCCTCCGCGCAGAGACGCGCCAACCTGATGAGCTCATGCCGTGCCTGTAGTGAGACCCAGATATCCGCTGGTCCCCCGATACCAAAGGTGCAATGATTGGCAAGAGGCTCATTGCGCCGTACACGATCCTGGAAATGCGGATATAGTTCTTTATATGCGTGTTCTATACTGAATGTCATCGTCTCTTCCTCTCTACGCAATCGGTGTCGTTATTTGTCACTCTGGTTTAGTAACGGTCAGACGCGTCACGAACCAATCACAGTGTGATGTAATTTTATCACTTGCGGCTCATGCGTGTGAATACGATAGAGAGACTCCTTGTTTCCTCTATGCGCCGGGACCTTTCTTGTGACAATAATACTATCAGGTTATACAAAAAGGAGCCGAGAGGCGTCCCTTTACCAGGGGAGTGCCTACATGAAGTGGAGAACATAAGAATGTTACTTGCAGGCGATATCGGCGGAACGAAAACAAATCTTGCCCTCTTCGCATCTCAAGATGAACTGCGAACGCCAGTGCGAGAAGCGACCTTTCCCAGTGCGCAATATCCCAGTCTTGAATCGCTGGTGCGCGATTTCCTGTATCAGGCGGGCGAGCAGGTGCAACTGGCATGCTTCGGCGTGGCCGGTCCCGTCATTGAGGGGAAAGCGAAGATCACAAATCTACCCTGGGTCATGGAAGAAGAGGAACTGCAGCGCGCACTACATATCCCCTCCATCCGGTTGTTGAATGATCTTGTCGCTACGGCGAGTGGCGTTCCGCTCCTGGGAGCTAACGATCTGCGTACCCTCAACGAGGGGCAACCCGTTAAAAATGGGACGCTGGGCGTGATCGCGCCGGGAACCGGGCTGGGCGAAGCCTTCCTTACCTGGGACGGGACGCGCTATCAGACGCATCCCTCCGAGGGCGGCCATACCGATTTTGGGCCGACCAACGCCTTCGAGATAGAATTGCTGCGTTACATGTTGACGAAGTTCGATCACGTAAGCTACGAACAGATCTGCTCCGGCATGGGACTGCCCCACATCTACGCGTATCTCAGGGATGTCGTTTTGATAGAGGAGCCAGAGTCGCTGACCGATCAGACCAACGCCGAGGAGGATATCACACCACTCATTATCAAGTGCGCGCTGGATAGCAAGGCGCCGTCCGCGCGTTGCGTCACGGCTCTGCAGACCTTCACCTCCATCCTGGGGGCCGAGGCTGGCAACCTGGCTCTTAAAGTACTGGCGACCGGTGGTATTTATCTGGGTGGTGGCATCCCGCCGCGTATCCTGCCTTTCCTCGAAGCTGACAGTTTTATGCATGCTTTCAAACACAAGGGGCGCTTCGCTGATATGTTGAAGGATTTTCCCGTGCACGTCATCACCAACCCCAAACTCGCCCTGTTGGGTGCGGCCAACTACGGTTTCATGCATCCTCAGAAATAATATATAGGATAGCCGAACGTCTCTTCAACGTTCGGCTATCCTATATACGCAAGCACAGTGTGAGTTGGTATCGAGACTAATGCTTAGAAGAGGTCGCTTCGAGAGGTCAATGCCTCTGCTTGTCTGTAGCTTGCCGCGACCTTTTGTGGACGTATGATCAGTAGCGGAAGTTTTGTGGCGTGCAGCACGCGCTCGGTGACGCTTCCCATCAGCCAGCGCTGCAAGCCTCCCCGTCCATGGGTCGCCATAGCGATGCAGTCGCAGCCCTCGAAATCCTCATCTGCCTCCATCCCTTCGCTATCTTCGGCCATGCCGATGAGTGCGTCGGCAACGTCGCTATTAATACCTACAACCGTCGTGATCTGCAGCTTGAGGTCCGTCGCATCCTCCGTAAGCAGGCGTTGTTGTATCGCTTGAAGATAGGTCTCTGCCTCTTTCTGCGCGCTCTTGCGAATGGCCTGGTCGTCCTGTATCGAGAGTGGGAGGACGTGCACCAGGTGGAGGGCGCCCGGAGCCGGGGCCGACAGGGCGGCGGTGAGTTGAGCTGCGGGCAGCAGGGCGGCCTCAGCAAACGGCAAGCCATCCAGGGCCACCTGAACACGCACCGGACGAACGCCGCTCGGATGCAGGTTCGTGGGCACACCCGTGCCCTCGCGGAGAATCAGGACCGGCAGTGGACTGCAGCGGGCGACTTTCTGCGAGACGCTGCCCATGTCCCAGCGCCTGGTGCCTGTGCTGTCATGACTACACATAATAATGAGGTCTGCCTGATGTGCATGCGCGGCGGGAAAGATCGTCAGCGCAGGATCGCCCGCCAGTACCTCTGTAGTGACGCTTATGCCGGAGAGCATTTTGCACGTGGCGACCATAGCGAGATACTGCTTCGCGCGCTCGATTTCCGCATCGATGGTCCCTATAGATATGCCGGGGGCTTCCAGGTGTGTGATATCAGGGTTGACAACATGCAATAATAGAATTGATCCGCCAGATACACCGGCGAGGTTTGCCGCCGCCGCTATCGCCTGCTCCGCTCGATCTGATCCATCGAGAGGCACCAGTATACGCTGAAACATGCTTCACGCTCCTTCCGACATGCTTGTTCGCACTGACTCCACTATAGAGCATAGATCTAACTGTTCACAGCACTATCACGGAGCGTAGAAAGTGCCTCACGTCTGCGTCACAATGGAAGACGTTTTATGAGTCAGCTTTTTTACCTCAACCTTGAGTAAGCTGTGACGATATATCCTGACAGCGTGATGGCGATGTGAGGTGCGCAAGACATCCTTGTAGATATAGAAAAAGAAAGCGCTATTTTAATCTTAGCCATCAGGAGGGTGATATGTCCGCTGTACTTTCAGATGTTGTCGTTGTTGAGCTTACACATGTACTGGCTGGCCCGTATTGTGCCATGATGCTGGGCGACCTTGGTGCCAGGGTGATCAAGGTCGAGCGCCCCGGCAAGGGCGACGAGTCACGTCAATACGGACCCCCGTTTGCAGGAGGCGAGAGCGCTTACTATCTCGGGCTCAATCGCAATAAGTACAGCGTCGAGATCGATTTTATGCAGCCCGAGGGGAAAGCGCAACTGCTGGAACTGCTGCGCACGGCGACGGTCCTGATCGCGAACTGCCGCCCTGGCGCGCTCGAAAGAAAAGGACTGGACTACGAGACGCTGCACGCGCTCAATCCTGGCCTGATCTACTGCTCGATCAGTAGTTATGGACAACAGGGGCCACGCTCCACCGAACCTGGTTATGATCTGATTATACAGGGAGAGGCGGGCCTGATGGCGGTGAACGGGGAGGCCGATGGCGAACCCATGCCCGTGGGCTCGTCGGTCGTCGATGTTACCGCCGGTATGTATGCCTGTATGGCTATCCTCGCGGCGCTGCGGGAGCGCGATCGCACTGGCGAGGGACAGTATATCCATATCTCGCTGCTGGAGTCCGCCTTCACGCTTCTTGCTAACATCGCATCGAGCTATCTGCTCACTGGCGAAGAGGCCAGACGCTATGGTAGCGCCCATCCCACCCTGGTCCCGTTCCAGTCGTTCAAGACACGGGACGGTTATATGAACCTGGCCTGTGGCTCCGATTCGCTCTTTGAGCGTCTGTGTCACGCGCTGGGACGCGACGAGCTGGCGCAGGATGAGCGCTTCGTCACGAGCACGCAGCGCATCATTCACTGCGAAGAATTGATACCCATCCTACAAGAGTGTCTCTTGCAACGCGATACCGCCGATTGGCTCGCGTACTTGCGCGCGGTTGGCGTGCCCTGCGGCCCCATCAAATCAGTGAGCGAGGCGCTGCAAGACCCACAGGTGCAGGCACTCGGCTGCCTCTGGGAGTGTCAGCATCCAACGGCGGGTGCTATACAGATGCTCGGGTCGCCGTTGCATCTCGCGAAGACACCCCCGCGCCTCTACAAAGCTCCACCACTTCTGGGCGAGGATAATGCGCTACTTTCCGACCTCTCGTTGCCAGTAGAAGAAAGAATTGTGTAGCGAGCGATTCAAGACTTTTCTAGATGCATGCTTCGATATCCTGCGTCACAGTGTATATTGCTGTGGCGCAAACCTTCTGCCATACGTGTTAACTCTAGCGCATAGAGAAATGCGCACACGCAGCCAGGGATGCAATAGCTGGCAGCGCCGGTCGCCGCACCCCTGAGCGCATCAATCAGGAGGAAGCATGCTGTTCAATAAAGTATCTATGAAAGACCTTAGCGATGCCGAACAGGAGATCACGCCTGTTTATAGCCGGCACGCGCTCATCGAGCCGATCCCACGTTACGATTTTCCCGCTCACGAGCTCTTACCGCGCACCGCCTACGAGCTTATTCACGATGAACTGCTGCTCGATGGCAATTCCAGGTTGAACCTGGCGACGTTCGTGACTACCTGGATGGAGCCTGAAGCGCGCCAGCTCATGGCCGAGACGTTCGACAAAAATATGATCGACAAGGACGAATACCCCCAGACGGCGGAGTTGGAGATGCGTTGCGTTAATATGATCGCGCGCCTCTGGAACTCGCCCGAGCACGAGGCGGCAACCGGTTGCTCTTCCGTCGGCTCCAGCGAGGCCTGTATGCTCGGTGGACTCGCCTTGAAGTGGCGCTGGCGCGAGCGCATGAAGGCAGCGGGCAAGCCCACTGATCGTCCTAATCTCGTGATGGGCATCAATGTGCAGGTCTGCTGGGAGAAATTTTGTCGCTATTGGGACGTCGAGCCGCGCTTCGTGCCGATGGAGGGGGAGCGCTATCATCTTAGCGCAGAAGAAGTCGTAAAGCTCTGCGACGAAAACACTATCGGCGTTGTGGCGATTCTGGGCAGTACCTTCGACGGCAGCTACGAGCCTGTCAGCGAGATCGGCGACGCCCTCGATCAGTTGCAGCAGCAAAAGGGCCTCGATATTCCCATCCACGTCGATGCCGCCAGCGGAGGCTTCGTCGCGCCATTTTTGCAGCCGCACCTCGAATGGGACTTCCGTGTTCCGCGCGTCAAGTCCATCAATGCCTCCGGCCATAAATACGGTCTTGTCTATCCCGGCGTCGGCTGGGTCGTCTGGCGCGACAAAAACGAGTTGCCCGATGATCTCGTCTTTCACGTGAACTACCTCGGCGGCGAGATGCCCACCTTCACCCTGAATTTCTCTCGTCCCGGCAACCAGGTCATCGCCCAGTACTACAACTTCCTCCGCCTCGGCAGGGCCGGCTATACGCGCATTCAGAAGGGATGCCAGGACGTTGCCCTGCATCTCTCGTCCCAGATTGCCGAAATGGGGCCGTTCCGGCTCATCAGTCGCGGCGACGAGCTCCCGGTCTTCGCCTTTGTCCTGAAAGAGCAGACGAACTTCAACGTCTTCGATCTCTCGGAACGGTTGCGCGATCGCGGCTGGCTTGTGCCTGCCTATACCTTTCCCCGGAACCGCGAAGACCTCGCCGTCCTGCGCATCGTCGTCAAGGAGGGGTTCAGCCGCGAGATGGCCGATCTGTTGCTTGCCGATCTGCGGCGGCATCTCCACTTCTTCGCGTCACAACCGGGTTATCAGCCTATGGAAGCACATTCGGGCTTCAGCCACGGGGTCAGCGCGGGCGAGAAGCCTGTCTCCGGGCATTAATACGGCAGCATTCCGAACGTGAAAGGGCTGCTGGCTCTACATAAGCAGGTCAGCAGCCCTTTCTGAAAGGTCAGGCATTCCAGATCATCGGCAGCTTCTTCACACCGAAGACAATCGAACTCTGAATGGCCTCTAACGGCGCAGCGGGCACCTGCCAGCGACCTGGAAAACGATCGAGCATGGCATCGAGCGCGATCCTGGCTTCGAGGCGCGCCAGTGGAGCGCCGAGGCAGAAGTGGATGCCGTGGCCGAAGCCGAGGTGACGGTTGGGTTCGCGCTGTGCATCGAAGCGCTCCGCGTCGGGGAATTGCGCCTCGTCGCGATTGCCCGACGCGATCCAGGCGATCACCGCCTGTTTCGCGCCTATACGCTGATCGCCGATGGTTGTCTCGACCTTTGTGAAGCGGGACATGGCCTTGACGGGCGCGAGGTAGCGCAGGACCTCCTCGACCGCTCCGGGAATGAGCGACCGGTTGTTGCGCAGAAGCTCCACCGTCTCAGGGTACTGGTCGAAGCAGAGGATGCTGTTGCCGATCAGGTTGGTGGTGGTCTCGTTGCCCGCGACAAGCAGGAGCGCGCAGAAACCGAGCAGTTCCGTATCGCTCAGATGCTGTCCATCGATCTCAGCCGCGAGCAGAGCGCTGATCAGGTCGTCGCCAGGCTGCTGACGACGCTCCTCAAGCACCTGGCTGAAGTAGCGATACATGCCCTGTATTTCGGCAAAGAGGGCGTTGCGGACCTCTTCCCCCTCGTTGAAGTTGTCCGAGACCAGGGCATCGGACCAGCGTTTGAAGTCCGCGCGCAGTTCGGCTGGCACACCGAGCAGTTCGGCGATGACCGTGACCGGCAGCGGATAGGCGAGATCCTTGATGACATCGATCTCTCCCGTCGCGGGAGCCTGTTCCAGCAGGGTGTTGGTGATGGTGCGGATGCGCGGCTCCATCTGCGCCACCACGCGCGGCGTAAAGGCCAGCGTCGCCAGGCTGCGCAACTGGCGATGGCGCGGCGGGTCCATGCGTAGAATACTCGAAAGGATCGGTGCCTCGCCAGGCGGACCTTCCCATTCCATAGTTCTGGGGTCTGAAGAAAATGTCGCGTATTCTGTGAGCACGCGCTCGACGTCGTTGTAGCGAAAGACGTGCCAGACGTTGTACTGCGGATCGTAGAAGACCGGCTGCGTGGCGCGCATCGAACGGTACCAGTCGTAGGGCGCGAGGATCTGTTGCTTATCTGGTGATATCTGCATCTATCTCCCTTTCATTGTGTGCTTATGCAGGTGAGGATTCTTCGTGCTATAAAAAAGCATCCTGGTTCCTATCCTATCTACGTTTCCGGCGTCCAGAGGGTAGCAAAGCCGGTAAGTAGGCACGGGCTAAGGCGTGGATGCAGGCAGGCGGATGCAAAAAAAGAAGGCACCCCTGTAGGAGTGCCATCCCTAGAACTCAACTTCAGAGGTGTCTTCTTTCCATAATGATTGGACGCCAAAGCGCGCAAAAAGTCACCGCCTGTGTGCTATTTCTCCTTGTTGTACTCGTAGAAGCCGCGACCGGTTTTGCGGCCCAGTCGATTCTCCTTGATCATCTCCTCCAGGAAAGCGGGTGGCTGATCCGCCGGGTCGCCACTCTCCTTGTAGCGCATCTGCATGACGTTATACAGGATATCGACGCCGCTGAAATCGGCCAGCTCGAACGGCCCCATCGGGTGATTCAAGCCCAGCTTGAGCGCCTTATCGATATCCTGGTAGGAGGCGATGCCCTCCGTATATAGGTGAAGTGCTGCCTCTGTAAGGGCGTGGAGCGCATAGTTGACGATGAAGCCCGGTATCTCCTTGCGCAGCAGCACCGGCTCCTTGCCGATGCGACGCGCCAGCTCCATGGTGATCTGGGCGGACTCCTCGCTGCTATCGGGACCCTTGACCACCTCGACCAGCTTTAGATACGTGGCGGGATGGAAGAAGTGCATGTTGACGGCCCTGTCTTTGCGCTCGATGGCCTCCGCGATCTTGCTGATCACGATCGAAGAGGAGTTCGAAGCCAGGATCGTGTGCTGCGGACAGATCTTATCCAGGCGGGCGAAGAGCTCCTGCTTGACCTGCAGATTTTCAAAGACGGCCTCAATCACGAAGTCCGCCTGCCCTGCTGCCGCCTCCAGTGTCGTGACGGGCGTGAGCCGCTGCAACGTCGCGTCGGCCTCTTCCTGGCTGATGCGTCCCTTGCTGACGCGGCTTTTCAGTAGTGCCTGGTCGCTAGCGATGCCGCGTTTAAGAAATGCCACGTCGGCGTCGGTCAGGTTCACCTGGTAGCCGTGCAGGGCACATTGCAGGGCGATCTGCGAGCCCATGGTGCCTGCGCCAACAACGCAGATCAGCTTGATATCGTCTGCTGTCATCCTCTATTCTCCTTCAACTGATACAGAATCTTGCCGTAGGCCACAGGTCCGCGCCGGAAGCTGCTCAGGCGAAAGAACTCATCGGGCGCGTGAATCTGCTCATCCATCAGGGTGAAGCCGAAGTTCACCGTGTAGGCTCCCAGTGTATTGAGGAAGAGCTCGCACACGGGTATGCTCCCAGATCTATGTCAATGATTATACGACACGATCGGGGGTAGGACTAAGATCATCAGTCTACTCAACGCAAAGGGCCATATGCTGAGGGCGATCTTCTCTCACCACCAGCACTTCTTTAAATCTCGCATCTCGACCATTGACATGCGACCTCCTCTGAATTATAATTAGGTTGCCTACTAATTTATATTCTAACCTTATTGCCAATCTGTTGTTTAGTGGAGAGAGGGACCAATGGAGATTTCTGCCGATCCAACCGCGCAAAAGCTTTTGCGCTCGTTTATGCAGTTCAGCAAGGCTGAGTGGCATAAACAAACGGTGGCGGGCTGCAAACCGAGTGAGATACGTGTGCTATTCTGTATAAAAAAGGGGATGAACCCTGACACCCCTGAAATGAAGGTGTCAGAGATCAGCAAACAGTTACACGTCACCTCACCGACCGTTACCCAGTTGATCAAAGGTCTTGAGGCGAACGGACTCATTAAACGCAACATTGATCCCGTAGACCGTCGCGCCGTTGGCATCACGCTTACTGAGAAAGGCGAAAAGGTCACTCAGCAGGCAGCGGAGGCTTTTGCTGCCTCCATTCACGGATTAATAGAGTACCTGGGCGAGGAACAGAGCGACCAGCTTGCCGAACTTCTGACCAGGGTGTTTCGCTACTATAACGAAAAAGCCGTACATAATGCTTACTGGAATGGAGACGAAGAAGCATGATTAAAATATTGCGGTTTTTAAAACCGTATCGTTTTCTGCTGGTACTTGTCCTGGTGCTTGCTATCGGACAGGCCACGGCCAACCTGTATTTGCCAAACCTGATGGCAGATATCGTGAATAATGGCATCGTGAAAGCCGATACAGGCTACATCTGGAGAACTGGCGGCATTATGACGCTGGTCGCGATCGGAGGCACGTTGTGTGCCCTGGTGGGCATTTTCTACTCATCCCAGGTCGCGGTGGGTATGGGTAAAATTATCCGCGCTCAGATTTTCTACAAGGTCCAACGTTTTTCGCTGCACGAATTTGATACGGTGAGCACCGCCTCGTTGATCACCCGCACCACGAACGATACCACGCAGGTTCAGCAGGTGATGGTGATGATGCTGAACATGTTGATCACCGCCCCGATCACGCTGGTGGTTGGCATTATTCTGGCCTTAAACCAGGATGTTGGACTCTCCTGGATTCTGGTGGCGATCATGCCGGTGCTTGTTGCTATTATTCTTGTGCTACTGAGCAAGGCTATTCCATTATTCGCAAGCATGCAGGTCAAGCTAGATAAACTGAACCTTATTCTGGATGAAGGCTTGACCGGCGTGCGCGTGGTGCGGGCCTTTGATCGCGTAAAGTATGAGGAACAGCGTTTTGATGAAGCCAACCGCGACGTGACTGGTATAGCCATCAAAGTAAACCAGATGATGGCATCGATGATGCCAGTGATGATGCTCATGATAAACCTCTCCAGCGTGGCTATTATCTGGTTTGGCAGTATCCGCGTCAATGACGGGAGTTTGCAGGTAGGCGCGCTGTTCGCATTTTTGCAATATGCCTTCCAGATTCTCTTTGCGCTGCTAATGGTTTCGATGATGTTTATTATGATTCCACGTGCGGCGGCCTCTGCTACCAGAATTAACGAGGTGCTGGCAATGGAGCCCGAAATCAGCGATGCTGAAGAGCCGAGGGAGGCCACTGAGCTGCGAGGCTACGTCGAGTTCCAGGATGTGACGTTTAGCTATCCTGGCGCGGAAGAGCCAGCCCTCTCCAACATTTCCTTTAGCGCCCAGCCTGGCAAAGTCACAGCGATCATTGGGGGCACCGGCGCGGGCAAATCGACCCTGGTCAGCCTGATCCCGCGTTTTTACGATGTGGATAGCGGCAGGGTCCTGGTTGACAGCATGGAGACTCGCGAGATGTCGCAGGAGCATTTGCGCGCGAAGATCGGTTTTGTGCCGCAGAAGGCCGTGCTGTTCACAGGAACGATCAACGAGAATCTGCGCTATGGTAAGGAAGATGCTTCGGACGATGAGATCAGGCACGCGGCTGACGTAGCGCAGGCCAGTGATTTCATTGCAGACATGCCAGATGGTTTTGATTCGATAATTGCTCAGGGTGGAACGAACGTTTCGGGTGGCCAGAAGCAGCGTCTCTCGATCGCCCGTGCCCTGGTGAGAAAACCGGAAATTTACATATTCGACGATACTTTCTCGGCGCTTGATTTTAAGACAGACGCCAAATTACGCGCGGCCCTCAAAAGGGAGACTCGCGAGTCTACCGTGTTGATTGTAGCTCAGCGAGTCAGTACAGTGATAGATGCGGATCAGATTATTGTCCTGGAGGAGGGACGTGTTGCTGGTATCGGCACCCACCGGGAATTGATGAAAACCTGTGATGTCTACAGTGAAATTGTGTCTTCACAGCTTTCGGCAACGGAAATTGCGGAGGAAATCGCATGAGTCAGAATAGCAATACACGACGCCCAGATAACCAGGGTGGCATGGGGGGAGGCCCTATGGGCCGTGGCGGCTGGGGCGCAATGGGCAGGCCAGTGGAGAAAGCGAAGGATTTCTGGGGGACGCTCAGGAGACTGCTTCAGTATTTCCTACCACAACAAGTGCGCCTGTCAATCGTGCTGGTGGCGGCCATCTTCGGTACGGTGTTCAACATCGTTGGCCCGAAAATCCTGGGTTTGGCGACGACCAGACTTTTCAATGGCGTGCTTGCGAAATTCGAGGTACAGAGGGAAAATCAGATATTACTAAGCAGCAACACATTAGCGCAAAACCCGGGGATGCGCCTATTACCTATTCCTGACATCGATTTTGGCTATATTGGGCATGTCTTGTTGATCTTGCTTGGATTGTACATTATCAGCGCGATTTTCATGTTCATTCAACAATACCTGATGGCCGGTGTGGCGCAGAGAACGATCTACACACTGCGCAAAGAAGTGGACGAGAAGCTTTCACGCCTGCCGCTCAAGTACTTCGATGGGCGCACGCATGGAGAGATCCTCAGCCGTGCCGTCAATGACATGGATAACATTAGCACCACGCTTCAGCAGAGCGTGACGCAGTTGATCACCTCTGCTGTCACGCTGGTCGGCGTGCTGGTGATGATGCTGACCATCAGTTGGGAACTGAGCCTGATCGTACTGGTGACGCTTCCGCTGAGCATGTTTATTGTCACGAACATTGCGAAACGTTCGCAGGACTACTTCAGGAAACAGCAGCGCTCACTTGGCGACCTCAACGGCCATGTTGAAGAGATGTATACCGGTCATAAGATCGTCAAAGCCTTTGGGCACGAAGGCAAAGCTATCGCCCAATTTGACGAGCTCAATGAGAACCTCTATGATGCCGGCTGGAAGGCACAATACGCTTCTGGCATTATTATGCCGCTCATGAGATTTGTTGGCAATATCGGCTATGTCTTTGTGGCAGTGGTCGGTGGTATTATGGTAACGCAGAATGCGATCTCCATCGGGGATGTGCAAGCGTTTATTCAATATGCCCAGCAATTTACCCAGCCGATCACCATGCTGGCCAATATCGCCAACGTGATCCAGTCGGCTATGGCCTCGGCTGAGCGCATCTTTGAACTGCTGGACGAAGAGGAGCAGGTGCCCGAGGCAGTTGACGCTGCGGCTATTGAAGCTCCCCAGGGTGCCGTCGAGTTCCAGCATGTCCGCTTTGGGTATAGCGAAGAGAATATCCTGATGGAGGATATGAATATCGACGTGAAGCCTGGTCAGATGATCGCGGTTGTTGGCCCAACTGGTGCCGGTAAGACAACCCTGGTCAATCTGCTAATGCGCTTCTACGAGGTCAACGGCGGCAGGATCCTGGTTGACGGCATCGATATCACGCAACTCAAGCGCGGTGACCTGCGTCGTACGTTCGGTATGGTACTGCAGGATACCTGGCTCTTCCAAGGGACCATGCGTGACAATATCGCCTATGGCCGCGAGGATGCAAACGAGGAAGAGATCGTCCGAGCGGCCAGGGCGGCCTATGCCGACCACTTTATCAGGACATTACCGGAGGGCTATAACACGGTTCTGAATGAGGAAGCGAGCAACATCTCGCAGGGCCAGAAACAGCTTCTGACCATCGCGCGTGCGTTCCTGGCCGATCCTGAGATCCTGATTCTGGATGAAGCAACCAGCAGCGTTGATACCAGAACCGAGTTGCTCATTCAAAAGGCGATGAGCGAGTTAATGAAGGGGCGCACAAGCTTCGTCATCGCGCACCGGCTCTCGACCATTCGCGATGCCGACCTGATCCTGGTCATGAATCACGGCAGCATCATCGAGCAGGGAACGCACGAAGAGCTACTCGCGAAGAATGGCTTCTACGCCGATCTGTATAACAGCCAGTTTACGGGTCGGACTCTGCTGGAGGAGGCGGTGTAGCGCTCTTCTAGAGATTGGATACAAAGGACCAGGGCGCCTTCCACTTAGCAAAGAGTGGAAGGCGCCCTGGTCTGTTCTTATTTCTCCTGTCATACGAATCAATCAGCGAGTCGACGAGAGAGCCATGAAAGGCTATTTTAGGAAGGCATGTCGTGTCTTCTCCATCCCCCTTAAGACTGGCGTTCGGCTGCATCTGCTTGCGTTGCCAGATCTTGTAAGACTTTCAAGAACTCCGGTGATTGGCCGATGAAAAGCCCGTCGTCCGTCAAGCTCTTGACCGCGCCCATTGCAACCCCCTTTGTCTCGGTCGGGCGAACGACCGAAACAAGCGGAAACTTTCGGCTGAAGCAGCGAGCCTGCGGAAGAACCATAAATTGCCTCAAGTCGCAACAATCAAGAAGAGGGCGTGCTATCCGATGATTCTTGCTCCACCGTGGGGTGCAAGGCGCGCCAGACGGCGGTGCCTGCGATGCCCAGCGTGACCACACCTATGAACAGGTCCATGTTGTTGTGGCTTTAAGGATAACCCGCCGCAAGCCGTGCCATTTTCAATGGCAGCGGAGAGGCGGGTTTTCGTTGGCTTTTAGCCAGAGCTCCGTGCAAGTGCTGAAACTCGTTTCAAGAAAGAGAGCGAAAGAGAGCGCTTTCTTGCGGAAAATCAAGGCCGTACCTCTTGATGAAGTATGGCCTTCTGAGCTAAGATTCTAGACATGGATTCGGCGCGTTTGATTTCGTTCCTCTCTCTTTATACTTTTTTATAGAGCAACGCCCCCCAGGTACCAGTACCATTTGTTTGCATAGTTGCAAAACATATGGACAACTATTCCATGCCCATCTGTTCTGCTTTAACCTACGTCCGTTGAAGCCGGTGAGCTTGCCCACAAACCCAACTGGACGGGAGCCTGGACTACGACCAGGCTGAATTTCTGCTTCCACTGCTCATGTCGGCGGAGCAGTAACGCCTTGATTTCGGCTCGACTCTGGCAAGCACATAATTCCTCGTTATGCAAACGAGTGGCGATGTTCTTGGAGGCGTTTGTGTCCGCATGGCACGCCCACCCACAGACCATACAGCAAAACGTTTGCTGATTGGGCCTGTTTTTCCGGTCCACGTAATGACATACATGACATTCCTGGGAGGAATAGGCACTCTTCACTCGTGTTGCCTGCACACCACGCTTGGTCGCATTCCAGGCAATCTGGTCAGGGATGTGGCCCAGGTTGGAAGCCCTCATGTACGCATTCATGCTTCTCGCCTTGAAGCGCATCGAGGCCACTGATAACTGTTCGTAAGCAAACTGGCGTCCGTCGTGTTCCTCAAAGCAGAGGTTGACCGCCCGGTTGATCTCTTGTCTGACATGGCGAGTAAGACGCTGTCCTGTTGCGCTGCTGGTTGAAGGCAGTTGCTCTTGTGGCACGCCCTTCTTTTCCAGACATTTCCTGAGTTTGGCTTTGCGGCGGCGTTTCTCCCGGTCCCGCTTTTGTCGCTCGCGCAGTTTCCCGTGAAAGGTGCCGTACTGCTTGCCGTCTGAAGTGGTGAGGAAATTGGCGATCCCTACGTCAATGCCGATGACAGGCGCATCGGGTGGCGTCTGAACCTGCACCAATTCATCGTAGGAGAGGGTGAGCCACCATGCTTCATCCCTCTTGTTCAGTGTGACACTGCTGTTGATGGGGCGACGCTGTTTTGTTTTCGGATCGGTGAGAGCCTCGATATGATAATCAGCGAGCTTGACGGGAACGAGCAGGGGATGGCCTTTGTCCAGCGTGCTCACCTTGAGCCAGTAATCAAAACAGGAATCGGTGGAAGGCTCTACCTTGATGACATTGCAATTGCCCTGGATGCAAACTTCTCGCACGGTGGGAACGTCCCATTCGTGCCATGTTGGCTCTTTCATACCTTCTTCAAGCGTTCCCTCAGCCTCTTGTTCCCGGTACTCTGCAAGCTCATCCAAATAATTTTGATAGGCGCTGGCGCGATTGGTGCGCCAGCTCTTGGCGATGCCAGCCGCTTGTTGAATCACCACTCGATGCCACCGTTCAGAAAGCTCAGTCACGAAGCAGGGAGCATAAAAGGCATCCGGCATCTCATCGGTGCAAAACAGGATCACATACTGCTGCACAAGCTGAAGAAAGACGTGTGCAAGCTGATCGAGGGCAGCGAGCTTCCCTGGATTGGTTTCAGCAAGCCTGATATGGGTCACCGCTTTGGTGATCCGTTGCGGCTCTCCCTTTTTTGCTCGTTTCCTGCGTTGCTTTCGCATGGTCCGTGACCTCGCCTTTCTCGACTTCTAGGGGACTTAACTTCATCAGTGATGTATTCCTTGCCAAGCAGATGCATTCGGAAATACATCTACTTGGCAAGGCTCCCTCTAGCACTGTGCTAACCGTTGCGCTTCGGCGTAGCTCTTGCCCTGCTCACGGTAGATGCGCATCCGTGCCCGAAATGCTTTCACAGCATCATTGTGCTTCCAGCGTGCTCACACCAGCCCCGTAGGCGGCCAAGATACTGGCGGCTGTGGCGGTAGAAACGACACCAAGAAACAGAGATGTGCAATCCCTGTGAGAGCGAGCATCCGGTCGGTTTCTGCCAATCGGGTGAAATCCCTGAGCAGCCAGCCGATTTCCCATGCGCCAAAGCTCGGCTCAACTTCGCTGGTAACAAGGTCTTCAAAGCTCTTCCCAAGGAGCTTCGAGTAGATCAGGTTGACCATGTGGGACACCGTGCTCCATTCCTTGTCTTCCTCGCCCTCTTCCGTGAAGGAGTTCCGCTCGTAGCCGTCGCGGAACTCCGGGTGGTTCAATATCCAGAGCGGTAACTATTTCGGAACGAGCAACGGGCATTCCTCCTCGCTAGAGCAATGGGCATCCATGGTGATGAGGTGAGACGGATCAATGGGACCGACAGCATACGAGGAAACAGAAGGGACGGAGTGAGCGGTGTCTTGTTGATACTGGCTTTGTGGGAGTGACGTTAAAGGGACATTGGTACTGATGCTAGTGGTTTCTACGTAGTTCAATATGCTTCAAGCCTTTCTCGTGCTTGACGCTAGACATCTTCAGTCCCATACTGTGAGGGATGAGTGTCTAGGTTTGCTTAATGGTAGCTAGACGCTTATCACTTGGCCGGTGTTGACGCATCGGCTAGTCTTACAGGCTTCTTCAGCCTCACGCCTACGGGTAATTACTGTCCATAAAAGAGTATCCCTACAATAACCGCATTACGAGATACAGGTTCAAACCTATCTTTTCCTCTCGATATCTATGAGTATATATGATATAATAGTATTTGTCAATACTTTCTGATCGTATTTAATATCATTTGCCGAAACATGCTTGCCTATGATACTATTTGCTAGCAGATTGTAGAAAGGAGGCACGCGTGTTACTCGTGACCGACGATATTCTTGATGCCGATGAAGTGGCAAAGCTTTTAAAGCTGAATGAGCAAACAGTGAAGCGACTTGCTAACAGAGGTGAACTACCTGGTTTCAAGATCGGTGGAAGATGGCGTTTTCGTCGTGAAGCTATAGAGGAATACATCAGAAAGCTGGAACAACAGCAAAGCGATCAAAAACGAGACAATTAGTTCCGCAGGTAGAACGAGGGTGCTGGATGGATAAGTGGTAGCTGTCTATTCAGCACCGGTACAGAAAGGAACTTGCAATGTACTTTATCTACGCTCTTGCTGATCCTCGAACCGATGAAATCGCATATATCGGCATAACGGATAATCCCTACCGTCGCTTCAAACAACATGTAAGCTTTGATAGAAGTCAAGGTTTCAAAAACGAGTGGATTAGACGACTGCAAAATGAGATGCTAGTTCCGTCGTTGAAAATATTAGAGACCGTAGAGACGGAAGATATTGCTAGTGCATTCCCACCAAAGGTGATAGGCGATGTGGTATACTACAAGGCATGAAAGCACCCATTTTTATTCGACCATTCACCCAGGACGAACGACAGCAGGTCCAGGCGGGATTACGTTCGTCCGATGCCTTTGTGTTGCGCCGCTGCCAGATCCTGCTCGCCTCTGCTCGTGGAGAACGAGCCCCGGTGATCGCCCGCCAACTCGGCTGCGACGACCAGACCGTGCGCAACGTGATCCACTCGTTCAACGCTTCTGGACTGGTTGTCCTGCAGGAGGGGTCTTCGCGCCCCCATCGACTGCGAACAGCTTTTACCGAGCAAGGAGCCGAACGGCTCAAAGACCTACTGCACCGCAGTCCGCACGATTTTGGCCAGGAGCGCAGCACCTGGACCTTGGAACTGGCCGCCCAGGTGAGTTTCGAGCAAGGGATCATCGCCACCCCAGTTTCCGACGAAAGTGTGCGACGAGCCCTCAAACGCTTGAAAACCAACTGGAAGCGCGCCAAACACTGGATCACCAGCCCCGATCCCCACTACCTACTAAAAAAAACGCACGCGACCGATTGATCGCCTGGGCGAGTACCCAAACGAACTGGGCCATTGGCTTCCTCGACGAGGTGTGGTGGAGTCGCTTCGCCTTGCCTCGTCTGCACGCCTGGCAAGACGCAGACCACCCGGTTCATCTGATGGAGCAGTCCTGGACCAAAGGAGACCCCGACCCCAAAGCGCTGGCCTGCTATGGTGTTCTGTGGCAACGAGGGCCAGCCGATGAGCCGATCCGCGATCAGATGTCGCTGCGTTTTGTGACCGGGCGTCCGGTCAGTGATATCACCACCCAGTTTTTGCAGTGGGGCTGTGACCAACTGCAAGCTCCGGGCAAGACCGCCTGGTTGCTCATTGGGGATAACGCCTCCTGGCATGTGAGCAAGCTCGTGCGCACCTGGATCCGCGACCATAACGCCCAGGTGAAAGCCGAGAGCAAGGGCGTCCGCATCCTTGCATGCTGTTTGCCCACCAAAAGTCCCTGGCTCAACCCGATCGAGCCCAAGTGGGTGCATGGCAAGCGCGCCGTGGTGGAACCCGATGAGCTGCTTTCTGCTCAGCAGTTGGCTAAGCGCGTGTGTGCCCATTTTGGCTGTTCCTCTGAATCTCCTCTTGTCATTCCCGAAAAGGTCTCGTGAGTATGCACTAGGAAGAGGGAAAACTACTGGATACAGCATTATAAGGCCCAAAAGATAGTACTCACAAATACACGACTCTTCAGAAGAAAGCCTCTTACAGAAAGAGGCTTTAAAACTTTCCTGTCTAGAACGACTAGTAATATGGAAAAAGTCAGTCAGATAGCTGATAAACTTCGTCAAGAAATTCTTGAAGAGGAATATGGACGACAAGGTATGCTACCGTCACGTATAGAACTAGCAGAGCGTTTTCAAGTTACCACAGATGTTATTAATGACGCACTAAACCAATTGCTTGCAGAGGGATTATTGCCACTCAGGGACGATCAGGGCTAGTAGTGAACGGAACTAACGCGAAGTAACATTTTTGTAAGCGAAATGAAAGACAATGTTGTTACCATAGCTGAACTAGCTTGTCATAAGGGGAAAAGTCAAGGAAAGAAGAGGCTAAAAAGGTGGAATAAAAGTCCATATTTGGCTCTATTTGTCCATATTTTTTAAAACATGTTTGCATACAATTGCTTCACGAAAAATTTCCTCTATATGTCTCACCCAGGACCGCTTACAGTGTGATGACCTGATCGGGCGGATTGGTGGCGAGCGCTTCATACAGATCGGGGAAGCAGCCCACGTGCACGCCCTCGACAGTATCAATGGGATGATAGCCGCCGTTCTCGTCAGGCGCCGCCAGCCCGCGCTCGGTTGCGCACTGGTCGCACAGCATTAGCAGAATGCCCTGTTCGGCTGCGACCTTGCTCAGGCGCTCGCCCAGCGGATCACCTTTGCGCAGTGCAAAGGTATTATCATCAAAAAAGAACATGCCCACCACTGCGGCCCCGTGGCGCTTCTCTTCCAGTTGGGGCAGTATCATCTTCCCCAACTTGTAGCTCACCGTGTGCCCGGTCGTACTAAAAATATACGCAACCTTCACGTGTTCTGGTCCTTTCATTCATCACATGTGGCCACCGGATGGGGGCAAGCCCCTTCCCTACTACACCAACGACTTTGGGGAAGGTCTCGCTTTTAGCCCGCCAGCGTGGCGACCAACAGCGCCTTGATGGTGTGCATGCGGTTCTCGGACTGGTCGAAGACGACGGAGGCGCGGGACTCGAAGACCTGGTCGGTGACCTCCAGGCCATCCAGACTATATTGCTCGTAGAGTTGTTTGCCCACGCTCGTCTCCGTGTTGTGGAGTGCGGGCAGGCAGTGCATAAACTTCGTCTCGGGATTGCCTGTCTTCGCCATGAGCTGAGCGGTCACGCGGTAGGGCTGCATCAGCCTGATGCGCTCACCCCACAGGTCGAACAGCTCGCCCATCGAGACCCATACGTCGGTGTAGAGCACGTCGCACCCCTTGACCGCCGCGTCGACATCTTCGGTCAGCATCACGCGCGCTCCACTGGCCTGGGCGACTGCCAGCACCTGGTTCACTCGTTCCTGCCCAGGCCATGTCTGGCGGGGACCGGTCAGGCGGATATCCATTCCCATGATGGCAGCCCCTATCAGCAGAGAGTCGCCCATGTTGTGGCCGACATCGCCGAGGAAGCAGAATGCGATCTGGGAAAGCGGTTTGTGCAGGTGTTCGCGCATCGTGAGGAAATCGGCCAGCACCTGCGTCGGGTGCGCCTCATTGGTCAGCCCGTTCCACACGGGGACGCCGGAGTAGCGCGCGAGTTCCTCGACCTGCGTCTGCTTGAGTCCACGAAACGCGATACCGTTATAGAGACGACCCAGCACGCGCGCCGTGTCCTTGATCGATTCCGTCGAGCCCATATGCGAGCCACTGGCACCGATATAGGTTACGTGCGCGCCCTGATCGGAGGCGGCAACCTCGAAGGCGTTGCGGGTGCGCGTCGAGTCCTTCTCAAAAATAAGGACGATCTGCTTGCCTTTGAGCCGTGGGTCCTCTGCTCCGGCGTACTTTGCCGCTTTCAACCTGGCAGAGAGGTCCAGCAGGTAGCCAATCTCCTCCTGCGTGAGGTCATCCAGTTTCAGAAAGTGTCTGTTCTTCAGCATAGGCTTGCGTCCTCCCAATGTCAGGATAGGGTAGAGTTTACAATACTCTTGCCTGGTTTGCAATCCCTGCGATCATATTGGAGAGTAAGGATGTTTTTCCTGCACGCTGAAAACTGCCCCTTGTAGACACTACACAAAGCCACTTTTTTATGCTATAACCCCCTTTGTAGGATTATTTCAACGGAGCGGCGAAACACAGCCATCAAGCGTCACCGTACCGTGTTGTTTCCACTCATACGCTTCCGTCCGCGTATGTCAGTGCTTTTGTGCCTTTGTCCCCTTTAAGCTGAGTCTTTTATCAACGCTGAAAATCCTCTCCGGCCTCGTGAAGAAGCGGGGCCATCTATAGAGCATAGGCTTATCTACTCTATGGATCTAGTTGAAAGGAGCGACTCACCATGACCGATCAGGTAACGACAAAGCAAACCACGCTGCACGACCTCCTCGCCGATGCGCCAAACAACTGGGGACGTTGGGGACCGAATGACGAAATTGGCGCGCTCAATTTCTTGACGCCCGCTGAGGTCCTGCGCGGCGTCCAGAGCGTGAAACAGGGGAAGGTCATTACCCTGGGTATGGCCATCGGCAGCAAGGGCGGCGATCCCGTCTGGCCGGGCCGCACTCCGGCCCAGCGTCTGATGACGCAGGATAAGAGCCACTATGTCAGCGGCAAGCTGGCAGCCCTCAATGGAGGACTCGAGTACGCTGACGACTTCGTGGTCATGTTCCTGCAAGGATCTACCCAGTACGACGCTCTGGGACATACCTGGTACGACGACAAGATCTGGAACGGCTACGATGCTACGACCACGATGGGCGGCATGGAAAAGGATAGCGTCTATCCCCTCGGCCAGCGCGGCATCGTTGGACGCGGCATCTTTCTCGATGCTGCCCGCTATCGTGGCGTCGATGCCATGGACAAGGGCGAGGTGATCAACCTGCCCGAGCTCCTCGATATCGCAAGCAAGCAGGGTGTGACGATCGAGAAACACGATATTCTCGTCCTCAGAACGGGCTTCCTGACCCGCTTCTTTAAAGAGGGTTCCGCCAAATTCTACGAGGGGGCCTTTGTCGAGCCGGGTCTCACCTACAGCAAGGAACTCGTGCAGTGGTTCTACGAGATGGAGATTCCGGCGCTCTGCACCGACACCATTGCCAATGAGACGACGGTGCATAAGGAGACAGGCATCGCGCTCCCCCTGCACGCGGCCCTGATGCGCAACCTCGGTATCGCACTCAACGAGATCTGCGACCTCGAAGACTTGAGTGCCTCCTGCGCTGAGGACAGACAGTACACGTTCCTATACGCTGGCGCGCCGCTCAAGTTCAAGAGCGCCACCGGTGCTCCCGTCAATCCTGTAGCGATCAAGTGACAACTCCCCACGCCTAGAAGGCGGATTTTGGTAGACGCACCGATGCGACTGCGCAGTCGGCTCTTCTCGTCTCGCTTGTGAAGCGGAGAGTCGGCTGTTCGCTCAATGGGAAGGAGACTTACAATGGCAGAAAACAGGGAAGCATCTTCAACGGGTGCTCAGAGCTATCCGTGGCTCAAGCTCTATCCCAGCTACATTCCCCCAGAGCTGACGCCACGCTCGGCAAATGGCCTGGATATGTTCCTGACCACCGTCAAGGCGATGCCCGAACAGCCCGCTATCTACTACTTCGACCAGGTGATGACGTATGGGGATCTGGACCAGAAGAGTACCGTCCTGGCCGCCGCGCTACGGGCGCATGGCGTGGTCTCTGGCGAGCGCGTGGCCCTCTACCTCCAGAACATACCCCAGTTTTTGATCGGGCTGTATGCCACCTGGAAGGCCGGTGGTATCGTCGTCCTCTGCAATCCCATGTTCAAGCAGCAGGAGCTGGAGTATCACCTCAACGACTCGGGTGCCAGAGGGCTGATCTGCCTGGAGTCGCTGTACGCCTCCGTGGCACACGCGGCGGTTCCGAACACGCAGGTGCAATTCGTCGTTACGACCAGCGAGCTGGACTACGCGGGAGACCCGCCCCCTCAGCTACTAGCCGCTTCCAAGAAGCAGCGCTTCGCCGAGACGCTGGACCTGCTCGACCTGCTCGATCAATTCGCCGGTGCTACCATCGAGCTCCCCCATTTCACACTCTCGGATGTTGGCTTTCTCACCTACACGTCTGGCACCACGGGCAAGCCAAAAGGCGCGATGAACACCCATGGCAATATCGTTTTCAACGCCACTTTTTATAGGGATTGGATGCAGCTCACAAAAGAGGATGTCGTTGTTGGTGTGGCCCCGTTCTTCCACATCACCGGGCTGATCGCTCATATTGCGGTAGCCGCCCTGACCGGCATGCCCATTGTCATGTTCTACCGCTTCGATGCCGCGACGATGCTCAGCCTGGTGGCGCGCTGGCGCGGCAGCTTCACGGTGGCCGCGATCACCGTGTTTACCGCGATCATGAACTATCCCGAGCTGAAGAACTACGATATCTCTTGCATGAAGAAGATCTTCAGCGGCGGTGCGCCCGTCTCGCCGACGATCGTCGAGAACTTCGAGCAAGCGACTGGTGTCTACATTCACAATGTTTACGGCCTGACGGAGACGACCTCGCCTTCGCACGCGACCCCCATGGGCATGCATCCGCCGGTCGATCCCGATTCGGGCGCGCTCTCCGTTGGCGTTCCCATCCCCAATACCATCTGCAAGATCGTCGACGTGGCGACGGGCGATGAACTGCCGGTCGGCGAGGTCGGCGAACTGATTACGAAGGGGCCACAGGTGGTGGCGGGCTACTGGCACAAGCCGGAGGAGACGGCCCAGGCCATCCACGACGGCTACCTGCACACGGGCGATGTCGCGAAGATGGACGAGGACGGCTGGTTCTATATCGTGGATCGCAAGAAGGACATGATTATCGTCTCCGGCTACAAGGTCTGGCCGCGCGACGTGGAGGATGTGCTCTACCAGCATCCCGCCGTGCGCGAGGCCGCCGTCGTGGGGATCGCAGATCCCTATCGAGGTGAGACGGTGAAGGCGTACGTGGCACTGAAGGGCGGCTCGGAAGGAAAGATCACGGCAGAGGAGCTCATCGCCTTCTGCAAGGAGCGCATGGCGAACTACAAGTATCCCCGTTTCATCGAGTTCCTGGACGAGCTGCCAAAGACAACGACGGGGAAGTACCTGCGGCGCGAGCTGCGCGAGAAGGCCCGTCATCAGTAGAGCGAGGCATAACTGTTCAGGACTCATCAGCGCCAAAGGCGCTTCACAAGCCCTTTTGTGTGGGTAGCAGGGTTGCCGGCCTCGGGCCGGCAACCCTGCTACCCACACAAAAATGAGGCGAGCCGCGCAGCGCGCGGAGCCACGAGGAGTCAGGACAGGGTACCTGAATAAATACGAGCGTGGCGTGGTCTATTTCACGGAAAGACCTCGCCCGCCAGCGCATCGAGCTTTGTAGCCGTCTCACGGATGGATTCCGCCGTGCGAAAGATCGTGTTGACCTCGCGTGTGAGCGGCAGAGGCGTTTCGTAGCCCACGCTATATCCCCGCCACCTGGGAGCTGTCAGCAGGCCGGGGACCGCCGTCAGTGGGTTGGGATCGTTGGCGACGATCCAGAACGCATCTCCATCGATCAGCACAGGCATCGTGCCTCTTCTCACCAGACGCACCAGGTGTGTAAAGAGCATGGCCTGGCGCCGGCCCATGATCTGCGCCGCCCAGTCTGGCCGCGACCAGCCGCCTGCCGTCTCGTCCTGCGCGAGTGTCGCGATCCCGAGCCGGGCGAGTCGTCTGACGGTCTGCAAGGCATTGTTGCGCGCCTGGACGTGTCGATACACTCGTGTCTGTCGGGTCAGGTTCTCTCCGGCGTGCCACAGGGTCGTTGCCCAACGCGTGAGCAGGTCGTGAGATTGGGGCCAGGAGTAGCCCTCCTCAATCACTATCTGGTAGCCGATGTCGCGGCAGCACGCAACCTGGGGCGTGCTCATCCACACCCTATCCAGGGCGCTGGGGAGCCGTTTGCCGTCGAAGACGGAGCCTGCCCGTTCGCTGGAGACGCGCCAGATGCCTGGATGCGCGCCATCGAAGGCGCGCCCGTTAGCGGAATAGCGCAGCGCACCCGCTCCCAACTGAGCGCCCATACAGGCTTCAAGATCCAGCGAGAGGTGCGTATATTTGTGCAGGTAGCGTTGGCGCTGCTCCACCAGTGTCAGGGGGCGCATCCACGCCGTTTCTCCCGCCTGCTCCCATAGTGAAACGCCATCCCTGCTGAGCATATCGCGCTGCTCTTGCGTGGATGAGCGCAACGATGCCATCGACTGGTTGCTGGTGAGTTCTGTAAGAAGCTGGCGCGCGACCAGCTCAGGCGTATCGATGATGGTGCGTTCGAGCGCTTGCTGTATATAGGTCACAGTGGCGAGCAGGCCCGTTGCGTCGCTCAGTTCCCAGTTCCAGCCGGCATGTTCGGGGAAGGCGAGGGCAAGGCGGCGTTCCTCACGGCGGTTGCCCTTCGGCCAGAGCAGCGCGCTGACGGGTTGTGTTGGCTCATTCGCGCGAACGATCACCGTCCAGGTGGCATTCGCCTGCTCCAACCATGTGCGCGTCATCTGTTTTGAGAGCCGTGTTGTGGGCATCACCCAGACCTCTGTCAATCCAGCCTGCCAGAGCGTCTCGAGCACGCTCTGCGGTCCGTCTTCGGCGAGTGGAAGCAGTATCGAGCGCAGCGTACGCCTGCCCTGGACGATCTCGACGCGCAATACTTCGCCCTCGGTGAGCACTCCGATAGTTGTCTGCACGTTTGTTGTAGGAGAATCTCTCTTGATCATAATCTTCTAACTATCAGGGAACACAAATATATCGTTTTTTCTTTCATTGCGTGCGTATTCTCGCAAGGTGCGGAGAAAACGGTAAAGCGTGTTGTAAGTGGCGCTACGCAGGACAATTAGAACATCTTCCCGCCTATGGGCACCTCTTTCGTCGGACTCAGCAGCACCACATCTCCGTGCTCATCGGGGACGCCAAGCGTGAGGCATTCCGAGCGGAACGGCCCGATCTGTTTGGGCGGAAAGTTCACGACGCCTATGACGAGTCGTCCCAGCAACCCGTCTTTTGTATAGTGTTTCGTGATCTGCGCCGACGATTCCTTAATCCCGATCTCGGGACCGAAGTCGATGTGCAGCTTATAAGCAGGTTTGCGGGCCTGCAAGAAATCCTCTACGCCGATAATTTTTCCGACGCGAATATCAACCTTCTCGAAATCATCATACGTAATCATACGTGCTCTACTCCTGTTTTTTAGATAGTAGGGGCTATTATACCACCGACGAGGCATTCTACGTCATAGACGCTCCCTCCGACGCGCCACGTGCGACGCGGGCGTAGAGGGAGAGGATGCCACTGTTGTGACGTGACGGTGGCGGCGTCCAATGTGCGCGCCGCTCGGCCAGCACGCGTTCCACCTGCACCTCTGGGAGACGCTGGCCCTGCGCGCCCACGATCGCCAGGCGACGTTCGGGCACGTGGATTTCGATCAGGTCGTTCTCCTCCACCAGGGCGATCGGGCCACCATTCAGCGCCTCGGGCGTTACGTGCCCGATGCATGGACCCTTCATCGCGCCGGAGAAGCGTCCATCAGTAACGAGGGCCGTGGTGGTATTGAGCGCGGGATCAGACGCGAGAATCGTCGAGGCGAAGTACATCTCGGGCATGCCGTTGGCGCGCGGCCCCTCGTAGCGGATCACCACCACGTCGCCGGGTGTCACCTTGCGCTGGCGCAGTGCGTCGAGAGCCTCATCCTCAAAGTCGAAGACGCGCGCCGGCCCCACATGTATATGCATCTCTTTGGGGACGGAGAAGCCCTTGATAACGGACCCCTCCGGTGCCAGGTTGCCGCGCAGCACAGCGATGCCGCCATCAGGTCCGAAGGGGTCCGAGCGCGGACGCAAGACCTCGCGCCGGGCGACCTTGACGTTGTGCAGGTAGCCGATGCGCTCGGCGAAGAACCGGCTATGCTCAATCTCCTCCAGGTTCTCGCCCAGCGTCTTGCTCGTGACGGTGAGGCAATCCAGGTGTAGCATGTCGCGCAGTTCGAGCATGACGGCAGGCACGCCGCCCGCATACCAGAAGTACTCGACCGGGTAGCGCCCGGTGGTCTTGACGTTCGCCAGCACGGGAACCTGGCGGTGAATGCGGTCGAAATCGTCGATGGTGATCTCGACGCCGACCTCGCGCGCGATCACCGGCAGGTGCAGCAACGCGTTTGTGGAGCCGCCCACGGCGGCGTGGATGACGATGGCGTTCTCGAAGGCCGCGCGCGTCAGAATGCGCCGGGGCGTTATCTCCTCCTCGATCAGCCTGATGACCTGCTTGCCGGTGGCGCGGGCGTAGCGCAGCAGACGCGTCAGGGGAGCCGGGACGAGCGCTGAGCCGGGCAGGGCCAATCCCAGTGCCTCCGCTAGCACCTGGCCCGTGCTGGCGCTGCCCATGAACTGGCAGGCGCCGCACGTCGGACATGCCCCCTCCTGTGCCTGCTCGAAGTCCTCGTGCGAGAGCTCGCCGCGCTCGACCGACATCCCCATAGTCCAGAGCTGGTTCGAGGTCACGTAATCGGGTGCATTGAGCTGTGTGCCGCCGGGCAGGTGGATGGCTGGCAGGTTGCAGCGGGCGATGGCGAGCAGATGCGCGGGGACTGACTTATCGTTGCCGGAGATTAGCACCATGGCGTCGTGGGGATGCCCGAGGGCGTGGATCTCGATCATCGCGGTCATGATATCGCGCGAGACGAGCGAGTAACTCATGCCGTCGTGCGCCTGGGCAATGCCGTCGCAGATATCGCTGACGGTGAAGACCGCCGGCTTGCCGCCCGCCTCGAACACGCCGTTGCAGACCTCTTCGATCAGCGGGCGGAAGTGGAACGTGCCGGGATGTCCCATACCGTAGGCGCTGTCGACGAGCACCTGCGGCTTGGCGAGGTCCTCGTCCGTCCAGTTCATGCCCAGGCGCAGTGCGTCTCCCTGGTAGTTCACCGCGCGCAGGCGCTGGCTGCGCAGTTTGTGTGGATCTATTGGCACTCTCTAGCTCCTTTTCGGGCTCGAACGCTCGTATCAATGGTAGCCCCCTGCAGGACGCTCATCTTCATCGTGTCCTTGTATGCGCTCTCCTCGTGGGAGCCCTGGCAGGGGACTCTGCAAGGTCCAGCCACCATCGACCACGATGGTCTGCCCGGTCATGTGGCGCGCTTCTGGCGAGGCGAGAAACAGAGCTGCCGCGACGATATCCTCAACGTGGCCGACACGCCCGGTCGGCGTGACGCCGCTCCAGTGGCTCTCATACTCCGGATCGTCGCCCAGCGTGCGCTCGGTGAGCGTCGCGCCCGGACTGATAGCGTTAACCGTGATGCCGTAGCCGCTGACCTCCAGCGCGATCGTCTTTGCCATCATGCGAATGCCCGCTTTGGTGATGCCGTAGCTGCCCAGGTTCAGGTGTGGCTGGATGCCGGTCACGGAGGACATCAGGATGATGCGACCAGGAATGTGGGCGTCGATCATAATCCTGGCGGCGGCCTGCGCGGTGAAGAGGCTTCCACGCAGATTGACGCTCGTGAGGCGATCGAAGGCTTCTGGTGTCATCGTCAGGAATGCGCCGTAGCTCGTGATGCCGGCGTTGGCGATCGCGATATCCAGGCGTCCGGCTGTTTCTGCGAAGTGGCGACACATCGCGCGGACCGCATCCACGTCCGCTACGTCGCACGCGTATGGATGGACCAGTTCGACTTCCAGCGTGCTATTGATCTCCCCGGCGGCCCTCTGCGCGAGGGTGGCGTCGAGATCGTTCAGCGCGACCGTGGCCCCGGCGCTAGCGAATGCCCGGCACAACGCGTAACCTATCCCCGATCCAGCTCCGGTGACGAGAACGGCTTTTCCTGTAAAAGTGCTCACACATTTCCTCCTCGAAATGTCTTGTTCACAGCGTTTTGTCTCACTTTGCCGTCAAGCCGCCGTCGATCACCAGCAGCGAACCGGTCACGAAGGCCGCTTCGTCGGAAGCAAGGTAGACTGCGGCGTTGGCGATCTCTTCAGGGAGTCCCATACGCCCGAGCGGCTGGCGTGCGTGTAGTTGTTGGCGCGCCTCGTCCTCCCTACCAGCGTAGCTGCGCGCGAGGTAGCCCTCTACAAATGGCGTGTGGACCGTGCCCGGACAGATGGCGTTGCAGCGAATGCCCCGCTTGACAAAATCGATGGCGATGGAGCGCGTCATACTGATCACCGCGCCCTTGCTCGTGCTGTAGGGGAAGCGGCTCTCCAGGCCGACCATTCCTGCGACCGAGGCGATATTGATGATGTTGCCTCCTGCCGGCTGCTGTGCCAGCATCTGCCGCACCCCTGCGCGGGCGCAGAAGAAGACGCCGAGCGTGTTGACGCGCATCACGCGTTCCCAATCCGCCACGCTGGTCTCCAGGATCGTCCCGACGTGGCTGACGCCAGCGTTATTGACCAGAATATCCAGGCGTCCATGATGCGTTGCGAGCGTCTGCAAGGAGGACGTGACCTGCTCTTCGTCCGCGACATCGAGCGCCTGTGCGTCCGCGACGCCGCCGTCCTCGCGAATGGCCGCGCTGACCGACTCGGCGGCTTCTTTCCGTATGTCGGCAACGATCACCTGGGCGCCCTGGATGGCGAAGGCTCGCGCAATCGCCTCGCCGATGCCCGAACCCGCTCCCGTGACCAGCGCAACCTTGTTATCAAGACGAAACATGTGCTCTCTCCATTCTAGCGTTCTGAGCTATCGCATGCACGCAAAAGAGACGGAAGATACTATAAATTATACCTGAGACCTCCTTGCATTCTATTGCGCGTATCTCCTCATTAAGCGGCGCTTCACCAGTTCGACCAGCAGCAAGTAGAGCGTGGTCATCGCCACCAGGAAGAGGAAGTACAGGGGCGGGAGTGGCGTGAAACCGAGCAGACCGGCAAGCGGAGTGTATGGGAGCAAGATTCCTATGGCCACGATCAAGACCGTGGTGATTGCCAGAGGGCGGCTCGGGCGGCTGCGCAGCGGATTGCCCGCGGTACGAATGATGAACAGGACCAGCGTCTGCGTGGCGAGGGACTCCACGAACCAGCCGGTGTGGAAGAGCCTCTCTCCTGCGGAGAAGATGCGCAGCATCAGGAAGAAGGTCAGGAAGTCAAAGATCGAGCTAATCGGCCCAATGAAGAGCATAAAGTTGCGGATCAGTTTGATGTCCCAGTGTTGCGGCTTTCTGATGAAGCTCGCGTCCACGTGATCGGTAGGGATGGTCACCTGGGACAGGTCGTAAAGGAAATTGTTGAGCAGGATCTGCGTTGGCAACATCGGCAAGAAGGGGAGGAAGACGTAGGCGCCCGCCATGCTGAACATATTGCCGAAATTGGAACTGGTGCCCATCAGCAAGTACTTGATCACGTTTCCAAATGCCCTGCGCCCCTCCAGGATGCCCTGGTGCAGGACCTGCAAACTCTGTTCGAGCAGGATAATCGAGGCTGCATCCTTGGCTACGTCGACACCCGTAGAGACCGAGATGCCAACGTCCGCTGCATGTAACGAAGGGGCATCGTTGATGCCATCGCCGATATAGCCGACCACGTGCCTGCGGCTCTTGAGCGCCAGGATGATACGGTTCTTCTGGGCGGGAGAGACGCGCGCGAACACATTGACCTGCTCGACTACGTGGCTCAACGCACTGTCGGACATATGATCCAGGTCGCTGCCCAGTACGATTCTGTCACCGTCCAATCCGACCTGCTCGCACACGTGACGGGTGACAAGTTCGTTATCACCTGTAAGGATCTTGACCTGCACCCCGTCGTTTCTGAGCGCCTGCAACACCTGGGCCACATCCGCTTTGGGGGGATCGGCGAACGTCAGGAAGCCGAGCAGAACCAGGGCTTGCTCGTCCGCTTTGCCGTATGTCTCCTGGCTTGTGATCGTTCGATAGGCCACGGCGAGGACGCGGTATCCTTGTGAACTCAGATCCTGGTACAGCTTCACGCACTCTGCGCGCACATTGCCGTCTGTGTCATCCAGTGGTTTGCGCTCGCTGTTGACCTCGTAAGACGAGCAGCGAGGGAGGATACTTTCCGGCGCACCTTTTGTAATCAGCAGCCGTTCATCCTCGTGTTGCACGATCACGGAGAGGCAGCGCCGTTCAAAGTCGAACGGGACCTCACTGACCTTGCTGTACGCGCTGATATCCAGATCGCCATGCTGCAAAATAGCGCGATCGAGGGGACTCTTGATCCCAGTCTCGTACGAGCTATTCAAATAGCCGAATAGCAGCACATGGTCAGCTTCTTGCTTCTGTAGATCAAGGGAGCCGATGAGTTGCGTTTCACCGCTAGTCAGGGTGCCGGTCTTATCGCTGCACAGTGTGTCGATGCTGCCAAAGTTCTGGATCGATTCCAGGTGTTTGACGATCACTTTTTGCTTTGCCATGCGCATGGCCCCCTGTCCCAGTGTTACCGTCGTGATCATAGGCAGGAACTCTGGCGTGAGGCCAACGGCAAGCGAGACGGCGAAGAGCACGGTCTCGAATGGCTGATGATGACCAAGGATGCCAACCAGGAAGATAAAGAGCACCAGGAAGAACACGGTCTGCATGATGAGCAGGCCGAAGCCTTTGATGCCGCGTTCGAACTCCGTCTCCGGCGGACGTTTGGCAAGACGCGCGGCGATATCGCCAAAGGCTGTGTTGCGACCTGTGGCTGTGACGAGCGCGCACCCGGTACCGCTCACAACCGAGGTACCAAGGAAGACACTATTGTGTGCCCCGGCGAAACTCTCGGCGGGATCGTCCACGTCATCGGCGTTTTTCTCCACTGGCAGCGATTCTCCCGTCAACGCGGCCTGCTGCATATGGAGGTCGGCTGCCTGTGTCAGGCGCGCATCGGCGGGTACCAGATCGCCCGCGGTGAGACGGATCATATCACCCGGCACCAGGGCGCGGCGTGGAATTTCCGCCCAGGCGCCATCGCGTCGCGCGGTTGCTGTGGGAGCCACGCCTGCGCGCAGTTTCTCGGCGGCATTCTGCGATTGGTATGTCTGGACAAAATTAAGAATATTGCTGAGCAGCACAATGGCAATGATAATGCTGGCGTTGATCCGATCACCCAGAATCGCCGAGACCACGCTGGCGAGCAGCAAGATAGCGACAAGCGGATTCAAGAACAGGCGCAAGAACTGCACTGGGCCCGAACGCCGTTTCTTGCCAGTCGTCTCGTTGGGGCCGTAGGTGTCCAGTCGCTTGCGCGCCTCCACACCTGTCAGGCCCTCCTCGCTGCTCTGCAGCCGCTCAAACAGCGTTTTGAGCGGAACGCTATGTATCTCCGTCGCCTGCACGTCTGGAGAGGTCTGCGTTATGAGTGATCTTTGCATGATGTGCTCCAAAGTCCTCTTGAAAAAAAGTTTCTCTCATATAAACCATCACACCTGGACGAGACCTGGCAGCAGATCGTGCGCCCACGCGCGAATAGCTTCCCAGTTGCGCCAGTCTCCCTCGGGCATCACCTTCCGGGCAATAGTCCGGTCGAGCCATGACAGCTTGTGGTAATCCATCTTGCCCGCGAACAGGCCGATGCTGGTCGGTTCGAGAAGCGCGCGCACCGGGTCGAGATAGGCTAGCACCGTCTGCCTTATCTCTGGTGTCTCTTCGTGGAGAAAGCCACTGACTAGAAAGTAGGCGGTCGGGATGTGGCGTAACGTGTCGCGGTTCGCCTTGACGAAGGCTACCGCCTCGGGCAGCCAGCGGCCCATACGAATAGCGCTGCCGATGACGACGGCGTCATAGTTATTCACTGCGTGCACGGTCCCGACAGGTTGCACATCCACAGTCGCTCCTTCGGCGCGCAGCACTTCGGCCACACATGTTGCCACCTCGCTCGTCGAGTCAGCGCGCGTGGCATAAGTTACGAGAATCTTGTTCATTGTTTTTCCTCTTTATTTAATTCATTACATATCCAACAGAGGCAATGGCAAACAATCCTGCCAATAATTTCGTTCTCATCGCGAGATCTCTCCCCTCCCTGAGTGATTGGGATACTCAGGGGGAATAGCTTAAGCCGAAAGGGGTGTGCTGCACTACATAGCGCCACCTTTCCACTGTGCAGTGTAAGAGAGGGGTTTCACAGGGAGGTCACAGTTACTGAGTGCCCTCACACGAATCTGTCTCACTTTCTCCGTACGTCTCACGCACCCATGGAATCAAGAATGTTTTGAGACGTTGATTATGAGACAGATCACGCTGCCTGCAGTCTGTTTTGTGCTGGCACGGCGCTTCGCAGGTGATCCCGCGTGGCGCGGCTGGGTCTTCTATTCCCTTGCGACAGGCATCCTGGTCGTCGTGTTCTTCATCATGACGGATCTGGTTGCATCTCTCAATCCAAACGGGCCGGCTGGGCTTTTTCAACGACTCTCAATCATCATCGGCTGGGGCTGGATCGCCCTCCTGGCGTTCCGGCTCCTGAGCAAGAAGCCTCCCATCGGTGGAGGCAGGCTAATAGCGTCTACGGCGCGTCGTCGTCATGGTCTGGCGGCTCGACTGGATGGGGGCGAATACGATCCTGCCCAGCGAGACGATGCCCCAGGCGATCAGTGCGTACACGAGCATGGCGATCAGGGTCGACGTTTCGAAGACGCCGCTTCTACCCAGGGTCTGATCGTTGAAGATGCCGTTGAAAGGGCCAACAAAAATGTGACTCAGGTTATACAGGAACATAATGAAACTGTTGTATTGATTCGCGCCCAGCAGGCGGAAGAGGAGCCGGAGCAGCAGGATGATCTCTAGCACGCCCAGGATAAAGTAAGTGATGGTAGTGATCCAGTAGCCAGTGTTCGCCCGGCTCTGATTTTTATCTTCGAAGACTTGCTGGCGCTGCTCGACCTGGTTGCCCGCAGGGTCCACGTAGTTCTCATACTGGCTCTGTTCGTATGCTCCGCCATAGTTAGATGACCTCGCTGCGTGGTTCGCGTAGCCCTGGTTTCCAGGGGGCGGCTGATCGGGCGATTGCTGGTAGTTCTGCCTACGAGGATCGGGTGAGTAGGGTTGATTACTCATTGTAGTTGCCTCCTAAATGCATATATTCAAACATACGGATGCTTACTCTCAGCGAAGAACTGACATAAGAACTTTGCGTTGACAAACAATAAATGCCCGTGGGATAAGACCGTTGTATCTTGTTCATGAAGGTGCAAAAAGCGACCCTTATATGTAGTACGTCCGGCTCTACGAAAGTGATACGATAGGAAAAAGTTCCGTGTGGAACTCATGTGTTAGTACAAAAGTGTCTCGGCTGCGATCAGACCTGCCAGCAGGGCAACGCGACTCGGAATTGGTTGCAAGAGTACGTACTCCTCGGAGGTGTGTGCGCCGCCGCCGATAGCGCCGAGGCCGTCGATCGTCGGGCAGCCTTCCGCCGCTGTGTTGCAGCAATCCGAGGCACCGCCTCGTGTTTCCGGGTCAAATGGAGTGTTGAGGATGCGTTCGGCGATCAAGCGAACCTGCTGCGCAACGGCGAGGCTCTGTTCGGTAGCTACCATCGGCTCCATCGAGTCTGGCTGGGCGCTCAGGGTGAGTTTGACGCCTGGCACAAGTTTGTTTTGGAGCAGTTCATGCCAGCGCTCCTCGGCGGCGAGGCGATCTTCCGGGCGGAGAAAGCGGATATCAAAGAAAATCTCGGCGTAGTCGGAGACGATATTGGCCCACGAGCCGCCTTTGATGGGTCCCGCGTTGATAGTAAACCCTTCGCGCCAACCCATGAAACTCTGTGCCTGGATGATCTGGTGCGCCAGTTCCAGCACAGCATTGCGCCCTCTCTCGGGACTACTACCCGCGTGGGCTGCCAGCCCTTCGGCGGTGAGTTTATAGTGTGTGCACCCCTTACGCCGAATAACCACGGTGCCTACAGAGCGCGCTCCCTCCAGTCCAAGCACGATCGGATGCTCCTGGGCGACGCGTCTGATCAGATCCACATGGTAGCGGGTAGAGATCTCTTCGTCCGGCACAGACAGGAAGAGAATCCTGTTGAAGTCTCTATAGCCCTGTTGCTTCAATAGTTCTAGCGCGTAGACGCCCTGCAGCAGTCCCACCTTCATATCCACTGTGCCCGGCCCGTAGAACCTTTCGGCCTCGAGTCGTACGCGCCCATGCGCGACGCCGACGGGGTGGACTGTATCATGATGGCCGAGCAGGAGACAAGCAGGAGCCGCCGGATTATCGCCAACCATTGTCCCCAGAATAGCGTTTCCGCGTGCATGTTCGATGATGGTGCTCTGCATGCCCACGCGCTGCAACAGCGTCGAGAGCTGTTGCGCCATCGCGTTGAGGCCGGGTGTATCGTCTGAGGGCGACTCGATGAGACAGAGTGTCTGCATGTCCTGGATGAAGCGCGACATGGTCTGTTCCATATATGCGACCCCTTCTGTAACCAGCGTGGAGAGGGCGTCAAAGGAGGCATTCGGTGCCTGGTCCTGGGAAGCATTCGTAGAGGAATGTGGATTATCCTGTAGCATAAAACCTTCTTTACTGACTGGCTGCTGAACGCGAGAGCATCTCTGTGAGTTCATGGGCTGAGTCTTCTTTAGAGAATAGTCATGGCCCTCAGGTGGGCCATCCCCGGTAAGAAGCAGTGTAGCAAAGGAAACGCTGTAGCGCAAGCTGCATGCACCTTTAACACGGAAAAGTTGCTGGAGCTGTGCACAACAGAAGAGAGAAAAACATCCTATCCTGTTAGCATTTCCTTTTTAATTCGCTAATACTATCAGGGTGCGTTTGAGATGCCTCGTAACAGAGGATAGAAATGTAGGTGGAACATGGCGCAACGTGTAGTCCTTGTCGTAGTGATTGTGATAATGATCGTGATTGCCGCGCTGGCCGCTTTTTTTGTCTCGCCGGCCCTGCCCAGCATCGAGACCGCGTTCGGGCTGATCACGCCGACACCATCGCCGATGCCCACCCCTTTACCGACGCCATCGCCAACGCCTTCACCGTCTCCAACTCCGGCACCTTTTGTCAGTGGCATGGCTGCCTATCTGATCGATGCCGATACGGATCGTGTGCTCTACAGCATGAATAGCGCACAACAACTCCCCATTGCCAGCACGACCAAAATCATGACCGCCATCGTAGCGATCGAAAACGCCAATCTCGATCAGGGCGTGACGGTGCAGCAGTCCGATCTCGGTCAGGTTCCAGCCGGGGCCAGCACCGCCGGACTCGTGGCTGGCGATTATTTCCGCTTGCACACGCTGCTCTACGGCCTCATGCTGCGTTCTGGTACCGATGCCTCGATCGTCCTCGCGCGCACCGTCGCCGGTTCGGTGGATAACTTTGTGGCCATGATGAGTCGCAAGGCGCAGGCGCTCGGCCTGACCCATACCCATTATGACAATCCGCATGGCTTCGGCAACGGGAACCACTATTCCTCCGCCGCTGACCTGGTGACGGTCGCGAACTACGCCATGCGCAACGCCACCTTCGCCCAGATCGTAGGTCAGGCGAGCTACGATGTGAAACCGACGCTCTACACCCATGCCTACCACTGGGACAACACTAACTCGCTGCTCACCAGCTACCAGGGCACCGATGGCGTGAAGACGGGCTGGACGGATGATGCCGGTGTGTGCCTGGTGTTCTCCGCGCGTCGCAACGGCCATCACCTCATCGGCGCGGAACTGCACGCTCCATCCTACGACGCCGTCTTCGCAGATGGAGCGAAGATGCTGGACCTCGGCTTCCGCAAGGACTGATCAGAGTGGATGTAGGTTCTTTTCCGAGCTTATGATATTGAGAAATCACCCACTTTTCAGTCCCACAAAAGTAGTGTATAATAGCGTGCTTAGAGGGTGCGAACGGTACGCTGACTACGTATATTCTATCCATATTCAATTTTAATTGCTCAAGGCGAGGCTGTGTTATGACCACGACAACTATTCCACGCGGCAAATACCATATTTGGACGGTTGGCTGCCAGATGAACCAGGCCGATTCTCAGCGCATTCAGACGCTGCTCGACGAGATGGGCTGGGAGGAGAGCGGGATGGACCAGGCCAACCTCGTGGTCCTCAATACCTGCAGCGTACGCCATGCCCCTGAAGAGAAGGCGCATAACCAACTGGCCCTGCTCAAACAGGCGAAGGCGCAACGCAGCGACCTGCTGGTGGCGATGATGGGCTGCATGATCGGCAATCAGAAGACGATCGACGCGCTGAGCCAGCGCTACCCACATATCGACCTCTTTATGAAGGTGGAGCAGGCCGATATCCTGCCGCGCTTCCTGGAGGAACGCTGGACGCCGATCTCGGGCGCGGGCTGCCTCGATGTCGATTTCATGCCTGATCTCGACTTTGTGCCCGGCGTCGACGAACCCGTTCCCACCGCTCCTGTTCTGCCGACCTTCGCAACCTCGATCAGCTCGAAGGGGAAGCATACAGTCCTGCCAATGGCGATCACTCCGAAGCCCGGCGATCGCATCGCGCACTACCCGACGAAGATCGAGCCCGCTAAGGCCAGCCCGACGGCGTGGCTTCCTATAGTCTTGGGGTGCAACAAGGTTTGTACGTATTGTATCGTGCCGTATCGCCGTGGGCGGGAGCGCAGTCGCCCCATCGATGAACTGATGATGGAGGCGCGCTCGCTGGTCGGGAAGGGCGCGAAGGAGTTGACGCTGTTGGGTCAGACCGTCGAGGCGTATGGTCTGGATCTGCCGGAGAGGCCCGACCTCGCCGACCTGATGACGGACCTGAGCTCGATCGAGGGTCTGGGGCGTATTCGCTTTATGACATCTTATCCCCGCCATATGACCGATAGCATGATTGAGCGCATGGCCCACCTGCCGAAGGTCTGTGAACACCTGAACATTCCGGTCCAGTCCGGCGATGACGCCGTGCTCAAGCGCATGAAGCGCGGCTATACACTCGATGAGTACTGCGAACGGATTGCGCGGGTGCGCGAGCTGTGGCCCATGATTACGCTATCAACCGATATCATCGTCGGCTTCTGCGGCGAGACGGAGCAGGAGTTCCAGCATACGCTCGATCTTCTTGAACGCATTCATTTCGATGTAGTACACGTGGCCGCTTACTCAGTGCGTCCGGGAACGGTGGCGGCTCGCTGGGAGGATGATGTCCCGGCGGCGGAGAAGAAGCGGCGCCTGCACGCTCTGGAGGATGTACAGGCCCGGATCGCCCTTGAGCTAAATCAGTCTTATGTAGGTCGCGAAGAGGAGGTTCTGGTCGAGGATGAGAATACGTCGCGCGGACGCCAGCAGTGGAAGGGACGCAACCGCGCCAATAAACTGGTATTCTTTCCCCAGCCCACCCCTGATGAGCCTGCTCGTATTGTTCAGCCCGGAGACATGGTGAAGGTGCATATCGAGCGAGCGACGGCGTGGTCCTTGCAGGGTTGCATTGTTGCGCTATAATAAGCTCACTAAGTTTGACATTCCTATCTGTCGCAGAGGAGGAGGCATTGATGACTCAAGCGCAATCGGCTGAGGAAAAGGCGCGATTGAAAAAACAATGGACTGATCTAGCAGTCAAACAGGCACAGGAAGGTCAGTGGGAGGAGGCTGTTTCTACCAACAGGAATATCTTGAATATCTTCCCCTACGAGCCCGATGCTTTTAATCGTCTTGGCAAGGCTCTGAGTGAGTTGGGACAATATACGGAGGCCCGCCAGGCCTATACGCAGACGTTGAAGTACAGTCCCAAAAACATTATCGCCAAGAAAAATCTAGACCGCCTGGCGCAGCTCGAAGAGTCAGCCGTGCAGAGTCATGGCGGGGCCGATCGCATTGATCCCAGGCTCTTCATCGAGGAAACTGGCAAGACCGGTGTGACCGAACTGATCAACCTCGCGCCGAACTCTGTGCTGGCGAAGGTTGGCGTAGGCGATCGGGTCCAGCTTTATGTAAATGGCCACACGCTGTTGGTGCGCAATACTGCTGGAGAGGATATCGGGCAGATCGAGCCGCGCCTGGCAAATCGCCTGATTAGTTTCATGGAGAATGGCAACCGTTACGCCGCCGCTATTCTCTATAAAGAGAATGGGCAGGTACGCTTGATTATCCGCGAAGAGTACCAGCATCCCAGTATGGTGGGCCGCGTGAGTTTCCCATCCCAGGGCAGCAGCGGCGACACAATCCGTGCCTACATCAAGGACACCATGCTGCGCGATCGTGAGGACGATGATGAGCTTGGCAACGATGACGAGTATTACGATGGCGGTGACGAGAGCGACGATATGACCGAGATCGATTTCGAGGGCAACACTGATTCGGAAGAGCAGTAAAGATTTGAAAGGAAACTATTCTAATGAACAAGACTAAACGTGTGGCATGGCATAAGCACCTGGCGAAGGCAAAGAAAATGAAAGAGAAGCAGCGTCAGGCCCAGAAAGCAGGAAGTGCTACCGCTACATCTACGACACGGCGCTAGGCGCCGCGTTTCGCGGAGCGCGATATGACGAGCAGCAGTCTGCCTCCCTCAATATCATCGGCTTCTGTCCGCAATATTCTCGCGCTGCTTGCCTCCCGCGATGCACAACTGGTGGCCGGTAGTGGTGGTCTGGAGCGCCGCGTGACATGGGCGTGTTCTATGCGGGCACGCCTGCCTGCATTCGAGAGCTTGCAGGGGGGAGAACTCGCTCTGTTGGCTCTTTCCCAGTTGCGTCGTCTCGATGTGACGCTGCCGAGTCTGCTCAAGACTTTGCAGAAAGCGGGCGTTGCAGCGGTGGCTGTTGCCGCGCCATCTTCTGATGCTCTCGGCGATGAAGCAATCTCTATTGCTGAGCATCTGCACCTTCCTCTGATTCTGCTGCCAACGTCTCTGACGCTCGAAGAGATCGCGCGCGAGATGATTACCTTTGTTGTGAGCTTTCGCGGCGAGACCGAGCGTAAGGCTACCGAGATCGCCCACTCTCTGATGCAATTAAGCGTACAGGGCGCGGGTATGCGCGGTGTCTGCGAGCATCTTGCCAACAGCCGCAATAAGTGGGTGGTTGTGCAGGATGCCGATCAGCACGTGCGCTTCCAATCTGCGCCCCTCGACGCCGGTATGCTGCTGCTGCCAATTCCGCTGACCGACGAGACGCTCAGAAACCATGGTCTGACACGCGTTGTAGAGCCCATTCTGATTCGTCACGAGGTCGTCGGCTATCTCTCCCTGATCGGCAGCGAGAGCGACTTCGATTATCTGGAGCGTATCATTCTGGGACAGGTGGCTCCCATCCTGGCCCTGGAGTTTGCGCGCGAGCGCGAACGCAGCGAGGTCGAGAGCAGATACCAGGTGGAGGCATTTACCGATGTACTCCAGGGACACTATCAGCAGCCCGAAGAGATGCTGGCCCGCGCTCGTATTCTGGGTTATGACCTGGTTCCTTCGCAGGTTGTAGTAATCTTCGAGGTCTCGCCCGGTGAGCCAGATTACCAGGATAGTGGTTCACCCGCTCAATGGAGCAAGCGCGTGCGCGACGAACTTCTGCGCGACTGGCCGGGCTGCTGGCTCTTGAGCGAAGTGCGCCGTATCATCGCCCTGCTGCCCTTGCAAGATGTGGAGGGTATGATGCAGGATGAGCATGGAAGTGAAAACAACCTGTTTTCGCGCCTTGAACGTGTGCATGCGCGTGTGGTTCCAGCACGTAGCTTCGATCTCCCACTGTATTCCTGTGGCATCGGGCGTATTGCAAAAAACCTGCAAGGGATACCGCAGTCGTTCCGCGAGGCGCAGCAGGCTCTAGAGATCGGACGCCGCCTCTTTGGCGAGGGGAAGCTGCACTCTTTTGTGCACCTGGGCGTCTACCGCCTGCTCTTTCACCTCGATGGTCAGGAAGAGCTGGACGATTTCTATCAGGAGATGCTCGGCCCCCTCCTCGCTCACGATGCGCGCAACGATGGCACCCTCGTGGAGACCCTGGAGGGCTTCTTCCGTTGCAACGGCAACCTGAGTGAGACGGCGCGCGTTATGCATCTGCATCGCAACTCCCTGCTCTACCGCCTCGATCGCATCGAGGCCATCTTGGGCCGCTCCCTTGAGGACTCCGAACTGCGTCTCTCCCTTCAGATCGCGCTAAAGATCCACCATCTTCAGAGAAGATGAGCCACTCATACATACACGACTTTACCGCCAGCCGCTTTGAGTAAGCGATCGCGCACGGCGAGACCGAGTCCCTGCTCTCCAAAGCTGCGACAAAGGATCACCTGCACTCCTGCCTCTTCCAGTGTGCGCAGACCGGCGAAGAGATGGGCGGCGATCTGTTCAGGTGCGCCGCCGAGCGTATAGATAAAGGCACCGGTTTCTTGAAATGTGGCGAGGTCTTCGTCCGCGATCAGAACGCCTACATGCTTGCCCTGCTGCTGGCGTTTGCGTACCTCGGCCAGCATGCTTGTGCGCATAGCATGCGCCGCGCCCTCGAAGAGATACGTTGGTACAGCGGGGGCATAGTGGATAAGTAACTGTCCCGGCGCCTTCTGTGCTTTTTCGTCTGGTGCTTCGTTTGAAGAAGTGGTAGAACGTCTATGTGGTGGTTGTACGTCCGGTACAATGGTGCGCAGCGCCTCTAGACTGATGCCGCCGGGACGCAGAATCGTGGGCACATCGGCGCAGAGGTCAAGAATCGTCGATTCGACGCCGACTGTGCAGGGACCGCTATCCAGTATAAGCGGCACGCGCCCGGCGAGGTCCGCCAGGGCATGTTGCGCTGTGGTGGGACTGACGTGCATGAAGCGATTGGCGCTTGGTGCCGCGATGGGCGAGCCGAGCGCACGAATGAGCGCCAGCGCGACAGGGTGACGCGGCATGCGCACCGCGATGGTCTCTAAGCCCGCAGTGATCAGCCCCGGTACACGCGCCGGCAGGATCAATGTGAGCGGACCCGGCCAGAATGCGTCTGCGAGCTGGCGCACCTGGGGAGGAATGCTGGACGTCAACATCGCTAGCGTATCTTCAGATGCGATATGGACAATCAATGGATCGCTGAACGGACGCCCTTTGGCGGTGAAAATGCGCTCGACGGCGGCTGTCTGCAACACATCAGCGCCCAGGCCATACACCGTCTCGGTCGGAAAGACGACGAGTTCCCCGTGACGCAGGAGCGCGGCTGCTCGCTCGATACTGGCTGGATCGGGATGGTGCGCGTTGACAGGTAAAACGTTTGTCTGTATATCGTGCATAACTACTGTGGTTCTCCAGAAATGGGTGCAGTATCTCTTCAGTAGGGATGGGGCTTGTCCCCATCCGGCTCGGGCAGCGCGATCAAGCCACGCAACGGCGTGTTCGGAGACCAGGATGGGAGCAAGCCCCATCCCTACTGCATCCATTTTTTGTAAGAGTATAGCATGTACGTCCAGGGGTCGAGCGGTCCGGTTCCTGACTATGAAGAAGATAGAGGAATTTACATCGTATGTCTGACACTGTGCGGCGCCGTGTGGGGTTGATCGGAATAATCTGTTCGATGATCATTGTGCTCGGCGTTTTTGCGTATATGATCAACACCTGGTCGGCGGGGGGGCAGAAACACTTCTCCCTCTTGCCAGCGGCTGGTCCTACCCTCCCTCCTATAACTTGCAAAACGCCAGCACACGCGGCTGGTGATGCGACCGATAAGATCACTTCGGGCGGCCTGCAGCGAACGTTTCTGGTACACCTGGCGCCATCGTATGGACGGCAGCCGCAGCCGCTGGTGATTAGTTACCACGGGTATAGCTGGACCTCTCAGATTATGGAGAAGAGCACGCAGATGGACGCCACGGCGGATAAGTACGGTTTTGTGCTGGTCTATCCACAGGGCGTTGACGATCCGCCATCGTGGAATGCCGGCGTGGGGGCCTTTGGGCCGACCGGCGACGCCGACGATGTGCAGTTTACCCGCGATATGCTAAATAGCCTGGCGAAAAACTATTGCATCGATACGCATCGCGTCTATGTGACGGGTATCTCGCTCGGCGCGGGTATGGCTTATCGTGTGGCCTGTGCCCTTTCGAATCGGATCACTGCAATCGCCACGGTCTCGGGCGCTTACTATCCCTTCGGCGCCTGCAACACCACGCGCCCTATGGCCTCGCTGGAGATTCATGGCCTGACCGATACCCTCGCGCCCTACGACGGTAATCCCGCCCGGCGTATGGCATCGGTGCAGGACTACTTGAGCGTCTGGCTGAAGAACGACCGGTGCACGGGTAATTCCACCCAGTTTTTCCAGAAGGGCGATGTCACGGGGATCGAGTGGACGCATTGCGCCGCTGGAACCATCGTCAGGCACTACCGTATCAGCGACGGCGCTCATACCTGGGCTGGGCAGCCCGGCACGACGCACGTGATCACCGCCAATGAGGTTATATGGAGCTTCTTTAGCAAGTTTTCACTTTAATCCTACTCCCTGGTGGGAGTAATCGTGCTGTCGCCTTCGAGAAAGAAGACGATGCGCTCGCAGATATTGGTGCAGTGGTCCGCCACGCGCTCCAGATTATGAGCGATCCACAGGTAGTAGGTCATGCGTTGCAGTATCAAAGCATCGTGCGTCAGGGCGGGGAGGGCGTGCTCGCCCTCCATCATCGTCATCAGGTCGTGGCGCACCATGTGATAGCGTACATCCACAACGTCGTCTTCTTCCCAGATATAGCGAGCCGCCTGCGCATTGCGCGCCGCGAATGCCTTGACGGTTCCCGCCAGTACGCGATGCGCCTCCTGACCCAGTTCGAGTACGCCCTTCAGAATGGAGTCTTCGGTGAGCGTAGATAAAGGCGCGCGAGGCGCGGCAGCGAGCGTGGATGCTGGAACGGCAGCCGCCTCACCCCGATTTTCCTGCTGGGGATGTGCCATGCGTACGAGAAGTTCAGCGATCCCCTCTGCTCCATCGCCGATGCGTTCCAGGTCGCCAGCGATCACCACTGCCGAGGTGGCGAAGCGTAGATCGCGGCTCCCCAACGGCTGCTGCAAGGTGAGGAGTCGAAACGCCTGCTGTTCGATCTTGACGCGTGTCTCGTCGACGAATGTTTCCGAGGCGATCACCAGCCCACACGTGGCCAGGTTTTTCGTCTTAAGCGCCTCAAGCGCCTGCTCCAGAGCCGTTTCGACGAGTGTCCCAAGGTGAATAATCTGTTTATTTAACTCTGCTAATTCGGCATTGAGAATTGTTCGTGGCATATGGACCCGCTTTTCTGTGTGCATGCAAGTTTTATGAGAGAAACATTTCTCTTGTAGTATACGTTACGTGGAAGAAATATGCATCTTACTGCTGGCTCTCGCCAGGGCTTTCCAATTCTGGAGAAGGGGGTGAAAAAGAAGAGTTTTCCCTGTAGAATACCAAAAATCTCAAGATTCACAAGGAGAACTCTCTCTGGACTATACAACATTGCCGACTCAAACATCCCCCGTCACCGATCTGGAAAGCTTTCCGGTCGTTTCCCTGTACGAGGCGTTGCAAGGCATCACTGATCCCAGGCGTAGTCAAGGCAAACGCTATTCATTGGCGTTGCTTCTGTGCTTGATGATCCTGGCCAAATTGGCAGGGCAAAAGACATTGAGCGGAGCCACCGAATGGATTCGTCATCGTCGTGTGGCTCTGGTTGAGCGCTTCGGGCTCAAGCGAAGCAGCATGCCCTGCCAGATGACCGATTGTAACGTGGTAGCAAAGATTGATGGCAAGCAACTCGATGAGATCCTCTCTGCCTTCTTTGAGCGCTGGGAGGCACAAAGCCGTTGTGGAGACGAACCCAGTCGCTTGTTAACTCCCGAGGGCAAAGCCGATCATTGGCATCTGGCCATTGATGGCAAAGCGCTTCGGGCCACCAGCAAACAAGCCCATCCAGTCCATCCACTCAGTTGGTATGAGGTGAGCACCGCAAGGGTGCTCTGCCATGGCAACGTGCAAGAAAAGCACAATGAGATCAGCCAACTCAAGCCCTTATTACCTCCAGAGACCGTGAAAGGGCGTATTCTCAGCCTCGACGCTCTGCATACTCAACGGGAGTTTTGTGCGCAAGTGAAGCGGCTGCAAGGAGAGTATCTCCTCATTGCCACAGACAACCAACCGACCCTCAAAGAAGATATCGCTGATCTCTTTGAAGATCGTCCTCCCGACCCTCGACGATGGCAGGAGGCAGAAACGTGGGATAAAGGGCATGGGCGACTGGAACATCGCCAGATTATTTGTAGCCCTGACTTGAACGACTGGTTTGCCAAAGAGTGGCAAGGGATTGAACAGGTGTTTCGCATAGAACGCACGACACGCATTCTCAAAACGGGAGAGATCCGCCATGAGGTCGTCTCTGGACGAGAGACAGTCTTTCCTTGCAACAAGCCCCAGCCCCCTGCATGTTAGCTCTGGTGCGGGATCATTGGGCGATTGAAAATCGGTTGCCTTGGCGTCGTGATGTGACATTGGGAGAAGATGCCTGTCAACCACGTACCGGCTCTCCCCCCAGTCTCCTCGCTCAGCTCAATAGTGCGGTCTTGAGCCTCATGGATCGCATTGGGGTTCGTAATGTCCCTCGACAGATGCGCTATTTTGACGCTGAGTACGACCAGGCCCTGGATCTCGTTCTTACTGGTCAGTGTTCCGTCTATTAGAATTGGAAAGCCCTGTGGCTCTCGCATGGATTGTTCCTTTCATCAGGTACGCATCTGTGTTTATTATTCAAATCCTGACAGTGAATAAAAGGCGAAAGAGACGCTAGAGGAAGCGCTCAATAACCTCTTGCCAGTCACAAAAAGCGTTGTCGAGAAACTTCGTAGCATTGGGAACAAACCAGATGAGATCGAGATAAGCTTTGGTGTGAAATTGAGTACCGTCGCCAGAGCCGTTATCGCCTCGCCGAGCGCCGAATACGCTTTCATGAGCCAATTTCGACGTGACGGTGTGCTGGACCGGAAAGGAGGAAGAAGCAACATCTCAACCCTGATACGATGATTCATATGCCCCGATATCGCATGCATTCTCCGATCCATCTGGTCGAGGGTTGTCGCGCTGGTCCGTGGTGATCGTCACAGTGTGACCAGAGACATCAGTGACGGTGATACTGCATGCCTGCCGAGGAACAGCATCGATAGCCTGACTTCCTGGCAGCAACGTGAGGGTCTGGGTGGGTCCACCATTGTTACGTAGTGTAGGATCTAGCTTAAGGTCAGAGAGCGTCACTCGCTTATCAGTTCTGGCATCTAGCCCGGTGACCCCAGCAACGTTCGTGAGCAGATTATAGCCACCTGAGATCAGCGAGCCCGAAATGTCAGGGCCATTCTGAGCGCTATTAGCGCTATTCGCAGCAATGATACTGCTGCTTATATTCATCTGATTTCTATTTGTTGGATCGGTCCAAATACCGCCGCCTTCTTCTGACATATTGCTATAAATAGTGCAAAAACGAATGATAGCAGAGGAGCCGTAGTTGTCGATGCCGCCGCCGAAGGCATCCTGGTTGCTACTCGCCGAATTGCGCACAAAGGTACTGACAGTCACTGTGAGGGAACCATCATTTTCGATACCACCGCCGGAGCCCTCCTTGTTGCCGCTTGCCGAGTTGTCTGAGAAGGTGCTACTGGTCACCATGAGGGTGCCATAACCGGAGTTGAAGATGCCGCCACCCAGGCTCGTGCCACCGCTGGTGCTGCTAACTGAATTGTTCGAGAAGGTACTGGTGACCGCGGTGAGCTTGCCGTCATTTTCGATGCCGCCACCCTGACTCAAGCCGTTATTACCGCTACTGCTAGCTGAATTGTGCGAGAAGGTGCTGCTGGTCACAGTAAGGGTGCCATGACTGTGGTTGAAGATGCCGCCACCCTCGCTCTTGCCACCGCTGGTGCTGCTAACTGAATTGTTCGAGAAGGTGCTGCTGGTCACGGTGAGCCGGCCATAATTGTCGATGCTGCCACCGAAGCTGTTACCACCATCGTAGCTGCTAGCTGAATTGCGCGAGAAGGTGCTATGAATCACAGCGAGCTGGCCCTCATTTTCGATGCCACCACCTAGGCCGTCCCCTGGGTCACCGCTTGATGAATTGTTTGAGATGATGCTATTGATCACAGTAAGGATGCCTCTATTTTCAATGCCACCGCCGAGGCTGTTACCACCACTTGAAACGCTATTGACGAAGATGGCGCCGCCAGCGGTTGTCTTGTTGTTCGAGACGATGCTGTTGGTTAGAGTGAGGGTGCCTTCATTGAAGAGGAAGGCGTCATTAACCGTCTCACTGTTTTTGAAGCTCAGGTCAGAGATGTCGAGCTTGGCATCTTTGGATATGTGAATGATAGCATCAAGGTTACTGCCGCTGATCGCCAATTGGTTTGCTCCTGGACCAGCAATGGTGAGCTGCTTGCCGCCTGCGAACGCCAGACCGCCCCCTGTCAGTTCAATGATTCCTCTCATACCCTGGGCAAACCTGATCGTGCTTCCCGAGGGAGCATTGTCAATGCAATAGCGCAATGATCCGCTCACACTATCCTGGAGCGTCGTGACGAGTGTCGGGTCGTGGGGCCGCGTAAGAGCGAACCACCCGGCTACCCCAGCCAAAGAGATTAGCAAGAGAACTACGACGACAAGGCCCACGAGCGACAGGGTTCGCTGAGTCGCACTGGCCTTTAGAAAGGCCACCTCCTCCTTGCTTGGACTATCACGCCTGGCCCACTCCTGGGCTTCTTTGAGCTGGGCGCCACGATACAGCCGATCTCTGGGCCGATTCTGCCGCTTCCATTCTTCGGCATCTTTACTCAAGGACTGCTGAATAAGGATATCGTTACGCTTATCACGCAGCCACTCTGCCAGCCACGTTGCCAGTCGATCCCATTTCTGAATCAGCGTCTCGTGGCTCACTTCAATGATGGCAATGTCATTGATCTGGTTGGTGGTCAGCAGACGCTCTCTGATGAATGCCTCCAGCGTCTGCTGCATCTGCTGTGCCTGCTGGGAATCGGCTCGCTCGAACTCTTCGCGTGCCGCACGACGGCGTGTAGTGTCCTGCTCGGTGCCTCCAGGCTCGATTAAGCGCAAAAATATGTCTTGCGCCATCTGGCGATGCTCGTCGGAAGGCAGTGCTTTAAAGGTCTCCTCGGCATGCTGAGACAATGCTTCTTTGACGCCGCCCATCTCACGGTAGGCTTGCAGAGTCAACTGGCGCCCGTTGCGGCGTTGAACCAGTTGATCGAGCGTGAACTCTAACAACGGTAAGGCCCCGCTTTGCCCTTGCATTTCGAGGAGCAACTCATCAACCAGCCCTCTCTCGAAGGTCAGTTTCACATCCGACAAGTTCGCTGGCCCTTCGATCACCTTGCGCAGATCATCCCTCTCCATGGGTAATACCGAGACTTTGTGGTCGTCGATCAGTCGGTACAGCTTAGGATAGTGCATGGGCCGGTCATAGAAGTCTGCTCGCAGTGTGAGGATGACGAACAGGGGGCCACTCTGCTCCACTGCTGTGGTCAGTAGATCAAAGAAGTGCCCCCGTTCCGCTTCATCGGTCGTGAGGGTGAACACTTCCTCGAACTGATCCACTATCAGGACCACTCTTTGCTGCGGGGATGCCGCGAGTTGACAAACGAGCAGGTGCAGGCTGCTTGCATCGGGAAGTATAAGATCCTTTTTAAGAGAGACGGCACCCCTGGCTGACAACTCCTTTTGCTTTGCGAGTGATGCGGCGAGGGCATTGAGGGGATGTTCTCCCGGAAATACCAGGTCGAGGTACACCCACTCTTCGCTGTTGAAAACCTCACCGTCCCGCAGAGACGGGAGCAGTCCCGCCATCACAGCACTCGATTTACCCGAGCCACTGGGTCCAATCACAGCCAGCAGGCGTGCACACTGGCCTTCTTTCTGTTTGCGAGTCAGAGCGGTTTCCACTTTTGCCGCCAATTCGTCAATGAGGCTATTCCGTCCAAAAAAATCACCGGTGTCGTGTTCGGTGAAGGCATGGAGTCCTTTGTAAGGGTTGCGCGGAACTAGCGGGAGCACGACATCCCTAAGCTCCTGCCATTCCTCTATTAACACATCGTACGGGATGGCAAACGCCACCTTTAAGCCGGGCTGTTCGATGAAGGTAACGATCATCCCCACGACGCCCTGTAATTGCCTATCCCACACCGGTGCGCCGCTGAAACCTCTTATGATGGCAAAGCCTGGAATCTTGTCATCTACGAGCTGAATCCAGTTGGTCCCTTGCCGCTCCAAGAGACGCCCCTCGGACCACACTCCATCGTCCTGTCCAGTGGGAAAGCCAAAGGCACAGTAGGGATGTCCCCAGATCTGGTCTGCCGGGGCAAAGTGAATCGCCTCTGCGCCGACTGGTGGCTTATCGAGCAGTTTCAGGCCTGCTATATCACCCCGACCATCACCCTGCTCTGGATACCAGTAGACCACCTCGGCGGTGAACATTGTATGCGAGGCAAGCTGTGGAAAATCCAGGCTCACTGTTGACGACGGTTGATCAATAGCATTTTTAGGCAGATCAAGTGCTTGCGCAACGACATGGGCGCAGGTGAGAACGTGACGTTTACCAACAAGAAAGCCTGCACCCGCCACGCTACCAGCTTTCGTGCGAATTCGCACCAGCGAAGCGCCAATGGGTTCCGACATGGGTTATGAATCTCCTTGATGGATTAACGGATCAAGAAGGTCGTACACACTGGAATTAACACCACGCCTGAAGAGTATTGTACAAAAATAAGCACTTCTTGTCAAACGCGATTTTTGAAAGGATGATAGACTAGAGTGAGAGGAATGAGAAATTTAGAGAGAGACGATCAATAGAACTCTTTAAGGATACTATATACTTCTCAAGAAAGATGTCACTAAGTGGTCAAACTGACAATTTGCAGTCGTCCTCGTGCTCATTCCGGTTGTTTTTGTCCTCTGGAAGAGAGCGGCTTCCCGACAAAAGACGGCGCAACGCGAGCTGAGTAACGCATCTGTTGAGCTCAAGTAGACCAACTCGCGTCCTTCGTTGCTGTCCCAATCCCATTCACCGGCCTGGCTGCGTGTGCTGACCGTTTTGAAACGAACTAGATCGGTTTGAACAATCATCTCTCCCGTCTGGTGTATGTTGCTGATAGGCACGGATGTATGTCTTTACCTGCTTGTCCAGTTCTTCTAAGAACGCTACCTTCTCAGACGGCTGATGTCTGATATACGGTTGCACCCGGAATGCGGCTTGATAGGAGAGGTAGTTAGCAAGGATGATATCGCTATCATGCTCTTTGTCAAGGCGTGCCAACTTCTCAATCGCCTCGGTCGTTTCATCAGCAACAGAGGCCTTTTCCTCTTTCATCGCTTCTGGAGACTGGTGAAGGGAGTTGTTCGCATTGGTGTGTGACGGGATGACGTTCTTTTCTCCGAAGCCGCTTGAGGCCAGTCCAGAGCAGGTATGACTCTCAGCACCTGGTGTCGCACCATCTGAGTTGAGTGACACCGTATTGAGTCGATACCCCAGATGTGGCTCAGTGATGATGTACTGCGGATGAGCAGGATCGGGTTCCAGTTTGGCCCGCAGGCGCCGTACAACCACCTTGACATAGTCGGTGGTATTACTATCTTGAAGGCCCCACACCCGCTGCAGGAGTAATCGCGTGGTCAAGACTCTGTCCACATCCACTGCCAGTTCCGTCAGCAGTGCATACTCGATCGGTGTCAGAGAGACGATCCGACCTGCGACCGTGACTCTATGCTTGCCCACGTCGATCTCCAGAGCGCCACAGACCATCCTGGTTGCTGGAAGCTTGCCCACGCGGCGCAACACCGCCCGCACCCTGGCCAGCAGCTCAGCCAGGCGGAAAGGCTTGACCAGGTAGTCATCCACCCCCAGATCGAGTACAGAGACGACATCAGCCTCGCAGCCTTTTGCTGAGTCTAAAAATTTTTGCAACAGAACCGGTCATCGTACATGCCAAACGACCAACAAAATAGGATGAGATCAGCGTTCCTCTCGAGGAGTTCTGTCAGCACAAGCAATGGACTCATCGTCAGCCATGATGTCTGGAGAAACAAGCTAGCAAGAGGAGAACAGGGGTCCGTTGCGCGTGGTCTGGAAACACTCTGCCTGGATGTCACGAGGTTCGGCTCCTGGTTCTTTCTGGCTCGAAAGATTTCAAACGTGAGTCGTCTTACTTCTTCACAAGAAAAGAGCTCATTGTACGGAACGCCAGCATGTGTTTTGGTGTTTCCCCCGGTGTTGTGAAACCATTCAAAATCCTTCACCGTTGGAGGACTCCTCTCATGAGTCTGACTGACGATTAAGCCTTAACACTAAAACGGTATTGACGAGATGACCATCGATAATCGTACGGATCGCTGCATGATAATCGTGAGGCACAAATTCTAGAACGGCCTCTAAGGCACGCACAAGGGCCAGATCAGTATGCACGACGTCGTGATCTTTACAGGCATCAGGATTGACGTTTTGGGCGAGAAAGTTTAACTCAGTTTGTACAGTTTCATTGGACATGGTTTTACTCCTTAATGGCGCTGGTCGGCAAAAACAAGTGCTTCTCCAATCCTTTCTCGCAGATGCGTCGTGATCGCAGCTTAGCTTTGCAGACGACCCTGGAGGTAGAGCCAGCGGACAAACACTTGCCGCCTGTACTCAGAATTGCTCCGGTGAGAGGTCTCTCGCTGATAGTGCGCTTTGACTCTGAAGAGGCCAGCAATCTGCTCGGGCGAAAAACCCACCCGCTCGAGTCGCTGGATGTCCGCCTCAGGTGGCGAAGGCTCTCGGAATTCCATAGTCATACTCCTCTGTCTATAAATATCTCACTTCTACCGATCGGACGGACGTGAAGCATACCAGCGACTTCACGTCCATGTGATGAGAAGTTCCACAACCCATTCCCTGAATGAATCGTCCTCTTCCCAATGGAATAGTGTAGAAGGATGTCCTGGAGAAGTCACCCTCCATCAGATGGTATATCACTTCCACTTGCTTCACACTCCTGTGGGGTCACGCAAGAAGAGCATGATCGGCTGCTTGCTGGCTGAAGCTGAGAAGGAGGGGAGCGTGATGACGACTGTTGAGGCGTCACGAAGATGAGCAGGCAGGAAGATATGTGCAGGCTTCCCCTCCTGTTTCACGGACGCAGAAATCTTGAGAAAAATCCTCGTCGTCTGTCAGAAAATCTGCTATCATAGAAGGATGGAGTCGGAGGGGTGGTCTGGAGTCTCTTGCCGTTTCCCCAGATCACCCTAAACAAGCGTGGACCCGCTTAGAGCACATCCAACAGACACTAGTATACTGGTATTGCCGAGGGAAGTCACCGTCCATCAGATGTCATGTCACTTCCTATCACTTCCACTTGCTTCGCCCTTGAGGGTCACGCGGAAAGGAGAGGCTCATGAAACGGTCCTCATACGGTGAGCGAGACTATGCCTTTGGTCAAGCTATGCTGACTCTGCGAACCGCCATCGGGCTAACGCAAGCGGGATTGGCAGATCACCTCGGCGTCTCAGGACGAGCGGTGGGGGAGTGGGAGGCAGGTAGCAGTTATCCCAAGGTCGAGCACCTCAAACAGTTCATTGCCCTCGCCGTCAAGCAGCAAGCCTTTCCTGCCGGGCGTGAAGCCGAGGAGGTTCGTGCTCTCTGGAAAGCGGCTCGTCAGAAGGTGTTGCTCGATGAGCAGTGGCTCTCCGAACTGCTGAGCCAGCAGCGTCCCCTACTGGCGCTCCGAGCACCACTGTCGGTCGAAGAGATCAGTGGCGCTGGACACGTCATCGCTCATCCTCCCGGTGGGCCACGGGTGGATTGGGGCGACGCGCTCGCCGTCCCGACGTTCTATGGGCGAAAGCCTGAACTGGCCGCACTCTCCCAGTGGGTGCTCCAGGAGCGTTGTCGGGTGCTGAGCGTGCTGGGGATAGGAGGCATCGGCAAGTCGGCGCTGGTCGTCAGTGCAATGCACCAGTTAGCCGCGCACTTCCAGGTCGTGATCTTTCGCTCGTTGCGTGATGCCCCCTCCTGCGAAGCGCTGCTGGATGAGTGCCTCCAGGTGCTCGCCCCGCAGCCGCTGCGCC
>DAOTTD010000382.1:0-43343 GCA_034438015.1 Ktedonobacteraceae bacterium | reverse complement strand
GTGGTCACTCTTCATCTTACGCTGAACAGGCCACAAGCCAATACTCAGGCTCTCCCGCTGCTTCCATTACTAGACCCCATACGGGGTCATACCTCTGCGCTGCTCCTACCAAATTATTATATGAGCCTTTTGATATGGATACCACTCCTTGCTCGTCCACACTGAATGATTCCATACGTCTGAGCACCGAGAGGAATGTGCCTGGGCAAACCGCTCCATATCTGGGGTATCAGCATGGAATAGTGGAAATAAACCGAGTGCCCAGTCTTTCGAGAGTCTGTGAGGAATTCGATAGCGAGGAAGGAGTAGAATGGAGGATGACACCTCCACGAGCGGGGAATCGCTCGATGTAAGAAGAGAAGAGGAGTCGAATGGAGAGAGGAAATTTCTCATGAGAGCTATTGTCCTTGAGCATGCCGGACCACCTGAGGTACTTGAGGTCCGCAGTGTGCCCCGTCCAGAACCGCGTCCAGGTTGGGTCTTGATCCAGGTCAAAGCCTTCGGACTCAATCGCTCAGAACTGTTTACGCGCCAGGGGTATTCACCTGGTGTCACCTTTCCACGCATCCTGGGCATTGAATGCGTTGGGATTGTCCAAGCCGCTCCAAGCACCAGCTTGCAAGTTGGGCAAACTGTTGCCGCAGTGATGGGAGGGATGGGCCGCCAATACGACGGGGGCTATGCCGAATATACCCTGGTTCCCGCCAGCCAGGTGATGCCACTTCACACTTCGCTCCCCTGGGAGATTCTGGCCGCGATCCCGGAGACCTACCTGACGGCTTGGGGCTCGCTCTTTCATGCGATGGAGATGGAAAAGGGAATGAGTCTGCTGATACGTGGAGGCACCTCCTCGGCTGGCATGGCTGCCATCACGCTGGCGAAAGAGAGGGGGCTTCGTGTGCTTGCCACCACCAGAGCCGAGGCGAAGGCGGCGGCCCTGCGTGAGCAAGGGGCCGATGAGGTCGTCATCGACACCGGCCAGATTGCCGACGAGGTGAAGCAGCGCAGTGCCGGCGGGGTCAATGGTGTCCTTGAGCTGATCGGGACGGGGACCCTGCTGGACTCCTTGCAGGCGGTTGCGGCCCATGGCATCGTCTGTTTCACCGGCATGCTTGGCAATGCCTGGGTGCTCCACGACTTTGAGCCTATGGCCGCCATTCCTTCCACCGTCAAGCTGACCCAATTTACCACCGAAAATGTGACAGCGGCCAACAGTACTGAGGACTTGCAACAGATCGTGGATGGGGTGGCTGCTGGTCGCTATCGACTTAGCCTCGATAAGGTCTTCCCTTTCAAGCACATCGTCGAAGCACATCGCTATATGGAGGAGAATCGGGCAAAAGGCAAGCTGGTGGTGCTCGTCGATGAGAGGCCACTTCCTTGATGGATGCGCCTCTTCAGGCTCGGCCCCGCACGCATCAAGCGTGAGCCAGCAGACGCGTCTTTCCGTCCGCCGCGCTTTGCTTCCAAAAAGGTCGATGGAGGCTGATCATGCTCTCATCAGCCTCCCATCTCCAGCAGAGAGACCGTGTTCCCCACATGTTGGTGGTAAATGCCCTACGAAGTGAGCAGGTTTTGCCCTAAATGTTGAGCAGCTCAACTAGTGCTGTTGAGCAACATGGCTCTAGAAGCACGTTCGCACATTCGGCGGTTGTAAATTCACAAGCAAATTTTGCTTGAATGGTGAGCAAAAGCTTCTCTCTTCGGCCCAGTTTTTGGGCGAAAAGAAGCGATCTATCTGGGTCAGTCAGCTGCTTTTGCCCGCAGAGAACGGGCAAAAGCAGGAAAACTCGCACGCGAATTTACAGAAACGATTCAGAACGATCCGCATCTCAAGCGGTTTCTCCCGTAAGCACTAGTTGAGCTGCTCAACATTTAGGGCAAAAGCTTATGTTGGAGGGCCAAACCTGCTCACTTCGTAGGGCATTTACCAATACTGACGCGATGTGTCGCCAGATATGTCCTGATGCGATTGCCTTATAACGACTTACGCCTGGTACCTCATCCCTTTTTTTATACTTTTCACCGTACCTTTCATTGCGGAAGAAAACAGCTACCCCTCTCGCACCACCATGAGCAGGCCACCAATCATCGCCAGATTCTTCAAAAACTGCGTCTGTTGAGCTGCCCGCCCTGCAGGAGTCTCCTCTTTCCAGAACGCGTGTCCGACATAAGTTGTTGGAATCAAGGTGCCAATTAATATAGCTGCGGCCACCCTGGGCAATATCCCTGCTGCAAGGGCGGAACCGGCAACCATCATCGTCGCACCATTGAGGATCGTCGCCTCTCTTGCGCGCGAAATACCTGCGCTGGCAACCTTGTCCACACGTCCACCGGGATTGGAAAAAGCATTCCAGCCACCTATAATAAACATAGCACTCAGGCTGGCGCGAGCGAGCGATTTGACAAATGACATCAAAAAACTCCTTGTCCTTTTTCTCTCGAAAATACATAATGCGCTTTAAAAGCTATCACCCTATGATTATATCTCGCAGAGCAGGGCAAGCGAGTTTCATACGCGAGAGTACTATGCTCGCACCCGACCAGAGCACAATACTTTACTTTTTGCAGTATCAGGCCACAAGGGATATAATACTACACGAGGAGAGACTTAATGAGTACCGAATTACGCGTCATACCGCTAACAGGCATCAGGGAGATCCCAGATGGGAGCGACCTGGGTCTTGTTCTTTATGAGGCGCTACAGCAGCAACATCTGACGGTAGAATCCGGTGATATATTCATTGTGACCCAGAAGATCGTCTCTAAAGCAGAGGGGCGCATCGTGCACCTCGACGAGGTAGAGGCATCCGAGTTCGCGCGGTCTTTCGCGCAACAGTACAACAAGGACGCGCAACATGTCGAGGTGGTCCTGCGCGAGAGCAAACGCATTGTGCGCATGGATCACGGCGTTCTGATCAGCGAGACAAGGCACGGCTTCATCTGCGCCAACGCGGGCGTGGACGAGTCGAACGTCAAAGGGCGGCGCGTATTGACACTCTTGCCCCTCGATCCCGATCGTTCGGCGCTGACCCTGCGCCAGCGACTGCAAGAGCTTGCGAGCAAGGGCAGAGAGATGGTCGATATCGCCGTGATCATCTCGGATACGTGGGGGCGGCCCTGGCGCAATGGGCAGGTCAATATGGCGATCGGCGTCTCCGGCATGGAGGCGATCGTTGATTACCGGGGTCTGCGCGATCCCTATGGCTACGAACTACAGGCAAGCGCCATCGCGGTGGCGGACGAACTGGCCTCCACAGGCGAACTCGTCATGGGCAAGATCGACCGCGTTCCAGTCGCGCTCATCCGTGGCTATACATATGTACCTACACAGGCAGATGCACGCGTGTTACTGAGAGATAGCGCAACGGATATGTTCAGATAAGCAAGAGAAAGCAATATTAAAGAGGTAACGATACGCAGTGACCATACATTCAGATGCCCGGCGGGCAACCCTTCCCACACGCACCGACGATCTCGCCACACTGCTACGTGGTCGGCGCAGCGTGCGCAAATACCAGGCACGGCCCGTCAGCCGTGAACAACTTGAACAGATACTGGAGGCAGCGTGCTGGGCCCCTTCGCCGCACGGTCGCCAGCCCTGGCGCTTCGTCGTGCTGACGCAGCAAGAGCCCAAAACGCTCCTTGCCGACCGCATGGGTGTGACCTGGCGCGAGAACCTGGAGATGGACGGGCAGGATGCCGCGATCGTCAACATACGTCTGGAGAAGTCGCGCCAGCGGATTCTTACCGCGCCCGCCATCATCATTCCTTGCCTCTACCTGGAGGATATGGACCGTTACCCGGATGAGAAACGCCAGTCCGACGAGACAGTCATGGCGATACAGAGCCTTGGAGCAGCCATCCAGAACATGCTGCTCATGACCTACGATCTCGGGCTGGACGCGGGCTGGATGTGCGCGCCACTCTTCTGTCCCGAAGTGGTCTGCGAGGCGCTCGACCTGGACAGACGTCTCATCCCGCACGCGCTCATCACCGTTGGCTACGCCGCAGCGGATCCGCAACGACGCGAACGTCTCCCTTTTGAGAGTCTTATTGTACGCTTTGATTGAGGGTATAAAAGTATGATTGTCGTTCTTGCCGGTGGCGTCGGCGCCGCACGCTTCTTGCAGGGAGTCGTTCAGGTTGTCCCGCAATCTGAACTCACCGTCATAGTCAATACGGGCGATGACCGCGATTTCTATGGCCTGCACGTCTCCCCCGATATCGATATCATTTTGTACACGCTCGCAGGCATTGTCGACGAAAGCCACGGCTGGGGCATCCGCGACGATACACACTTCACGATGCAGCAACTGACCAGCTACGGCAATGAGGACTGGTTTCTGCTCGGCGATCGTGATCTCGCCACGCATATCCACCGCACCAACCTGCTGCGACAGGGCAAGACGTTGAGTGAAGTGACCGACAACCTGCGCGCACACTTCGGGCTCGATCTGCGCGTACTACCCATGAGCAATCAGCCGGTCACAACACATATTCAGACGCCCGCTGGCCTGCTGCACTTCCAGGAATACATGGTCAAGCGCCGCACCACCGACGAAGTACAGGATGTCGTATTCGTCGGTGCCAGCGAGGCGAGGCCCGCTCCCGGCGTGCTGGACGCCATCAAAGAGGCCGAGGCCATTCTGATCGCACCGAGCAACCCTATCGTCAGCATCGGCACGCTCCTGGCGGTTCCGGGCATTCACGAGGCACTGCATGAGGCACAGGGCATGGTCGTAGCGGTCAGCCCGATCATCGGCGGAGCACCCATCAAGGGGCCGGCGGACAGGCTGATGAGTGGGCTGAAAATGGATGTCTCGGCGGTCGGCGTGGCACGCTGCTACCGCGACTTTCTCGATGTGATGGTGATCGATGAACAGGACGCGCACCTCAGCGCCGCCATCGAAGATCTGGGCATCCCGACACTGGTCACCAATACTATTATGCGCGACGATACTATCAAAGCCGCCCTCGCGCGCAGCGTACTGCAAGCGGCGGGACTGCGTGTCTGACACCCCATTTAGTAGGGATGGGGCTTGCCCCCATCCGCCTCGGCCAGCGCTAGCAGGCTCGGGAGCGAGTTCTTGGGACCCGGATGGGGGCAAGCCCCATCCCTACTGTCGTTATCAATGGGATGAAACTAGCAAACGGACTTCGTGCAATCACAAGGAAACAATGATATATAGAGCCTTAATTCCGGTTAAAACGCTCAGCCAGGCAAAAAGCCGACTCGCCGACCACCTGACGCAAGATCAGCGAGCAACCCTGGTGCTCGACATGTTGCATCACGTCATCTCTACGCTTAACGCGAGCAACGTATTGGATGGTGTGACCGTCGTCAGTCCTGATCTGCGCGTTCTGGAGACAGCTGAGTTATGGGGTGCCCGCTCCCGCATCGAAGAAGAGCGTGGACATAATCCCGCCTTGTACGCAGCGGCATGGCGCGAACTGGCAGAAGGCGCTACAGTGCTGCTCACGATCTCTGCCGATCTGCCGCTGCTCGACGTACACGATGTACGGGGCATGATCGCGCAATCTCAAGAGTATCCGGTCGTACTGGCCCCCTCGTGGGATGGCACAGGCACCAATGCGCTGCTGACGCGCCCTCCGCTGGCGCTGCCCTACGTATTCGGACCCGGCAGCTTGCAGCGCTTCCTCGCGCAGGCGAGAGAGTGGCAACTGGGAAGTGTTTTGTACAATAATAGAGGCATGGCGCTGGATATCGATACAATCGATGACCTTGACCTGTTTCACTGTTACGAGACAGAGGGAAAAGCCATGTACGCCTCCTGTTACGTGTGAGAGTTAACATATAGAGTAAGCTCCTCATGCAGCCGCCAACGAAGCATTCGCTTCTACGCGACGCGTCAGGCGGCTGATAGGAAGTAAAAAGGAGAATGTTATGCCCATTGTTGGTTACTCTGCTGCCTTAGAGCAGTTTGGTCCTACAGAACTGCTACGCTGGTCCCAGGAGGCTGAGCGGGCAGGTTTTGGCGGCGTCATGGCAGCGGACCACTTCCATCCCTGGGTTCCAGAGCAGGGGCACAGTCCCTTTGTGTGGTCATGGATGGGTGCGCTTGCCGCCGCCACCAGTAGCGTGAGCTTCGGTCCTGGCGTAACATGCGCCTCATATCGCTACCATCCGGCGATTATCGCCCAGGCGGCGGCGACGCTGGAAGTGATGGCCCCCGGACGCTTCTGGCTCGGCATCGGCACGGGCGAGGCGCTGAACGAGGCCATCGTCGGCGGCGAATGGCCCGAGGCGCCGGTGCGCCTGGAGCGCATGATCGAGTCGATCGAGATCATCCAGCGCCTCTTCACCGGCAAAAAGGTGCGCTACGCCGGGAAGCACCTGCGTATGTCGAGCGCGCGCCTCTACACGCGCCCGGAGAAGCCCACCCCCATCTACGTCGCCGCCTCCGGTCCCAAAACCGCCGAGACCGCCGGGCGCATGTGCGATGGCCTGATCACGCCCGCCGCACCCCCGGAGAAGCTCAAGACGCTGATCGAGAACTTCGAGAAGGGCGCGCGCGGGGCCGGGAAAGATCCCTCCACGATGCCCAAACTGCTGCAATTGCACGTCTCGTGGGCCAATACCTACGAGGAGGCGGAGAAGCAGGCAATGAAAGAATGGCCCAACGGCGGCATCAAGGCACCGAAGCAGGATATTCGCGCGCCCGAAGATTTCGCCGCCTTCGCCCAGCTTGTGCGCGCCGAGGACTTTCAGGGCCGCGTCTTTATGTCGCCGAACCTGGATGAGCATCGCGCCCATATCCAGGGCTTCTTCGATCTCGGCTTCAGCGAGGTGCACGTCCATAACGTTGGGCGCAACCAGAGCGAGTTCATCAAGGCGTATGGCGAAGAGGTGATACCCGCCATACACGGGGCGATCGCACGCTAAATACACTCACTAATCAGGCACCGCAGCATACGTCACGAAGAGGCCGCTGGTCTCAGTGCGCACGCTGGTCGCGCAGTAGGTGAAACCGGAGGGCAGACCTGACACATTGAGCTTCATCTGCTCGTTAATTTTGTTTTCAACCGTCTGCGCAAGAAATGGCAGCGGAAAGCCCTGCACATCGACATGTAGGACATGCACATGAATCTGACAGGCGCTGATATATGGCTGTAAGGTCACGGTCAGGCGCCGGAGCGTATCGATACCTAAAACGTTCATGTGCATGTCGCCGGTAACGATAAGTGGAGCATTATGTTTCAATATAACGTGGACATTCTCGACCTCGCCGGGCAGGCCGGCATTATTGATGTTCTTCTGTATGAGTGCCGTTACAAACGCAGCACTGGCCTGCACGCTAACGGCCCCATTTGTGGACGCAGGCGTGGTCGCGATGGGCGGCACGTCCGCCGCAAAAAACAGTAGATACCCCAACAACCATATAAATGCGAGCAGTATGCCCGCAACAAAAGCTGCGCTAAAGAGGGCGACCTGCTTCCGCGAAACGGGCGCCTGTTTTTTGACAATGGGCGGCTCTTGCGTAAGAAGAATAGTTCCTTCACCCTCGTCGTCGACTGTTTGCTCTGACTGGTCCATGGACGCTCCTTAGAAAACTGTTTCGTCTATGATACTACCGCGACCATAGTCATGTAAATATTTGTGCAAACTGCACAATAGTAAGCAGGTAACTTTTGGATAAACTGACTGTAGCATCCCATTGATGAGAGTCATATCATAAATTAAGGCATAAAACTCAGCTTATCGCTGAGCGTAATACGTTTACTATTATGCAAATTTGCCTACAGGATATGGGGCAAAGCGTGCCGAGCAGCCTGCAATGAAGCCGGGATAGACGTAAGAGGAGAGTTATAACACATGACGCCAGAGGAAGTCTTAAAATTTGCCAGAGAGAACGACGTCAAGATTGTGGATCTGAAGTTTACCGATCTGCCAGGTTCATGGCAGCACTTCAGCGTGCCCCTGCACAACATCGAAGAAGAGACGTTCGTTGAGGGTGTTCCTTTTGATGGGTCCAGCATACGCGGTTTTCAGGCCATCGATAATAGCGATATGCTGGTTATCCCCGATGCTGCGACCGCAATTCTAGATCCCTTCACCGCTGTCCCGACACTGAGTCTGATCTGCAATATTGCTCACCCTGGTGCTATCGGCGCGAAGAGACCCTACAGCCGCGATCCCCGCTTCGTAGCGAAAAAGGCTGAAGACTTTCTGCGCAAAAGTGGCGTCGCTGATACCAGCTATTTCGGACCAGAAGCAGAATTCTACATCTTCGATCATGTCAGCTATGCATCCACCGACAACAAGCAGTTCGTCGAGGTCGATTCCGACGAGGCACATTGGACCAGCGGGCGCCCCACTACCCATGATGGAGGTCGCTCCCGTGGTCACCTGATGCGTGTCAAAGAAGGCTACTTCCCGGTTGCGCCTAATGATACGCTACAGGATCTGCGTACTGAGATGGTGCTGAAGCTCGAAGAGCTGGGTGTTCCTATTGAAGCACAACACCACGAGGTTGGCGCGGCAGGCCAGGCCGAGATCGACGTCCGCTTCGATACACTGGTGAGAATGGCTGATAAGATGCTGCTCTATAAGTACATCGTGAAAAATACGGCGCGCAAGCATGGCAAGACCGTCACCTTTATGCCGAAGCCGGTCTTCGGTGATAACGGCTCCGGTATGCATACACATGCAAGTCTATGGAAGGCTGAGAAGCCTCTTTTCTATGACCCTGAAGGCTATGCAGGAATATCTCAGCTAGCACGCTACTATATCGGCGGCATTCTGAGCCACGCGCCAGCACTGATGGCGATCGCGGCCCCAACGACCAATAGCTACAAACGCCTGGTGCCCGGTTTCGAAGCTCCGGTCAACCTGGTCTTCTCGAAGGGCAATCGTAGCGCGGCGGTACGTATTCCATTGACCGACAATCCAAAGGCCAAGCGCGTCGAGTTTCGCTCCCCCGATCCAGCCGCCAATCCGTACCTGCTGTTCTCTGCACTCTTGATGGCCGGCCTCGACGGCATCAGCCGCGAGATCGAGCCCAGTGAGCACGGTTACGGTCCGCTCGATCGTGACCTGTACAGTCTGTCGGAGGAAGAGCTGCGCGAGATCCGCTCCGTCCCCGGCTCCCTGTACGAGGCCCTGGAAGCCCTGGAAGCCGATCATGCCTTCCTGCTTGAGGGCGGCGTCTTCACGGAAGATGTGCTTGAGAAGTTCATTACATTCAAGCGTGACCAGGCAAATGAGATTAACCTGCGCCCGGCACCGATCGAGTTCTCTCTGTATTACGATATGTAGTTTTTCATTCCCCTCAAGCGGGTCATAAAAGTACAAAAGGGAACAGCGCGTCGCCAGTTGGTGACGCGCTGTTCCCTTTTGTTTGCACATCCAATGACTCCCCACACGTTCCGCTCGGATGACAGGTAACACGAAAATGTGCTATAGTGTAGTACCCGTTTGTTTCGTGGACCTACATCAATGGAGATCAAACTTATGCAACCACTCGTCGATAGCTATGGAAGACGCATCAAGAGCATGCGCATCTCTGTCACCGATAAATGCAACTTTCGCTGCACCTACTGTATGCCGGCGGAGGGCCTCCCCTGGCTCAAGAAGACAGAGATACTTTCCTATGAGGAGATTGTGCGCGTGGCGCGCGTGGCGGTCAATATCGGCATCGAACAGATACGCCTGACAGGCGGGGAGCCGCTCGTCCGGCGCGATGTACCGGAACTTGTACGTATGCTCCACCAGATCGAAGGGCTGCGCAGCCTGAGCATCACGACAAACGGTATCTTGCTCAAACACCTGGCGGGACCCCTCGCCGAGGCTGGCTTGACGCGCATCAATGTCAGCCTGGATTCGCTGATGCGTGAAAAGTTTACAAAAATCACCCGGCGCGATCAGCTCAGCCACGTCCTGGAAGGGCTGGAAGAACTGGAGCAACACCCCTCAATTCACCCGATCAAGATCAATGCCGTCGCCATTCGTGGCTTCAGCGAAGAGGAGGTGCTCGATTTTGTGCTCCTGGCACGGCGCAAGCCCTACGTCATGCGCTGGATCGAGTTCATGCCCCTCGATGCCGACCAGGCATGGCGCAAAGAGGACATCCTCGCCGGCGGAGAGATCAAAGCGATCATTGAGGCCGCGTACGGCCCGCTTGTGCAGATCAAGACGGGCGATCCCTCCGAGACGGCGCGGCGCTACACCTTTAGCGATGGCATAGGTGAAGTCGGATTCATCAATCCAGTCAGTGAGCCCTTCTGCGCGACCTGCGATCGCATTCGTCTGACAGCAGACGGCCAGCTCCGCACCTGCCTCTTCGCTACTGAAGAGACCGATCTTCGTGCCGTTGTCCGTTCGACTACGGATGATGAGGCGATTGCCACTACTATCCGCAACGCTGTCTGGCATAAAGAGTTGAAACACTATATCGGCGACAAACGTTTCAAACGCGCGAACCGCAGCATGTCCATGATCGGCGGCTAGCACGTCCTGGAGTATATCTCCAGACCTCCGCTGAGCACACCAGAGGAAAAAGCCCGATAGCTTTCTGTCTCGTTGAAGGACCGGCGGAAGTATTGCTCGCTTCTCCTGGCCTCTCTCAAGTATGATATAATGCATTTCCATATCTAGTGAAGCATGCTAGCAAGCGTGACATACCCATAATTACAGTGCAAATTGCTGTACATGGTAGTTACCAAAAAACAGGATGTTCGTCGTTATAGTTAAATAGACGATTTATATGCAGTCCTGAATTATACTCAATCAAGTAGCGAAAAAGGACTGCCAGGTCTACCGTTACGCTTCGGTAGAAGACCAGAAAGAGGGAAACCTGTGGTTAACGATGATGCTGAACTCCTCACTGTTCACGAAGTAGCCAGACAATTGCGCGTGGATGATACCACTGTGAGACGGTGGATTAAGAATGGCGTCCTGGAGGCTATTACGCTCCCACATCGCGGGGCGCGCCAGGCTTATCGCATTCGACGCTCAACGCTGGATGCGCTACTGGCAGCACCGTCGCAAGAGCTTGCAGGTCAATGATCCGGCAGACCAGATTAAGGAGGCTCCCTTGTCTGCAATCGATACTCAGGTATTCTTCGACGAGCTTAATGGCAGTGAAGAAGCGGGGTTTGCCGCCATTCACTCTCCAGCGTACTTCTCTCCAGGCAAGATACCCTACCTGCGCGCGCCAGGAGTGGTCGTTCTCGCGCGTCCGCACACGCATACAGCAGGGCTGAGCGGCTTTCTTGCTGGTTTCGACCCAGACCTGAAATTCGGCGCATACCTGGATGATCCTACATCCCTGCCCGATGGTGCCCAGTTGTGCAAGATCGCGGGACAGCTCTGCTACATGAGCTTTGGCCCGAAACGTTCGCTGAACGTGCAGGCGAAACGCTATTTCGACAACCTCAAGTCGTCTGGCCACGGTTCCGTCTTCGAGCACGCGAACTTCAGCCTGCTGCTGTACGGCATTTCGAGAAGCGTCACCCACGAATTGATCCGGCATAGGGCAGGTTTTGGATACTCGCAATTGAGTCAGCGCTTCGTCTCGGGTCGCATGTTGCGCTTTGTGGAACGCCCCGAGTACCAGGAGGATGAGCAGCTTCATGAACAGTTTCTGCGCCGCATCGAGCGCTCAGCCGAAGAATACGCGCTCCTCGCCAATCGCCTGTTGGAGATGCAGCAGGCGGGCATCAGCATTCTCAGTGCTGAGGCGCGCACGGATCTGCGCAAAAAGGTGCAGCAGAGCGCGCGCTCCGTTTTGCCCAATGAGACCGAGGCTCCTATTGTGGTGACCGGCAACGCGCGCGCCTGGCGTCACGTTATCGAGGAGCGTGCCAGCGCCCACGCGGAGGTCGAGATTCGCGAGCTCGCTGTGCGCATCTTCCTCTGCCTGCGCCTGGCAGATCCGGTGCTCTTCGACGATTACAGCGTCGAACGTCTATCCGATGGCACTTATATCGTCAAGACTGAGTTTGAGAAGGTATAGCTACCTAAATTTCGCCCAAATAGGGATAGGTTCGCTAGCCCTTGAAGAGCTGGCGAAAAGAAGGGTGACGCTCCATCGCTAATAAGGAAAAGATCAGCGTTTTTTATTTAGCGATTGTGGGGGTAATAGTCACTAATGTGATTATTAAAAACACTAAACCAGCTAAGAGAAGGATGATTGCTCTTGAGCCCAGCATCCTTTTTCCAACAAATCGAGCACTCATCTCACTTTCTGTGCCGCGATGACTGGCAACCCTCGGTCCCAATACATCCTCTTTACTTTCTTTCCACCCTATGAACCACGTAAAAATAGCCAGAAAGACCAGTGCATTTACCGCAGAGTACAGTGCATGGACAAAACTTGTCGCCTGGAGGTCTATCAGACATATAAACAGACAATATAGAAGCAACGTAAATTCAAGAAGGATATAGCCTTTGGGCGCACAGGTTCTCTCTTTCACTTTGGGGGTTCGACCAAAGGGAATTTTTTTGCCCGTCACTGCTTGATAAAGAGACATGAAGACTCCTCCTAAGTGGATGGGGATCAGCATTAAGTTGAGGACATAGACCGCTAACAGATCGCTTTTACGATAGCCGATCTTGACCAGGTCTCGGCCATATAGAAAATAATAGGGAAGAGCCGTCAAAGGAAGCCAGATAGTGTCCAGGCTCTTATCAAATGGACATACGAGCAGCAGCAGCGTGGCTAAACTTGCAGCACCTGGTGCGATCAGATAATGCAAGCGTATCATTCCCTCAACAAGGGTATGGAACCGAGAAGGTTTGCGTAACAGAAAATGCAGCAGTTTCGGCAGGATCAGAAGCCCGCCGTTGGCCCAGCGACGCCTTTGAATCAGTAAGGCACCAAAATCTGGTGGGGTTGCACTGTAGGCCAAACGGTCAGGATAATTGTACAAGTGCCACCCTTTCTCTATCAAATCGATGGTCGACTCGGTATCTTCTATCACCGTTCTGTCTTGAATGTATCGTGTTATTTCAACGTTGCCTTCCCGTGTGGTTTGACGAATATCTTCAAGTGCGGCTTTGCGCAGCACCGCGTTCGCACCCACCCAAAACGTTGCCCGATAATAGGTGAAGCCTTGATGGATGAGGTATTGAATATCAGTTGTTGCACCAGCTATTCTCTCGATGATGCGGCAAGCTTTGGGGATGGCGCTATAAGGGGTTTGTGCCACGGCAATTTTTTCATTGCCTGGTTGTTCCAGCAAGTAGACCAGACGCTGAGCATATTTTGGCAGCAGCAAACTATCCGCATCAAGGGTAATGAGATATGTTGCCCCCGGAATCTGCAGTGTATTCGGAGAAGGGGTGACCTCTTCAAGAAAGAGACCTGTATCTTTTTGGACGTCTTGAAAGCTTTTGCCAAGCAGGCCCATATAACTATTCAGGTTCATGGCTTTATTTGGTTCATGGGAAAGATTGCGATATTTTTTTCGCTCAAAACTGCTGAGTTCGACGTGAAAGAGCGAAGCCAGGCGTCGATATTCTTGATCAAATTCATGTGGTGAGAGAAGGACTTTCGGATGGTGTAGTTCCTGGGCTTTGAGCCAGAATTCATGAAAAGGCTGAAGGAGAATATGTTGGACAAAAAAATCATCCGTGTGATTTCTTATGGGATAGGTTTCAGCCTGCCTTTTGAACCATTGGGCAACTTCCTCATAGAGAGCTGCCAGGCGAGCCATCTCCGTGGAACGATCAAGACAACCCTGTCTGAGCCGTGTGGCAAAGCTTTGCCATGCTCTACGAAGTCGTTTATCCTGCTCTGAGAGGAGCATGTGTATCTGGCGGGGAGCATTTCTTGCTGCGATCAGTTTCATGCTATCCTCCCAATTGTCTGGAGAAGGCGGATCATCGATCAGTAAAACGACCCGACGGTGAGGATATTCCTGTAATGCGGCTGAGAGTAATGTTTGTTTAATCACCTGCACATCCTCTTTATAAGAGGGAACAAGAATCGCAAGCGGCGGGGTAACCTGCTTATACAGGAAATCTTCAAGCTCTTTGGGAGTGGCTGGTTTGTGGGTTGCGATTCGCTTGAGATAGCCGATGCGTGTGAATTGGTAGATCAAATTCCCGTAGATCAGGAAACCTACAATGCTCACAAACACACCATCTTCAAGGGCCAACCCATACTTGCCCGTATAGAATGCGTTTAGACCCAGCGGGACCTCCCACTTTATAAAGAGAATGTTGGCGATCAAAGTAATTGCCAGCATCAATTGAGTCAGCCTGATATCGTTCATCATGTGCTGCACAAACGTTTGCTTGAGAGAGGAACGTCTAGTTGCCTCCTTGACTGGCTTCTCGGCAGGCTCCATTGGCATTTGCGTTGTTGCGTAGACGTTTCCCCCGGACGGAGGGGTCATGAACGACATACCGGGCATGGGTATTCTAGGAGTCTCGACGGCATCAGTCATGAACGACATACCGGGCATGGGCATTCTAGGAGTCTCGACGGCAACAGATGCATGTCCTGTGGTCGAAGAAAGCTTGTTCCGAGAACCTCTCTGCTCGGCCTGACTTTGCTTACGCTGGCGCTGTTGTCTCAACTGGAGCAGACGTGCCTCCACTTGATCCTCTGGACTATCAAAGTACATAGATTATCCTTGTCTAAAGCCAGGAGATATCCAGGCTCGAAAAGTTGAGGATGGGCTTGAGGTAGGACCAGGATCCTCGCAAAAATAGCTCATACTGCGCAAGCATCCGTCGCTCAAGACGATCAACTGGCATGGCAAACTGCGTCGCCTGGCTTGACATCATCTTTCCTTTCATTGAGTGCAAGAGAGGTCAGGCATGTGCTCATCTCTCTCCTGTCCCGAAATTGGTTGGCATCCTGACCCCATCCCGCATGGCGCCAGCGTCTCCAGGGCGGGTTTAAACTGCTTGTCGGCCTGGAAACGATCCAGCATAGTGCGCTGAATGGAAGCGTTCTGGCCCGCTACGCCTCCAGCCTCCTCTTACTTCGGCCAACGAGAGGAGCCGGGTGAGAGTTGAGAGACGCTCCATACTCTAGAGGGAGAGTTGGACATGACTCGCCATCGGTTACGGGTCTGAGAAAATAGTCCTCTCTGGCAAGGCCCTCATGTGCTGACATTCCTCAGCACCCGATACAAATGGCTGTAAATTTGGGAATTCCAATGGCGGAATCTGTATCATTATCCTGGTCAAATGAGGTCTCGCTCATTTACAGGTTGCGGCCTTCACCCTTTTTGGGAATTTGGTGGGATCTTTTCGCGCGAGCAGGTCTTTTTTTGGTATAATCCCTCCTGTTCACCCGTAACCTCAGCGGGGCAATGTGCAACGTATTTGTTATGAGACCTACTTTTCTCTCAGGGAGGCCATCGACCGATGGAGGGCATTGAACGCCTGCTGGACTGCGCCCGGCAAGGCAACTCAGAGGCGTTAAGTGCGCTTTACCACCGGTTCTTACCCGGCATCTTTGGCTATATTGCGACCCGCGTGCCCGATCGGGCCACGGCGGAAGACCTGACCTCGGACGTGTTTTTACAAATGATCGAGGGCATTCATCACCTCAGAGCAGAGGATGAAGCGGGCTTTACCGCGTGGCTCCTGCGTATCGCACGCGTGACGGTCGCGGGCTACTATCGCAAACGAGAGAAACAACCGGCGTACCTCTCGCTGCCAGGCGAAGCCTGGGAGAACACACACACACAGTCTCTGATTCTCCTGGAGAGCCATCCTGAGGCTGATCCAGTGCAGCGAACGGAGACGCGGGAAGACTGGCAGGCCGTGGTCCAGGCCATCAATCACTTAACCGAAGAGCAACGCCAGGTGCTGGTAGGCCGTCTCATCCTGGGATACGATGTAGCGACGGTCGCGCGCATGCTTGGGAAAAAAGCCAACGCGGTGAAGGCGCTGCAATTTCGCGCGCTCCAGAGCTTGCAGCGCCTGCTGGGAAAGCCACGCAGTCCCATTCCTGCTTTCCAGAAACAGAAGAAGGAGGAAGGAGAATGAAACCGCTTGAGGAACGCCTCAACAACCGACTTGAGCAGGCCGAATGGGGAATCGGGCGCAATGGGCAGCATCCGGGCGGCTTCACGCTGCCTGTAAGAGAACACGAGCACGACGCGGAAGTCGATGAACTAGTCGCGCTGGCTCGGCGCTTGCAACAGGCGCACCAACTCCAGGTGGCGCCCGACTTCGCCAGGCAACTGGAACGGCGGATGGTACGCCGCTACGCGGAGCTCCAGCTCCAGCGTGGGAGTAGGCGACGCTCCTTCTTCTCCCTGCTGCGCACACGTCCGGCCTTGAGTACGGTACTGGGTATCTGTTTGCTGTTTTGCCTGTTGAGCACCAGTGTGCTGGCTCTGGCGGTCCAGGTTACCGATCCCACTAGCCCGCTCTACGGACTCAAACGCTGGGAACAACATGTCCAGCTCTCCGGCCGCCCGGCAGATCAGGCCACACTCGACCTACAATTCGCGCGTGATCGGGTCAAGGCGTTCCCTTCTCTAGCTGACACGGCCCATGCAAGTGCGTATCGCCAGGCCCTGGCTGACCTGGATCAGCAGGTGAGCGCCGCCGCTGCGGCCATCAATGAACTGCCAGTAGGCGCGCAACAAACGCAACTAGCGGGCGAACTGGCCAGGCTGAAACTCGATGCCATCCACATGTTGCGCGGTCTGCTTGCTCGACTGGCCCTGCCGGAGCAGTTGGGGACCACCAATGAACTGGCTCGTCTGGGAGACACGGTCCCGCTCGTGAGACAAGCCTCACTGACGCTGCCGGCTCATCCCAATGAACGCGCGACCATCAGCTTCACGGGCCGCGATCTTCAGCCGGGTGCGCACCTCCTGGTGAATGGCAAAGTGATCAAAGGGATCGGAACGCTTCAGCATGGCCAGATGGTCTTTGTGATGGATTGGAACGGCAACCAGCACCCCCACAGCCTGGGTATTCTCAACCCGGATGGCACCGCAACAGAGACTACGGCCATTACCATCAAAGGTGCGGGCACCAGTGGCACTCCTGGTGGCAACCAGAAAGGCAAGGGGAACCAGCCAACGGTGACCCCGATGCCGCATGGGAACAAACCGTCGGTGACCCCGACGCCGCACGGGAACCAGCCAACGGCGACCCCAACACCTCATCACTAAAGAGTGGGAGAGGCAAGAGGGAGGTAATTCAAAGGGAAATCAGCCACAGAAGCTGATCTCTCCTGGCTCATCCAGGGCTTTCTGTTGTGAGAAAACACGCACACTTGTTTTCTTCCATGAATTTGGCGTTTAAACTACCTGAGTGGATCATTCTTACAAATCAGCGCGATACAACTGCATGCTGCTCGAAGCGGTTTCACTCACGAGCAGCATCTCACACTTAGCAGCCAGGCGCGCTGATGCAGGATTGCGCGCCGGTAGTAGAGCCTCAAAATAAACAGGAATCCCTGCCTGCTCGGCTTCGAATTCGAACTCTTCGGCCAGGAGGCGCGCCCGGTTCAGCGCGCAGATGAGCAGGGCGCGACCAGCCCCGCGATGGCGCTGCGCGGGATGAACGGCCCCCTGGCAGAGCAGGTGATACCCAGTCTCATCTTGCAGCACCTGGACCAGCGTATACCCGATGATCTCGCCCTCTATCCCCTCTAATGTGCCTGCCTGTCCCCATGTGTTCAGATCATCGTCGTCATCGGTAATCACAAAGGCATTCTCCGTCGCGTTCAGCTCGGAATCGTTCGGCCAGGATGCCAGGTCATACAGCCGCTCTACTCCGTCTGCCTGTGCGGCCAGTTGCTGCAGCGGCACCAGCGCGTGAATATCCTCATAGCGAAACGTTCGTATACGCATGGTATGGAAAATCCTTCTCTCATTAACTGGCTCTCTTGTCAGTCGCGCCAACAATATAATACGATATACATGTAAACAAATCCGCCGCACAGGACATATCGCTGGTCATCCAGGACCAGATGCCCGTTTTCACACGAAGGAGCTCTTATCTTGTCAGACCTCACCCATCTACAGCAAGTTCGCCAGGAAATGCCCGCCACGCTCGAAAATATCTACCTCAATAGCGGCACATTCGGTCCGCTCCCGACGCGCGCTATCCAGGCCATGCAGCAGCGTACAGAGGCCGAGTGGCGTCACGGTCGCCTGGGTGCCCAGGCGTTCGCAGTGATGATAGATACGTACAAAGACGCGCGCCGCCGCGTTGCCCGTCTGCTCAACGCCGACGAAAGCGAGATCGCTCTTACCGATAGTACCGGCGGAGGTATGAATATTATCAGCTACGGCTTCAACTGGCAAGAGGGTGATGAGGTTATCACGACTACGCACGAACATATCAGTGCCCTGGCGCCGCTTTACCAGGCACGCGACCGCTTCGGCATCGTCATCCGTTTCGCGGACCTCGGTCCGCGCGCTGATCGTCCCATCCTCGCGGCGGTCAGCGAGCTGGTAACGGAACGCACGCGCCTGATCTCCATATCACACGTTACCTGGACCACCGGTGCGCGCCTCGACATTAGCGCGATCGTGCGCCTGGGTCGCGAGCGCGGCATCCCCGTCCTGATCGACGGCGCGCAATCGGCTGGCGCCATCCCTATCGATGTCAAGGCGTTGGATGTCGACTTCTACGCTATTCCTATGCAAAAATGGCTCTGCGGGCCGGACGGCACGGGCGCGCTCTACGTCAGGCGCGAGTCTCTGCACTACGCCGCCCCAACGTACGTCGGCTACTGGTCCATCAAGCACGAAGAGGGCACAGAGTGGGAACTGAACGATAACGCGCAACGCTTCGAGCTGGGCGGTCGGCACACGGCAGCCGTGGCGGGTCAGGCTGCCGTCCTGGACTGGATGGAGCAGTTCGTCGGCTACCCCTGGATGTTCGAACGCATTGCGAGCCTGAACGCCTACGCCTATCGCGCGCTGCAACAGGTGCCCGGCGTTACGATGCTGACCCCCGAGCCAGGTGGAAGCGGCATCGTGTCATTCACCCTCGCTGGGCGCAACGACACCGAACTGGTCAAACAGTTGCTAGAAAAATATCGCATCGTTATACGCAATATCCCCAGAACGAAGGCGCTGCGCATCTCGACGGATTTCTATAACACCGAAGAGGAGATAGATACGGTGGTGCGCGTGTTATCAGAATTGTAAGGCAAAGTAACTTTTCAGGTTATTCTCTCTCTTGTGGTCGTACTTGACTTGTTTTTTCGGATGGTGGTAGGATGAGCTGCAGCAGCAATCCAGGACGCGACCCTGGTCGCACAAGCCTTGCAAAATGTACTAAATCCCCTCTTTAGGGGCTCTACGAATCTGGAAAGGAACAGGTCTTATGTCAGTAGAAGATGAAGTTCGCCGGGCCTCAGACCAATATTATGTTGCACTGGGTCATCTGCTCAATGGAGATGCCGGGCCGATAATAGAGGCATGGTCCCATAGCCCGGATGTGACAGCTATGAATCCGTACGGTGGCCGGGAAGTTGGCTGGGAACAGCTACGGCCTGTATTCGAGCAGGTCGCACAGCTCTGCAGGGGCAGCCAGGTCACTTTGGGGAGAAGGAACTCCCTGATCCAGGTCGGCGGTGACCTGGCATACGAGACAGCCATTGAGTTCGGGCAGGGAACCATCGCTGGAAAACCGACCTCTATTGAGCATCGCGTCACCAACATCTATCGCCGCGAAGCCGGAGGATGGAAGATCGTTCACCGCCATACTGATCTCAATCCAGCAGAGCGAGACGTACCCAGTCAGTTGCAATCCGCACAGGAGCAAGCCAATTCGTGATCTCAAGTGTGAACAGAAAAAACAAAACCGCCCATGTGGGCGGGTGAGATGGCGACGTCCTATTTTCCCGTGGGGCTGCCCCCAAAGTATCATCGGAGCTGAAGAGCTTAACTGCCGTGTTCGGGATGGGAACGGGTGTACCCTCTTCGCTATAGTCACCAGCTCACCTGCACATACAGGCGGTTTCTTTTGACATGGTTCATATTATCATGACTCCACACGTTTGTCAACACTTTTGCACGAGATTTTTGGCAGGTTACATATTTTCAGCGATCCCCCGCCACAGCGACCTCTTCCAACCTGAGCGAGAGCAGGCGCGAGGCGCTCTCACGCATCGAGACTCCGTAGATGACCTGGGCCGCGGTCATGGTGACGCGGTTGTGCGTGATGACGATGAACTGCGTGCGCTGCGCGAGGCGCTTGAGGATATCACAGAAGCGTGCGACGTTCGCTTCATCGAGGGCGGCATCAACTTCGTCGAGCAGGCAGAAGGGCGGCGGGTTGACTTCCAGAAGGGAGAAGAGCAGGGCCGCCGAGACAAGAGCACGCTCCCCGCCGGAGAGCAGCGAGAGGTCCTGTACCTTCTTGCCGGGCGGCTGCACGATAACATCGATCCCGGTTGGCATACCGGCAGGCGTCGCGGGTGCCTGTGAGTCCTCTTCGCTCTTCGCCATCGTCAGTTCCAGGCGTGCGCTTCCTCCGTTGAAGAGTGTGGTGAAGTGCTCGCGGAAACGGGCGTTGATGGCCTGAAAGGTGACTTCGAATTGGCGCGCCATCGTGACATCGAGCTGGCTGATGATCGCGCGCAGGTGGTGCGCGGCCTGGTCCATGTCGACGATCTGGGCGGTCAGAAATTCGTAGCGCGTGCGCGTCTCTTCGTACTGCTGCGGCGCGTTAATATCGCAGCCGCCCATAGCTTTCAAGCGACTGCGCAGTCCGTCGATGCGGCGGCGCAACTTACGCAGATTAGACTCCTCTTGCTCAGTTAGCACGCCTGGATCGGCGGCTGGCATTGAATACCCGTTCTGTCCGCTGGCCTGTTCGGTGTCGTCGCTCGCGAGGAAGTCCGGAAGCTCTCTGGGATCCTCGACGCCGATCTCTTCGCGCATCTGCTCTAGCAGGCTCTCGATGGCGTCGCGCGCGCGCTGACTCTCCAATAGTGCGCGGCGATAGATAGTTTCTTGTTCGGTGAGAGTATGCTGCATTTTCACGCGCTGCTGCTCCACGCCTGCCACCTGCTGATCGATCTCGGCAAGCCTGCCCTCGATGATGTGCAGTTCATCTTCCAACGCCTGGGCCTTAGCGTGAGCCTGTTCCAGGGTGCTGCGATAATTGGCAATGGTCTCCTGCAAGCTCAAACGGCGCTGTTCGGCCTCTTTGCCGCGCGCTACTTGCTGGTCAACCTGGAACTTGAGATCTTGCGCCTGGGAACGTTGCAAGGCCAGTTGCTGGTGCAGGGCTTTCGCCTCCTGTCGCTTGACGGCCAGGGCGGTGCGCGCCCGGCCCAGTTCGTCCTGCTGACGGCGGTAGGCGATGGCGCGTTCCTCCATCTCCTGCTGCAGCTCCTCAACGAGACCGGTCATCTCGCGCTGGGATTTCTCGTGAGCCCGCACACGCTCCTGCCCGGCGCTCACCTCTTGCTCCAGACCGGCGACCTCCGCGGCGAGCTGCTGTTCGACGGAAGCTGCAAGTTGGATCTCGGTCTGCAGGCGCTCGTGCTCGCGTTGCGAGTTGGCGACGGTCTTGTTAAGCTCGTTGCTGTGGCCCGTCATCTTCTGCAGCTCTTTGTCGAGCGCGTTCTGTTCGGTACGGCGACCCTCCTGAGCGCGCTGAACCTCGCTCAGCATGGCGTTTAACTGGTCGATCAGCGCCTTGTGTTGCTCGACCTGCTGTGGCAACTCGCGCAGCTCGCGTTCATGGGCCAGCAGCCCCTGTTGAGCGCCCTCTTTGCCGCTGCCACCGGTGAGCCAGCCATCGACGTGCAGCACCTCGCCCTTCAACGTTACGACCGATTGGAACGGCAGGTCGTTCTCTGAGGAGAGGCTCAGTTGCAGAGCCCAGGAGAGCAGTTCACGCGCCGCCGCCTGATCGCGCACTATGATAATGCCGCGCAGAATCCTGCGGAAGAGCGCCCGGTAACGCTGCTCACACTGGATAACGCGCCAGGCGAAACCAGAGACGCGCTCCTGTAGCGCCGGCGTCTCCACAACAAAACGCTGGATGACCGCCTCCTCGACCTGCGCCTGAATGCTGCTCACCTCGCCATCGTCATCGCGTGCCAGCCATACGACCATCGCCCTGCCGGCCTTTGTATTCTGAAGATAGTCAAGACACTGCTGGGCATCGTCGAGACTCTGAACCACTACGGCCTGGACATAGGGACCAAGCGCGGCCTCCAGCGCCATCTCCATACCGGCAGGCACGACGCCTAGTTGCGGCACGGGACCAATCAGGCCAGAGAGCTTATTTCCCGCGCGCAACAAAGAGCGCACGCCGTCGCTATAGCCGCTCAGGCTCTGCCGCCAGTTCTTGAGCATGTTCAGGCGATCGGAGATCGTGCGCCGCTGCCGTTCGGACTCGGCGAGGGTGGATTTGAGGCGCTCCATTTCCTGCTGTGCGTCGGCGATGGCACGCGCGATGGTCTGCCTCTGTTGCACTACTTGCTGTTCTTCGTTGCGCAGCGTGTTCAGGCGCGCGCGCTCCTCCACCAGGCGCGTCCCCACCGCTCGCAGCGACTGCTGGGCGTGGCCGATGGTATCACGCCGCGCCGCCAGCGTCCGGTTGCGCTCGCCGAGCTGCTTCTGTAGGCGACCAAGTTCGGTCTGGCTTGAGCCTAAACGGGCCTGGACCTGGATCAGGTCGCCCTGCGCGCCCCGCAGGCGCCGCTCGTCCATCTCGTATTCTTTCTGCGCCTTCGCAACCTGCGCCTCCTGCGTCGCCAGTTTTGCTGAGTCAGTATCGATCGCCTCATCTGCCAGGTCACACTGCTCCTCAAGGTCGATGCACTGCTTCTGGGCGGCAATCAGGCGTTCGCGCAGGCGGCGTTCCTCCTGCTGGATATCAGCGCGCTGCCGTTCCAGGCCAGTCACGCGCTCCTCGCTGACGGCCAGGTCGCGCTCGATGCGCTGCACAGCCTCGCCAGCTTCGCTCCATGTTCGCCGCGCCTCGCCGATCTTTGCCTGCGTCTGTTGACGCGTCGCGCGCAGCTTGTTCACCTGCTCATCCTGACCCGCAATGACCAGTTCGAGCTGTTGCACCTTGCGCGCCTGTTCCTGCTCGCTCTGGTTAGCGCGCTCGCTCGTGCTGTACAGGCGTCGCCATTGCAGGCCGTACCAGGAGAGCAGGGCCTCTTGCAGCTCATCGCTCAACTGTCCATACTCAACGGCGCGACGAGCCTGCTCCGTCAGGGGAGCCAGGCGCGGCTCGATCTCGCTCACAATGTCGCGCAGGCGTTCGAGGTTCTGTTCGGTCTGCTTGAGGCGATTCTCGGCATCGGCGCGCTGCACCTGGAACGGTCGGATGCCTGCCGCATCCTCGAACAGGCCGCGCCGCTCTTCAGCGCGCAGGCTCAGGGCAGCGTCGATCAGGCCCTGCCCGACGACGGTATAGGAATCGTGCCCGATGCGCGCCTGCGCCAGGAGGAGGAGGACATCTTTGAGGCGCACCTTCTGCTTGTTGATGAGATACTCGTTTTCGCCTGAGCGATAGCTGCGCCGCGTCACCGTGATCTCGCTATACTCGGAGGGGACCCAGCCCGTGCTGTTGTCCAGCGTGAGCGAGACTTCAGCCATGCCCAGCGCCGCCTTGCCGTGCGCGCCGGCGAAGATAATATCGTCGCTGCGCTTGCCACGCAACTGGCGCATGCTCTGCTCGCCCAGCACCCAGCGCATCGCGTCGGCAACGTTTGATTTTCCCGCCCCATTCGGTCCCACCACCGCCGTTATACCAGGGCTGAATTCGAGTAGGGTGCGGGCGGCAAAGCTCTTGAAGCCCAACATCTCCAGGCGTTTAAGATACACGGGTTGGTCTGGCCCTTTCTACATGTTTCGTGGACACGACGATGATACCATAGAGTGGTATTCTCGTCGAGTACCGAGATCGATGTTCAAGGGGGATCACCAGTTCATGTTATCGCTCGTGCATCAGCGAGACACTTCTACGCTCTGAACCACGGAGCACCTCCAGTGTAAGTGCCTCTCCGCGAGCAGCCCACAATTGCTCGCACAAACTCTCGATAGATCTGGTCTCTATCCCATTCGCAGCGACGATCAGATCACCTTCCTGTAAGCCTGCCGAAGCGGCGGGACCTGGTACAGCAACGCTCTGCACCAGCAGACCAACAATGTCAGGCAGACCGGAGGAACGGCGAATCTTCCTGGCGCTATGGGCGGGTGCCAGCGATGCACCAATCCAGCGCGCGGGATGGTGTGGGTCCTCCGGGGCAACAGGATCAAAGCTGAGCAGCAGGATGCGTAGCAGCGCGGCCAGTTGTTCACGCTGTTGCGTGTTTAATGCCGAGAGCAGGCGGTCTTCATTGGCAAGATGCAGAGGTGCAACCTGATCGAAGAGCCGCTCGCCTACCTCTGTCAAGCGCACCAGGACACCACGTTGATCGTGTGGGTCGGGTACACGTTCAACGATGCTATCACGTTCGAGCCGGTCAATGCGCACGCTGACCGTACCCCCCGTTAGTTGCAACGCTTCCATCAGTGCACGCTGCGAAAGTTGATAAGGTTTGCCTGCACGACGCAAGGTGGCGATCACAGCGAACGATGGACCGGTCAAGCCAAAGCGCTCGAAGACCGCGGCAACCTCGGCACGTAGATAGCTCTGGAGCCGTTCCAGGCGATTGATCACGGCAATCGGCGCGACATCAAGATCGGGTCGCTCCTTTTCCCATCCCTCGATAACCCAATCGACATGATCCTTTAAGTGACACGTTGAGGAATGCTGAGCAAAGTGCTCCTCACTGCTATGAACGTGGAAGTTCTGCGTTACATCGGGATGCATCGATTGTTGGAGTGATTCCGGCTCCTGCATAGTCCTCCTAAATGATGGTCACTGCTAGACATGCGTATTTTTCATACTGTATACTATCACATAGAATTTTGGAATAAAAGTTTGGATTCAAACGTTTTCTAGGAAGAAGTGGGCGAAATAGAGAGACTAAAAGCAAGCCTCTTTTCGTCTTACTCAGTCATTGTTTGAGAGGAGACACGATGGCAGGAAAACCATTGACCATTGCCGTACTTGGTGCAGGCAATATTGGCGGCACTCTAGGCAAAAAGTGGAGAGATGCGGGACACGAGGTGCGTTTCGGCGTTCGTGATCCCGCTGGAAAGCATGCCCAGGCTCTACGTGCTGAACCTGGTGATCAGGCAGCAATTGGCACGCCTGGAGATGCGCTGCGAGGAAAACTCGATGTGGTGCTGATCGCGCTTCCAGGAGGAGTCGTCGAAGCAATCGCTCAGCAATATGCCGCCGAGCTGAATGGTCACATCATTATCGACGCGGCAAATCGGATGGGCGAAGACTCGATGCATAATCTAGCCCCTTTCCAGCAGTATGCCCCGCAGGCACAAGTCTATCGGGCCTTTAATTCGTTGGGGTGGGAAAACTTCGCTGAACCCACCTTCGATGGTATCCAGGCCGACCTTTTCTATTGTGGACCTGATGGGGATGCGCGGACGACCGTCGAGCAACTGATCTCAGATGTCGGCTTGCGTCCGGTATACCTCGGTGGGAGTGAGCAAATGGGGTTACTTGATTCTGTTGCTGCTCTCTGGTTTGCCCTGGCTTTTGGGCAGAAAAAAGGTCGCCATCTGGCTTTCAAAGTGTTGGGTGTGTAGTTGGAAGGGAGAGTCCCATTTTCTGTGGCAGAATAATTGAGTTCTTTTCGCCCACTAAAGGGTCTCCACAGGAATATCCCTTACCCACTATAGGTTATAATAAATATCATATCCACACTACTCAATGTATGAGTAATGGACACCATGAGAGGGATGCCGATGAGCACCACAACGATCTATCAGGAGATTGAGGCGGCCCTGCGGCGCGGCGAGCGCGTCGCGGTGGCAACGGTTGTTAAGACGGTCGGGGCGGCTCCGTGCGGCGTGGGCAGCAAGATGCTGGTGCGGGCCGATGGGACGCACACAAGCGGCTTCGCCGGCCCGACGACGGACGGCAGAGTGGCGGAAGAGGCACAACGGGCAATACGTGAGAGCCGCTCGTATATGACGCATATTCATATGGACGCCGATCAGGGTGAGGCGGTCGGGAGCTGCGGCGCGACACTGGAGGTGTTCTTTGAGGTGCTACGGCCCGAACCCAGGCTGATTATCGCCGGAGCGGGCTATGTGGCACAGGCGCTGTCCAGGCTGGCCGAACGCCTGGATTTCCGCATCGTGGTCGTCGATGATCGGCGCGACCTGGCCGATCCACAGGCGTTCAGCAATAATGTACAGCTTGCCTTCGGCGATATCCCCCAGACGATCCAGGAGTTGGAACCAGATGAGTCGAGCTGGATCGTGATTGTTACGCGTGGGCATCACCTCGATAAGAACGCATTGCAGGCGGCACTGGGGAGTCGCGCGTCCTATATCGGCATGATCGGCAGTCCGAGCAAGGTCAGGCGCATCTTCAAAGAACTGCTGAAAGATGGGATTTCACGCGAACGCCTGACAGAGGTACACGCTCCCATCGGCCTGGACCTGGGCGCGGAAACTCCCGATGAGATCGCGCTGAGCATCGCGGCTGAGATGCTTATGGTGCGCAAGAAGGCCAGCGGCTCACCCCTCAATCACATGCACAACCTCCTGGAGGAAGAGGCTGTCGTATAGCTTGCAATGATCAGGACCGATACACGTTAATATTAAGTCAAGCGGCGTGTGGGAACAGTCGGAGCTTGCGCACGAGTGCATCTCTCGTTCCTCCCACGCGCCAGCGTTATTTAGTATCCGTTGTAAATTGGTAGCACTCGGGAGCGGACAATTACCAATTGCCAGCACCTGATTGTGAGGGAGATTCGCTATGTTCGCGCACTATTCCAGCATCGCTCTTCTATTTCGTACCTCGTCCACACGCATCTCATCCATCATACTGGCTCTCATTCTATGCACCGCTCTCCTGGCCGCCTGTAATACGTCACCGGCCCCACAGGCCACGAAGCCAACGCCAACCGTCCAGGCGCCATCGCCGACAAAAAGTATTCCGACACCCACGGTGGTTCCCCCAACGCCAACACACGCCGCTACTCCCGAACGCTACACCGCGCGCACCCTCTTGCAGGGTGTGGACAGACCGGACGACCTGGCATTTGATAAGAACGGACGCTTGCTCTTCAGCGACGCCCATAATGGAACGGTCAGCCGGTTGAATGCAAACGGCTCCGTCACGGTGCTGTTAAGCGGCGTCTCGGCACCGGAGGGACTCGTTGTGCTGGCGGACGGAACAATGATCATCGCGGAACAGGGACCCAATCGCATTCTCTCCCTGGCACCGGGCGCGTCGTCTCCCCGCGTACTACGCCAGTTGCCGGGCACACCGAGCACGGCGAGCTGCAAAGATGGCGTCGATGGAATCGCTTTCGATCCCAAAACAAACACCATTATCGTGCCGGACAGCCCCATTGGCACCGTGTACAGTATGAGCCTGGATGGCAAGACGCTCACCCTGCTTGCCTCCGGTATGGTGCGTCCCGTGGGCGCAGCGGTGGACACGGCAGGCAATATTTATGTCGCCGACGAATGCGGCGGCGCGCTCTGGCGCCTCTCAACAATTGGGAAACTGACACGCATCGGTGGCTTCGGCATGCTTGATGATGTGGTCATCGACGCTAACGGCAATATTCTTGTTACCGACCTGGACCCGCAGATCCACGCGCTGATCCGCTATAATCCTACGACCGGTGCGCGCACAACGCTGGCAAGCAGGGGATACATTGAGCCACAGGGACTCGAGATCGATCAGCGTGGTAATATCTTTGTATCTGATGATTATGCGAATATTATTGTGGAGTATTCACCTGCATGAGCAAACTTACAACGATGACAGAGGCGATCGCGCGCTACGTGCCCGATGGTGCGTCCGTCGCGCTGGGCCTGGCACTGGAGCCGCTCATACCCTACGCGGCGGGCTTTGAGATGATACGCCAGAAGAAGCGCGACCTCACCTTGATCGGCCCCATCTCCGATATGCTCTTCGATCAGCTCATCGGCGCGGGCTGCGTCGCGAAAATCCAGGCGGCCTGGGTCGGAAACGTCAGCGAAGGCCTGGGCCATTGCTATCGACGCGCCACGGAGAAGGGCATTCCCCGCTCCATTACGGTCGAGGACCACAGCAATTTCAGCATTGGCCTCGCGCTGCTGGCCGCCAGCATAGGAGCGCCTTATATTCCTACGCGCTCTCTCCTGGGCAGCGATATCCCGCGCCAGAACCCGACGTTCCGCCGCGAGCAGTCGCCGCTGGATGGCACGCCGCTGCTGCTGGTGCCAGCGTTGCGTCCCGATGTGACGATCGTGCATGTGCAGCGCTGCGATGAGGAGGGTAACGCGCATATGTGGGGCGGCTTCGGCATCACCGAGGAGGCGCTACTGGCGGCGCGCAGCGTGATCCTCGTCGCGGAAGAGATCGTACCGCACGAGGTCATTATCAGCGACCCCAACCGCGTCCTGGGGCCGGCCTTCAAGGTGCAGGCGGTCGTACACGAACCCTGGGGCGCGCACCCCTCCATGGTGCAGGGCTACTACAACCGCGATCACCAGTTTTTCGCCGACTATCACACGCGCACACGCAGCGTCGAGGGCCTCCAGAGCTGGCTCGATGCATGGGTCTTGCAGGTACCGACGCGCGCGCAATATATTGAGAAGCTGGGGAAGCACCGCCTGTACGAACTGCGCGTGAAAGAGCACCGCTACGCTGCATCCGTCGACTATGGGTATTAAGCCACACTTTGTTCACTGACCAGGCAAAAAATTTGTACCTCTTCAGGCCCCCCTCTGAACCCTCAGCGCCAGAAGCGCTTCTGGCGCTGATGAATCCTGAAGAGTTACCAAGTTTATAGAAATGTGACCCTCCTGTGACGATGTAACCGCCCACCGTGATAGCTCAGAGACGCAAGCGTCTTATATTTCATAGTATCATAAACATTCGTAAAATCGAATATTCGAATGAAAGGAGAAAATAATGGCGGAGAAAATGACCGCATTGGCAAGACTTGAAACTGGTATGCGCTTCAACGCAGAGAGCGGGTCCGGCCATCACCTGACACTTGATGCAGCCGAACATAGTGGGGGCCAGAACGCGGGTTTCATTCCTATGGAGCTGCTATTAATCGGCCTGGCTGGTTGTACAGGGATGGATGTGATCTCGATTCTGCGCAAGAGGCGGCTACAGGTCACGGGTTACGAGGTGCACGTTGAGGGGATACGAGCGGAAGAGCATCCAATGGTGTTTACAGAGATTACCGTTGAGTATGTTGTCACCGGTCACGATATTCCAGCAGGGGCCGTAGCGCGTGCGATTCAGCTTTCTGAGGAGCGCTACTGTGGAGCAGGCGCTATGCTCGGAAAGGTTGCCCACCTAACACATACTTTCCGCATTGTTGAAGCGGAGGAGACAACCAGTACCGCAACAGCGACTGTGTAGGTATTTGCTGTACCACCGTTTTCGCTACAACAAAGTAACTGTGAGATACAAAGGAGTCAGGAACTATGCAAAACAGGATGTCATTGATTGTCTTTTCGGGTACCGTCGATAAGCTTTTGGCAGCGTCGATCCTTGCCACGGGCGCGGCAGCTATGGGTATGGAAGTCGAAGTTTTCCTTACAACCTGGGGTCTGGAGGCTTTTCGAAAGGGAAATTACGAGACCAATACGCGGGTCAGCAAGGATTTCGAGGACTACGCTTCGGTCATGATGGCACAGATGATGAAAAAGAAGGTTCCATCGTGGATGGAGAACTTCAAGGGAGCAAGGGAGATTGGCGATGTAAAGATCTACGCTTGCAGTATGACGATGGAACTGTTTGACATGAAGCTCGAAGATCTAGAGCCCATCGTCGATGATGTTACCGGAGTGGCGACGTTTGTCGAGCGCGCCAGCGAGGGTAGTGTAACGCTGTTTATCTAACACATTACAGGTAGAAGAAGTATACTCTTCTGTTCGAAAGGATGTAACATATGTCAGAGCTTTCTAATGTGACGGTTAATAAAGAGATTGACGCGCGCGGCAGTTTTTGTCCCGGGCCTCTCATGGAGCTCATTCGTGGAATAAAGGTGCTGCCTGTCCAGGGTGTGCTTGCCGTTCTTTCCAGCGATCCTGGCTCGTTACGAGATATTCCTGCCTGGGTACGTAAGGCCAGGCACGAGATGGTCGACATCGTTACGGAGCAGGGTTACACGCGCTTTATTGTGCGCAAGCTGCATTAACAGGGAGGGTTTGGGATATGCCACAGCGTATTATAATTGTCGGCGGAGGTGTGGGTGGCACCATCGTCGCCAACCTGCTGGCGCGGACATTGCATCCGCACGAAGCTGAGATCACACTCATTGCAAGCTCTGATAAGCATGTGTATATGCCTACCTGGTTGTATATGCCTTTCAATCATATAGGTGCAGACAGTGATCAGTTACAGCGCAGCGAGCGTGATTTGCTCAACAGACATGTCCACTTTGTGAAGGGGTATGTACGTACTATTGATACAGCAAAACGCGAACTGCAGGTGCAACAGAGCGAGGGGCAAAACGGCATCATTGGCACCGGTGGCGCTATTGAAGCGACCTATGCGTATGACTACCTGGTTCTTGCGACCGGCGCCCGACTGGCACCAGCAGACCTGGCGGGACTGGATGAGCACAACGGCAACTGGCACCACTTCTATAGCACGAGTGGAGCGCTGCAACTACGAGAAGCCCTGCATCAATTCGAAGGGGGGCGTATCGTGATCGCTGTCGGTGGGATTCCCTATCGCTGTCCGCCAGCTCCGCTAGAGTTTACCTTCTTACTTGAGGATTGGTTGCGCAAACGCGGATTGCGGCAACGTACAGAGATTGAGTATCTCTATCCGCTGTCAAGGGTCTTTACTATAGAGAGTGTAGCTGAGTTTGTGACGCCTATGCTGGAGGAACGCGATATTAAGTACACCGTCTTCTTTAACGCGGAGGCTATCGATCTCGAGCATAAGATCCTCTCTTCTATGGAAGGCGAAGAGGTATCGTATGATCTCCTGGTCCTCGTGCCCCCACACCGGGGAGCCGAGATGATCGAGACATCCGGCCTGGGCGATGAGCAGGGATGGCTTCCTACTGATCGCAACACGTTGGAGGTCAAAGGTCACGAACATATCTATGCCATCGGTGATGCTACCGATCTGCCGATATCTAAGAGCGGATCTGCTGCACATTTCGAGGCAAAGGTTGTCGCACATCGCCTGATAGCCCAGGTACGTGGCGAGAAGCCAGAGGGCGAGCACGCTACATATGATGGAGAAGTGATGTGTTTCTTGGAGACCGGGCAGAGCAGGGCTACGCAACTGGTCTTCAACTACGAACACGAGCCGCATCCCCCAAGACCCGGTATGTACTATCATATGGAGAAGCAGCTTTTTAACCGTGCATACTGGCACATTGTCCCACAGGGTTTTGTCTAACAGAGACAACACATGAGTGATCCCGGTACCTGTTCAGGTCATGAGTCCTCCCGAATGGTTCAAACAGCAGTTCGAACCATTCGGGAGAACGTAACTGTTCAGAACCCCTGTTCGGACTCCTCGCCGCCTGCGGCGCTTCGCAAGCCGTTTGATGTGCTGGCTGGCAAGCGGCCCTGGGCCGCTTGCCAGCCAGCACATCAAACCCCACAAAGGCGAGCCGCAGAGCGGCGAGGAGTCCGAGAGAAGGGGTCGCCAGCAGCATCAATTACCAGGATGACTCATGTTGATTGAAAGTACCCGCAAAAAAGGACTTATGAGCCTGTCTGTACTTCACGGAGTTGTGTCGCCAGTGCCCCCTGCTGCGTAAGTTGCTGCAATAAAACAGCGCGTGTGATATGGCATGCCTCCAGAATACGCGCGTCCATCAATGAATAGCGTATTTCGGTGCCTGCACGTTCCGTTTGCACGATACCACGTTGCCGCAGCACTGCAAGGTGCTGACTGATTTTTGCCTGTCTTTGTCCAGTTGCCTCTACCAGGTCCTTCACTACCTTCGGGCCTGTGCCCAGGAGCGCCAGGATTTCCAACCTGGTCGGATCGGCAAGAACCTGACATAGCTCCGCCTGCAGTCGGTACAATTGTAATTCTAGTTCTCGTTCCATGTTTGTGCTTTACATAATTCGAATATTCGCTTTAATGAATATTCTAAACTATCTTGTTGAAAAATGCAACCCACAGCTAAGCCAGATGTTATCCATGAGCATAACAAAATCATTATCACCCGTCCCGTAAGAGCCTATCGGCCAATGTGCATGATAGAATAGAAGTGTTGAAGCAGGAGCCTCCCGCATCGCTCGGAAGAGTCACGGTTACTAAAGGAGACGAGCAATGAACTATACACCCAGAGAACTGATGGTCGTCTGCGCGGCCCGGCAGATACGCGATGGCGAGAAGGTCTTCGTGGGGATGCGCCTGCCCCTGCTCGCCTTCGCCCTCGCGAAACTGACGCACGCACCCAACTGCATCGGCCTCTTCGAGAACGGCCTCGCCCGCGCTACACCGGCGGCGGAACTGCTCTACACGATGGGCGACCTGCCCAACGTCACGGGCGCACTCTGGGCAACGCACACCGTTACCTTGCTGGGACTAATGGCAGCAGGAGAGGTACAATTGGGCTTTATAGGTGGCGCAGAGATCGACCGTTATGGTAATTTGAATACCTCCGCCATTGGTGATTGGCAGCGTCCCACGGTTCGCTTACCCGGCAGCGGTGGCGGAGCAGATATCGCGTCCCTGGCACAACGCCTTGCTATCATTATGCCCCACGACCGGCGTCGCATGCGCGAACGCGTCGATTTCATCACCAGCCCCGGCTACGGCTACCCAGACGAGCAAGGACCCGCCGGCACAGCCTGGCGCGCGCGCGTCGGACTCCCACGCGGAGGTCCCGCCGCGCTGATCACAACGCTGGCGGTCTTCACCTTCGATTCTCAGACGGGCGAGGCCCTGCTCCAATCCTACCATCCAGGCACGAGCATAGAGCAGGTACAGGAGCAGACGGGCTGGCCGTTGCGCCTGGCATCTGATTGCGCCGAGACAAAGCCGCCGAGCGACAATGAACTGCGCCTCATTCGCCAGTGCGATCCACAGGGCGTGTGGACGAGCTAATACACTTGGTAGGGATGGGGCTTGCCTCCATAGGCGTTAACTTAGCACCTGAACAACAGAAAAGAAGACAAAGGGATGGTTCCTCTGGTACAGTAAGAAAAAAGCGAAAGCATCTTACTGGACAGGAGGAACCGATGTCCCACTGTGTGTATGATACCTTGCCGCCGCTGCCTTCGCAACTGCAGACCCTCATCGAGGGCGGCTGGGAGCAGGAAGTGCTCAGCCAGTTGCCCGAGGACTCTGAGCAACAAGCCCGCAAGCTGGGAGCCTTTGTGCGCCCCGAGGCCTCAGGTGCGTGGGCGACTGGCTGCGTGGGCTGCTGGCCTACGTCTTGTGTGCCTCGTCCTTGCGGCATCTGGGAGCCTGGGCCGTGCTCATCGGGCTGGCCAATCGGTCTCACGTGGCCTGGCAGAAGCGCTTGCGAGCCGCTCGCGACTGGCGGCTGTGGCTGCTGACCCAACGGCTGGCCCCGGCGTGGGGGCAACTGGCGGCCACGGCCAGCCGCATCATCGAGGTGGATGCGACGCGCATCCGAGAGCCAGGAGGCAGCGGCGATGACTGGCGGCTGCATCTGGCCTATGACCTGGTGGCCGGTCAGCTGGTGGAGGTCAAGGTCAGTGATCGGCACACCGCCGAAGGCTTCAGGCTCTTTGACTGGCGGCCTGGCGATATTGTGGTCGCTGATCGCGGCACGCAGCTCGTCGCAAAGAACTCGCCTTTGTCTTACGGGCAGGAGCCCACCTCGTCGTGCGACTGGCTCCCCAGCCCACGAATTGCGCAACGAGATATAGCTTGTAGCAAGCGGGTATAAAATGTGCCTGCTTATGAAGGAAGGATACAAATCTTTCCCAATAAGGAGGTAGACATGACCAGTATCGCTGATTCTTCGGTGGTCATCCAGATCGGATCGCGAGTCTGTCCCCTCACCCCCCTGTTGGCTGGGGGAAGTCGTGCTTCTTGTCGAGCATCTACGGAAACAGGGGGTCCTTGCCGCCATCGATGAGCGTGTCCGCTTTGCACGGCGACGCGGATGGCGCACTACGAGCTATGAAGCTGCGGTGGTCAGAGCTGGGGAGCATGCGAGGGGCTGTGCGAAGCCTCGTCCTCCACTGCCCCCAACGCACGCAACGTGGCCTTCTGCGCCTCGGTCAAGCTCCGGATGCCCGTGATATTGAGTCGCTCGTAGGGTCGATCCCGCCGCAGCGTTTGGAGATGCTCGCCACTGTGCAGATCCCAGAGCAGAATGGCCCCGTCATCCCCGCAACTGGCTAGCCTGCTGCCATCGGGGCTCACCTTGAGCGCCTGCACCGTCCCCTGATGCGCTTCTCGCACCCGCACGCACTCCCCACTCTGCACCTTCCACCAGCGCAGCCTGCCATCACTGCCTCCACTGAGCACCAGCTCTCCACTAGGAGCCCAGGTCAGCGCAGAGACCACCCCCGGATGCCCCGCCAGGGCGCTACTCCCTGCCTCCCAGGCAGGGTGGCGCTCCCCGCTGTGGGCATCCCACACCACCAGCTCCCCAGCGTCCCTGCTGCCGCCACCAGAGCCCAGCCGGGAGCCATCGGGGCTCCAGGCCACGCTCGTGACGGCCCCGTGATGTCCCGCCAGCCGCAGCAGCTGCGTGCCACCCCTGGCGTCCCACACAGACACGTGGCCATCTTCGTCCCCGCCGACCATGCGGGCCTTCGCCATCGAGGACTTCGGCAGTATCTGTCACTAAAAAACTGTGCCGCACTTATCCAGTTTGCGGCTCTGAAGTCTCTTCCTTAACGCTGGGCTTATATCGCGGGCACGCTAGTTGGGGCAGGTGGTGACAAAGACTCGCTGGCAGAAGCTCTCAAGGAAGATCCTCACTTTATTGCGTGTGACGCGGGCACCACGGATGCAGGCCCGTTCTCGCTCGGTTCCGGACAGCCCGCGTTTGCCCGTGAGGCTGTCAAGCGCGACCTTGCCACCTTTCTGGATGCGGGCCGGCGCGCGGACATTCCCGTGTTGATTGGCTCCGCCGGGACAGCCGGGGCAGATGCACAGGTGGACTGGACGCTCGACATCGTCAACGAGATTGTGAGGGAAGCAGGGGTGAAAGTGCGTACCGCGGTGATTTACGCGGAACAGGTTAAAGACACGCTGATTGAACTGTTCCGACAGCAACGTATCAAGCCGCTCGACGCCGCACCTTACCTGGATGAAGACACGATCAAAGGGAGCGCGCACATGGTGGGAATGATGGGTGCCGAACCTTTACAGAAAGCACTTGCGGAGGGCGTTGATTTTATTCTTGCTGGTCGCTGTAGCGATTCAGCGCTGTATGCCGCGTTGCCCATCCTGCACGGTTTCCCGGAAGGACTAGCCTGGCACGCGGGCAAGGTGGTCGAATGCGGCACGATGGCCTGTGAGACCGCCGGGAAGGGGATCATGTTCGTGCGTCTGCGCCATGACCACTTTCTTGTCAAGCCCTTTGGACAGGGGTTGCGTTGCACACCACAGAGCGTTGCCGCGCACAGCCTGTATGAAAATGTGGACCCGTTTCATTTCACCGAAAGCTCTGGCACCGTCGACATTACCGAGGCGACCTACGAGGCCATCGATCCGATCACGGTTCGCGTGGCCAACAGTCATTTCCAGCCAGCAGACTCCTACACGGTCAAGCTGGAAGGCGCGGAACTGCTGGGGTATCAGACGATCATCATTGGTGGGATACGCGATCCGTTCCTGCTCCGGCAACTCGACAGTTGGCTGGCAAATGTGCGTACCTACATCGAGGAGACCATTGCAAGAGTGCTGGGGAGTCAGGTGACCAAAGAGGACTATCATCTCGTGTTCCACGTTTATGGACGTGACGGCGTGATGGGTGCTTTGGAACCTGAACGCGAGGTGATTCCCAAAGAGGTAGGGATTGTCCTGGAGGCCACCGCCGCGACCCAGCAACTTGCCACCATCATTGCCCAACTCAGCCGCCAGCCGCTCCTGCACTATCCCATCGCAGAATGGCGCGGCGCGACCACCACCTTCGCCTGTCTGCATAATCCAGCGCATATTGAGCGCGGACCTGTCTACCGTTTTAATCTACATCATGTGGTCATCCCCCAGTCTCCGCTGGAGCTGTTTCGCACGAAATTCGTCGAGATCGGACGAACTGTGCTGATAGACGTGAACCAGGGAGTATCGAGATGAAACTTGCAGATTTGGCAACCCTGATCCGCAGCAAGAACGCTGGACCGTTCTTCCTGACCTTTGACATTATGTTTGCTGACGAGGAGCACTACCAGCTTGTCAAAGCATCACGTTGCCTGAATACACAGATGTTTGCCGCGCTCTACGCGTGTCCGGTACAGGCAGTGCGCTTCTTTGAGTGCGAGAACGCGTTCGCCTTCAAGTTCTCCTTCCCCCGTCCTCTGCCTCAAGGCGAGTTTGGGGATGCAGACCTCCACGGAGGACAACAATTTATCCCACTGATGAACGTGGAGATTCCGCTCCCAGAAGACCAGACCATTCGCCCACGGTACTAACGAGAAATTCTGAACCGCATCTTCAGGAAAAATGGTCGTCTAGTTTTCCTGATAGGATGCTTCATTTAAAAACGTCACGTGCGAATTCTTTTGAAATGAGCACTATGCTCGCCTGCAAACGCCGTTGCGGCTGATGGTCCTCATCTGTATGGTCCTGGCGGGTGTAGTACTGGCGGTTGCTTCCTCGCGCTGGCTAATTGTCTTGCCGTATCTCGCGCAAATCTACACCAATCTACAGACAGGTGCAACCACACGCGTGGCTCTCGATGTTGCCTATAAAGGCACAAGCTACTTTCTGGGAATAACTATCGGTGAATTCTTCTACAACATTTTCACAGGCATCTGGAGCATATTCCTGGCGACAATGCTCCTGCGCTCGTCTCGCAGGAAAGCGTGGTTCCACTGGATCGGGATCATAGGGGGAGCTACGATGCTGATTGGGAGTTTTGAACAAATCTTTGCCAACGCAGGTCCCGGACCACTGTTCCGGAGAAACTCGGGAGCATTTTTGACACCGCCTCCTTGATCTCAGCAAGCTGGAAGTGCTCTTCAAGTGTAATGATCTTCATCTTTTTCCTGTTTTCTTCTTCATACTCTTCTTTTCGGTGACTCAAACGCTGTTTCGCCTGTATCTGCCTCAACTGGCGTGCTGGCAACCGCGGCTGATCCTTGCAGCACTTTCACGGCGGATAACGCTGCCGCGAAGAGCATGGTGTAGATGCTGACCGTAGCCTCTGCCTCAGCGATGCTCCTCGTCTGCCAGATGATGCCGACCGCATCCGTGATCGCCCTATTCGTGCCCCCCACCAGATAGTTCACCACAATTACCAGCCCGATCACTGCATACATCACGATGGCCTGAGCATAGTAGGACCCGGGCAACGTCGGCTCCTCCCCATCACGGCTCGCCTTGCGCAAACGCAAGTAGAGGGCAAAGAATTGGAAGAAGACATACACCGTGAAGAACCACCCCAGGTAGTTCGTAAGCGGCACGCCAAAGTAGCCACCGCCTTGCTCCCAGATCCAGAGATGCCGGATCGTTGAGCTGGTCGGATCCATGCCCAGATCCCAGGCCACCATCATGAAGGAAGCCATAAACGGCACCGCAAACGTCATGAATGCGCTGGCCTTTGGGCGAACATCACCGATGAGCACCGTCGAGAGCACCCAGGCGAGATAGCCGGTGCCGAAGTAGGCAGGGCCGATGACCAGCGGCACCAAAAAGAGCTTGGGGCCAAGGCCGCTGGTGTAATAATAGTGACCAAAGGGAAAGCCTGTCAGAATGCTGGTGTTTTCCAGCACATTACTGACGACGAGACACATGACGAGAAAGGTGATGATGCCACTCCATTTGTAACGCTGTGCCCCATGAAACAGTGCAAAGGCCAACGGCATCAAAATGAGAATCAGTATGGGAATATTGTTCGGAAAGACCGCATTGACCAGTGTCAACACGACATCGATCACAACCAGAGTCCAAAGAAGAGGGGTGACGCCTTTTTTCACATGACACCTCACTTGTCTTCGCCAAACACCGCTTGCAGGTAAGCTCGGATCATGGTTTTCAACTCGGCAATGATCTGGCTATCCAGACCTGGTCCATCACCGGCCAGGGGAAGCAGCGCCTGGACCGTTCTGATACAGATTTGACTAGAGCGCAGGGCGGAAGCCTCGTCCGACTTCGGGTAGCGCCTGGCGAAGATCCAGGCCGTTTTCCTGGTCAGGGCCTCTGTGAGATCCTGATGCATGGCGAAAAGACGGGGATCACCTTGAGACTTGAGCCAGAGCCCCTGGAAGCCTGGGTGCGTCTGATGGTACTGGACGAGCGGATCAAGGATGTCATCGATGAACTGCGACGACGGCACCTGGACCAGTTCGTCCGTCAGGATTCCCTCAAAAAGCACGCGCAGATCTTCGCAGAACTGCTCGCACAAACGCTGAGCAATCCCCTCCTTGTTGGGGAAAAAGTCATAAAGCGAGCCAATCGCCGTCTGCGCACGCTGGGCAATCATGTCCGTCGTCGCGGCATCAAAGCCGACCTCATAGAACACCTGGGCCGCCGCCTGTAAAATGGCTGCAATCCGCTGCTCTCCCCGCGCTTGTTGTGGCAAGCGTCTCATCGTCGTTGGTTTGGTCATGTGCTCCTCGTCTTCCTAGACCTGTCTGTCTGTCTGTCATGGACAGCAGATTCAACGAGTGCTAGTACACCCTCCATGTTTCGTACTCCGCATCTTGCCTCGATGAAAACCGAGGAAAAGTTCATGTTTCTAATATACGAGCTTTTCCTCGGTTTGTCAAGAGGCGAGGACTGACATCCACTCATAAATCCCACGAATTGCGCAACGAGATTGTTGAAGAGCTAATGCTGATCTGATGAGCGAAAGTTGTACAGAACGGGGCGCCCTGCCCGTGAGAGATGGCAAAAACAGCGGGATGGAGAGCAAAAAGGGCAGGAGATGGGAAGAATTGAGGAGCAGTCAGAATTCGAGGGCGTGAAGCCCTGCTCGACGGCGTGGATAGGGTTGATCGATCTGGCTGTTTAATTGTAATATGAGATGAACTCGTGAGAGGTACTACAGAGCCAGGAGATGTCCCCGCCCTGGCTGAAGCTCGGTATTCAGCCAGCAGTCCTGCTTTGTTGTATATTCCATCTTTCCTACTATATTACCCGTAATACAAAAAGAAAGGAAACGGATGAAAGCATTCAAGTACAGGCTGAGAAACTGGAAGGGATGCTCTCGTGGTGTTGCAAACTGTAGAATGCCGTCCTTCAAGAGCACAAAGATGCCTGGACGGTGATCAAGCAGCATTCGAGGACGTGGGCATTCATTGCGGGGTCGTACTGGACCAGAACCACAATGCGTCGCTCAACATTCTTCGGCTCGGACGGAGCCTTCAGGCGGCGCAAGCGCGCCTCGAGAAGCAGCAGGGCTTCAGCCCTTGCGGAGTCGTCACCATCCATCTAGAGGAGAAACGTGTACTATGACCTGGGTGCCATTAACCGAGCGATTTTCTACCCTGCCTCTTGTGCTCGCTGGCCCTATTCTTCGGCGTGTAGAGCCGGGCACCGTCACCGTGTGGCTCGCATTGAAGGAGGCCAGGACCGTGACCTTGCACCTCTATAGCAAAGATGCAGAGGGGAGACTGCTTCAGCAGTTCGCGGGCAGGCACCCAACGGTTCGCCTGGGTGATCACATCCATATTGTCGCCGTCACGGCTCGTCCCACTGCTGGCGAACAACCATTAGCGTGGGGTGGGTTCTACTACTATGACCTCTTCTTCCAGGCAGATCACGCCTCTGAAGAACAGATGCCATCGCTCTCCACCCCTGGAATACTGACTGAGCATCCCGCTTCGGCTGAGGCCCTTGAGCGTCTGGTGTATCCGGGCCACCCTCTGCCAGGCTTTGTGGTGCCACCCGAAGAGGTGAACGCTCTGCGCATCATGCACGGATCCTGTCGCAAACCCCATGGCACCGGCAAGGATATGCTGGCTGCCCTCGATACGCTTCTGGAAACGACCATCCAGCGCGAGATTGGTCAGCGACCCCACCACCTGTTCCTGACAGGAGATCAGATCTACGCCGACGACGTCGCCGCACCACTCCTCTTCGCGCTCAATGATGCGGGCACCTTCCTCTTCGCAGGTAACCAGGAAGAGGTACTCCCACTCGTGAATGCCCCAGCCCGCACGCTCCCACCGGGCGGGCGTGGACCTGTAGTGCGCAACAAAGCGATGTTCACGACCTCGACCCCAGAGAACCATCTGCTCTCACTGGCAGAATATGTCGCGATGTACCTCTTTACCTGGTCGGATATCCTCTGGCCCAGCGACCTGCCAGCCATCGAGGATCTACAGAAAGCGTACGGAGGTGATGGGCCGCATGAGAAGCAAGAACCGTATGCCGCCCTCGTAAGCAGGTTGCGTCAGTTCCGCTCTACCCTTCCTCACGTCCGGCGCGCCCTGGCGCATATCCCGCTCTACACCATCTGTGACGATCACGATGTCACCGACGACTGGTATCTCGATGGGGCATGGTGCCAACAGGTCTTGCACAGCGAACTGGGGCACCGAATACTCCGTAACGCACTGCTGGCCTACGCGCTCTTCCAGGCATGGGGCAATACTCCTGATCAATTTGAGCAGCCGAATGGAAAAGCATTCCTGGCTGCATTAGATACCTGGCGTGGTGACGAGGCGGACGACCGGGCAAAGACACTTTCCATAGGGATTGGTCTGCCCGACACTTTCGCAGGAAGGGGGGAATTGCCACAGACAGAACAGGCATTCGACTGGCACTACCGATATGCAGGGTCGCGCTATCAGGTGATTGTTATGGATACGCGCACACAGCGCCTCTATCGCTCTCCGAGCGCCTTTCCTGGCTTGTTATCACCTCATGCATTAGAAACACAGGTGGCAGCGGCGATCCGCGAAGACGCAGATGTCACCATCATGATCTCTGCGACGCCGGCCATCGGCCAGAATTTTGTCGAAGCGGTCCAATTCTGGGGCCATTGGAGCCTCAGGAATAACTACGCATTGGATCAGGAGTCCTGGGCTCTCGACTGGGGCACCTTCCAACCGTTTCTCAAGACGGTGAGCGCAATGAAACGGGTCGTCTTCCTCTCGGGGGATGTTCACTACGCCTTTGGTTCCAGTTTAGCGTATTGGAGCCTGGGGGAGCATACGACCGCCAAAATGGTCAATTATACCTCCAGCCCTCTGCTCAACGAAGTGTCGGGCCCCGAGATAGCGGTGCTTATCACCATCTATCCCCAACTGGCTCACCTGCTGCGAGGGCAGGGCTCATCGCAGGCGGATTTCTTCGCCTGGGATATCGAGGGTGCAAACCGCCATCTCCTCAAAAGGATACTCCCTATAATTTTGAGGCGTCTCTATTTCGTCTGGTGGTCTGTGCCAATGCTGATGAATGCACGGAGGTCTCGCACGGAGATTGTCTTCCCTGCAAGAGGATGGCCAAGGGGAGCCTTCAATGCCATTCCGCCTGATCGCAGGTATCGGGTGCACTATCTCCGCGATCAGCTCGACATTGCTCAAGCACAGGAAGGAAAAGAGAACAAGCCAGCGTACAGCCCATTTCCAGGCTGGTTGCTTCGTATAATCCGCCTGGGGTTGAAAGGAGTCACGATTCTGGAGAAGAGGGTGGAACAGGTCAGAAAGCGGATGGCCAGAAGGGCAAGAGGTCTGGAGCAGGAGTCATCACACGTGCGAAACCACGTGCTCCGTCGCGCGATACGGGGAACGGACCTCCTGGAGCGCAAACTGGAGAAGCGCAAGAATACGCTGGGTGAGGCCATATTCCATCACCAGCAGTGGCTCCAGGAGTGGAAAGCTGGTTCTCAGATCATTGGGTACGCCAATATTGGTGAAATCAGCTTCCACTGGAACACAGAAGAGCAAGAGGTGGTTCAGCGCCTATGGTGGTGGCATCCCAGCAATCCAGAACATCCAACCCTGGCGTCGGAGTTCCACGAAACGCTCAGGCCCCCTGCACTGGATGCAGGTCCCCAACTGCCCTGAACAGCAGGGAACATCCAGGTTCAGAGCACCAGTCCTGAGCTGTCACCTGCCACCAAGGAACGGAATTGGGGATAAAAGGAGAATGGCCTTGAGAAGGGCTTCGTCCCCTTCGACAGACGCAGGAACGACGACCAGCGTCGCGTCAGCGAAACGGGCGCGAATCGCTTCTGCCTGACCTCCCTCGTGTCCAAAGCCCCAGGTTCCTCCTTGCACACATGCGCTATCAAGACCCTTCTGGCAGAACTCGCAAGTGCCATCACAGAAGTCATAGGGCGCGATCACCCGGTCTGCTCGTGTGATGGTTCGTACCTCTGGCCCAACATCTTCCACCATGCCCATCCATTCATGCCCTATCTGCCAACCTGGCGTAGAGGGACCCTGTCCCCGATACGGCCAGAGATCAGTGCCGCAAATACACGCGTGCGTGATACGGATGATGGCGTCAGTTGGCTCAAGGATGCTTGCATCGGGGATCTGCTCAACCCGAATATAGAATGCTCCACGAAACACGGCTGCACGCATGTTTTTTCTCCTTCAAGCGAGCTATAAGCCCTTAAAGTGGTCAAGAGCCTGAGAATTCTACAATTTACAGCTAGAGTCGATGAATGTCTGGGCGATCGCGCCTTCTACTCGTCTCGCAGGAGGGCCTGCGCTGAGATCCACAGCATCGATGGGTTAAGACGCTCGGGATACAGCTTCATCATCTGGGCGAAGAACTGCAATTGCGTCGGATTGGCCGCGAGGAGGCCTTTGGCATCGTTGAGGTAGTTCCGAGTCGCAGCAATGTTCGACGGGTCATCGTCGCGAGTCTTGTCTTTGTGACCCGAAACGACCCTGGTCGGATTCAATGCTTCGACGATGTCGAGCGCGTGAAGCCAGGCATCGAGGCCTCTACCGGAGGATTCGACGAGGTATTGGTGGACGTTGTTGTAGACTACGTCACCTGCGACGACGAGACCGATCGACGGCACGTGCAGCACTGTGCTGTTGTCCCCGTCACTATGGCCAACTTCCACTACTAAAATCTTGGCACCGTCGACGGAGAATCCGTCTGCGGGCACCGTCTTAACCAGGATTGACGCGTCCGGAATCTGGTCAGGGAACCGCGTTGTCCAGAACTCGTTAGGCACCCCATCCGACGCATTCTGCCGCATCACTTCGAGCGTCCCCTCGGTCGCGTAGACACTCACGCCTGGGAAGCGCTCTGTCAGCGGCTTGGTGCCGAACCAGTGATC
>DAOTTD010000381.1:0-4686 GCA_034438015.1 Ktedonobacteraceae bacterium | reverse complement strand
TGGGGCAAAATTGAAGCGACGCATTCATGGGTTCTGTTGATATTTGCATATTCACAGAATGCCCACTTATGCGTCTTTTTTCAAGTCTCCCCACCCCTCCATTTCACCACTTAGCGGGGTTCTACCCTAGAACATATGGACGAGAGGAGCAACACAATGACACACCGTGTGATTATTCTCTGTACCGGCAACTCCGCCCGCTCGCAAATGGCGGAGGGTTTATTGAGGTCGCTGGCAGGCGAGAGCGGAAAGGACGTGGAGGTCGTGAGCGCAGGCACGGCCCCGTCGCGGGTGAACCCCCTCGCGATCCAGGTGATGCACGAGCGCGGCATCGACATCAGCCAGCACAGATCGAAACATGTGAGCGAATTCCTCGATCAGCCCTTCGATGTCGTCATAACCGTATGCGACAACGCGGCGGAACACTGCCCCATCTTCCCAGGGAAGGCCGAGCGCATACACTGGAGCTTCCCCGATCCCGCAGCGGTCCAGGGCAGCGAAGAAGAGAAGTTGGAGGCATTCAGGAAGGTGCGCGACGGCCTTGAGGAACGATTGAGCGGTTGGTTGAGGGACCTGGCATAATTGATAGAGGCCAGGATGCAAAAAATGAATTATCGACCGGAAAAGTCCTGGGGGTGTAAAATGCGTGGTCGTCTGGTCATTTCCACCTGAGCCAGCCTGTGGAGCAGCTTGAGCCACGACCACGAAACGACCATATGCGTGTTTGCTGCGTGCTCGTTTGGTCATTCAGGTGATCGTCACGGGATGTCCGTCGTCTCGATACCTTGACTCTCACATGATGGCAGAGTGTATAATCTTCTGAAGACGGATGATGAAAATGCAAATAGTTTCAATATCCATCGAGAAAAACACTCCCACCCCTCTCTAGAAAGGAAGTCAGAGCACAATGGATACTTCACCTCCTGCCGGCAGCAATCCAGGTGTTTCCTCAGAGAGCCCAGATCTCTACCGGTCGCAAGTCACGATCGGCCTGAGCAGTTGGCGTCCCATCCTGCGTTTCGCTCGCATCGTCGCTCTTTTGGTCGGGGTCTTTCAGAAGACGCCCGGAGCCGTGAAACTCACTCTTTCGGTTGCGCCCGGTCGCCGTCAGTTCACCAGTCACAGTGTGTGGCAGGACAGTGATGCCGCCCAGGAGTTTTTCAAGAGTCCTGACCACCGGGAAGCGATGAAGCGTGCCTATGCAGGGATGACTGATGAGTTTTACGTGATCCACAGCGGTGGAACACCTTTCTACAACCAGCGCTGCCCGAACTGTCACGTGTGGACAAAAGGGACAGCCCCAAGTGAGCACTGCTCGAAATGCCAGTCGACTCTCCCTCATCACTTGTACCCTCTCGCACAAAAGGCTGAGGCACCTGGCCCTGAGTATGGCATCATTACGCCTGACTTGACGCCTGATACGAACTTGAAAAGCCTGGAACTCGCTACCTCCCTCTCTGGTACGCTCTCAAATGAGCGCGCGGCTCAGGTGTATCGACTCTTGAATCTGACCCCGCTTCTCTGGTGGCTGACGATGATCGTTGCCCCCAGGTGGCGCGGAACCCGAGCCTTGACGACGAGCCGGGGCCTCTTTGCCGGGTTGGGCCTCTTCTACGGTGCTTTCCTGCTGAAAGCCATCACGGAAGAGGGTCCACCGAACTATGGCACGTATGAGCAGGGACCGCGCCGTCTTTTCAAGTCCAATGCGGGGCTCCCGGCTGGCTGGGCGCATTATCTGGCCTTTGATCTCTTTGTAGGGGTCTGGATCTATCGTACTGGCCTGACCGAGAAGAGGTCGACGCGCTTGCCCTTGCTCTTGACCTTTTTAGCTGGTCCGCTCGGCTTGCTCTACTTTCTGGTCCAGCGTGGTTTACATCAGCCCATGCCATATCCGTTCGACAAGTCCAGGACAAAGAATGGATCTGACTAGTTCTACTCTACGAGAAAACTGTCTCCGAATGGACATATCATGAGTCATCAGGAAAGGATTATTGACCATGCAAGAGCCTTCAGAGAATCTTTATTTTGTTGACCCGGAAAACGCGTCTGAAATGGCGAGGTTGATTCTTCAAGGAGAATTGCTCACCAGAGGAATGGGGGGAATATTTACAGCGCAAGAACGAGAAACTATCGAGGAGAAAGGCTATACACGGGTCCTGGATCTGGCCTGTGGACCGGGAGAATGGTGCCTGACAACCGCGTGGGAGTATCCTGAGATGGAGGTGGTCGGCGTCGATATCAGCGAGACCATGATCCGCTACGCTACTGCTCGTGCGCTTTCTCAGAATATTCAGAACGTGAGCTTTGAGGTGGCCGATATCGCCAAACCTTTCCCCTACTCAGATGGATCGTTTGATCTGGTGAATGGGCGCACCTTCGCGCTCTTTGAACGAAAGGATTGGCCGCTGTTCCTGCATGAATGTCTGCGTGTCACCCGTCCAGGAGGAGCGATCCGCCTGACAGAAAGCGAGTGGGGGTTCACCAATAGCCTGCCTTACGATGCCCTCAGTTGGTATCTCGCTCAAGCATTGCACAAAATGGGGCACACGTTCTCGCCCACTGGTCGTATTAATGGCATCACCGCAATGCTCGATAGCCTGATTCGCGATGCTGGCTATGTTGAGAGAAGACTTACCCCACATGTGATCAATGTTTCGTTTGGAACTGACGCCCATTTGACGTTCCGTGAAGATTCGCGAGCCCTCTTCCACGTGATTCAGCCTTTCCTTGTAAATACAGGAGTGGCTACACAGGAGCAACTGGATGGGATGGCAGAAGCCTATATACGAGATCTCTCCTCCGAGGATTTCTCTGGGGTCATGTTCCTCCTCACGGCATGGGGTTACAAGCCAGAGTGAGCACTTCCTGCGTTGCCCTGTGGATCGGCCTGGGGGGCGCGGCGGGCTTGTGAACCGCGCCCCTACAGGATTGGGGTCCTCGGGTAAGATCTGCTCGTCAAGCATTTCGAATGATCGTTTGCATTTCACACGCTTAAAAGCTCGCGCGCAGCCGCCTCGTCACGAGCCAGCGTGATCTGCATAATCAGGAGATGAAGCCGCTTCGGCTCGCTCAGCTTCATAACCTCTTGCTGAGCCAGTTCGGCAAGCGCCGGGAAGCGAGCCTGCACAATCTCCATGACGACCTGCCTCAGAGCCTCTATCTCGCCCTCGACTCGTCCCTCAACTCGTCCCTCGACTCTGGCTTCGGCAGTTTTCTTTTTGACAAAGCGACTTTCGTCGAGCAAGCTATCAAACATATCAAGATACTCCTGTACTTTGCATTTATCTACTATGGATATCGTATCCGTCCGCTGCAAAAACGTGTCGAACAACAAGATCTGCTCGGCTAATCTCCGCCTGTTCTCACCATGGAACGCCTTCATTTTGTCCAGAGCTTGTTTGAGTACGTCATAGGTTGCTCCTCATCTACACTCCTGCCTCTGCCATCTGGAAATTGGTTCTGGCCGAGGACGCCTGGAGACTACACTGAACCCTCGGAAAAACCTCGTCTTGTACCAACCAGGTGGAAGGAATCCCAGCTCTTCCAGTGTCCGCTCGTGTCCATTTTGGAAAGCGCATGGCTCTCCTGCTTTTCCGTAATTCCACTGGTGTTTCGGAAATTCACATTAACGGGACCGCACGCCTTTCGCCTTCTCGAAGGTTCTCAATGCTGGCGGATGGTAGCCCTTTCACTCAAAATGAGGGAGCGTTATGCGCATTGTGACAGGTACCGTAAAGTCAAAGACATGAGGAGCAGAGGCATGAGCATTCTGTATGAGGAAAGATTGTCGGACTCGCCTTTTGTCGAAACCATTACGCATGGTCGAACGCAGAGCGATGGGTCGACTCTCCGTCCCTCCGAGAGCCGTTGGCACCTGGTCTTCGTGAGACAGCCGGGCCTCGTCCAACCACTGGTCGTCGGACCAGTGACGACGGCTGGCGTGGTGTCCTGGAGAGAAGGCGCTGAGATTCTCTGGATCGAGTTGAAACTAGGGACCTTTCTGCCCCATCCGCCCGCGAGAAATCTCCTGGATAGAGAGATCATGCTGCCTCAAGCAGCAAGTCAATCCTTCTGGCTGGATGGCTCTGCCTGGCAATTTCCTGACTATGACAATGCGGACACGTTTGTCGACCGGCTGGTGCGTCATGGGGTCCTGGTACGTGATGCAGACGTTGCTGCCGCGCTCCGGGATCAACTGCAAGACGTGCCATCGCGCACCATGTGGCATCGTTTCAGGCGCGCCACGGGCTTGACGCAAAGCCATATTCGTCAAGCTGAACGCGCCAGGCAGGCGGCGGCACTCTTGCAGCAAGGCGTTTCGATCCTCGATACCGTGGACATGGCTGGCTATTTCGATCAGCCTCACCTGACCAGATCGCTCAAGCACTGGATTGGATTTACACCGGCCCAAATCGTCAGTATGCAGAAGCCTGCGTGTATGCACAAGCCTGAGTAGCTTGCCGTTTTGTACAAGACAATCGCCCGGTGCTTGAGGTATCATAAAGGCGTTCACACACACATCCGAACACTCAGACAAAAGGAGCAGGAATATGGCAAACGTCTCGACAGGGTTCTCCATGTCACTGGATGGTTTTGTCGCCGGGCCGCAGGACGATGTTTCACTGGTCTTCAAGTGGATGACGAGCGGCGACACCGATCTGACATTGTCAAGAGGCGATAGGGATA
>DAOTTD010000380.1:0-49916 GCA_034438015.1 Ktedonobacteraceae bacterium | reverse complement strand
GAATTTACGCCTGGTGCCAGGCAATGGCCAGATTCCTGTTGTGGCTACCCCGTATGGACGCCTGGCGTCGGTCGTCTGTTACGATACGGACTTTCTGGACATCATTAGTCGGACAGGTCAGGCCAATGCTGACCTCCTGCTTTCACCCGCTGGTGATTGGAGAGAGATTGACCCGTATCATACCCAAATGTCGGCGTTCACAGCGATTGAGACTGGCTCCTCCATGGTCAAACAGACGGACAGCGGGCTTTCGATGGCGGTAGATTATGAAGGACATGTGTTGGCGGCAACGGACTTCTATAGCACCGATCCCCAGGTGATGGTGGCCTACGTCCCCGTGCAGGGCGTGCACACGATCTATGCCACGATCGGCGACCTGTTCGCCTGGCTCAGTATCGCGGGGTTGGTCGCGCTCATCGGGGTTGCGCTCGCACGCAGACGCACAGCCGGGAAGGCAGTTGAAGCGGCACCGAGTGGAGAACCGCCCCCCATTTCCTAACCACTGAGTGGTGAGACTCATGCGGCATGAAGGAGACACGCTCTCCGACGTTGGTCACATGAGTCTCAACGTCAATCACAGTCACCGGAAGGACTACCCCATATTCAGACGAGAGAAAACCATCTCCATCGCAGCACCACCGGAAGCGGTGTTCTACTCAGGGTGACTGGAATATCCGGGGTTAAAACTCACGCGAAGCTGGGAAGCCGCTCCTCAAGGATATACACGCTCGTGTGTCTTCCCACAAAAGGAGGGAGAGCAATCGGCCAATGTACAACGTGCCGATGCAAGAAGCCGCATCGGGAAATGCCTGTCTCGCTCTCGCCACCAATCTTTCTCCATCTCAAAATCGGCCGGTGCCCATATCTTTATCGCATCCGAATGCAATCCCACACCTCCTTATCGCATCAAAACAATCCCACTCCCGTTGGTGTATAGTGTGTATAGTTGTGAGGAGCACTTTTCGCCAGATTGGCAGCAAGCATCCCATCCGCGAAACGCTGTCCGGGCATCACCGCAAGCACGATCCCGAAACTCAAAGACACGGAGGAAAAGATATGAAAGCCCTCGTCATCACCGAACCCGGCTCCGCAGAGGTGACCGAAATAGAGGTGCCCGCGCCTGGACCAGACGACGTGCTGGTCCAATCGTACGCTGTGGGTATCTGTGGCAGCGATGTCGAGCTTTACCAGGGGCGTCGTCCCGCAGGCTACTATCGCTACCCGGTGATACCGGGCCACGAATGGTCGGGCGTGGTGGCCGCAGTGGGGGCGCGCGTGCAGGGGATCGCGCCTGGCGATAAGGTCGTGGCGGAAGGCTTTCTCTATTGCGGCGTCTGCCCCAATTGTCGCGAGGGAGCAACCAATCTCTGCGAGGCTGGCTACGACGAGATCGGCTTTACGCGTCCCGGCGGAATGGCCGAGTATGTGGCCGTGCCTGCACGTCTCATCCATGTGCTCCCCGACGATGCATCGCTGGAGGAGGCCGCGCTACTGGAGCCAGCCTCGGTGGTGGCGCACGGCTTTCTCAAAGCGCCGCCCCGGCCCGGTGCCGTTGTCGCCGTGGTCGGAACGGGAACGAGCGGCCTGCTCGCCCTCCAACTGGCCCGTCTCTATAGCCCCTCCGCGCTTGTGGTGGTGGGCCTGCTTGCCGAGCGCCTGGAGTTCGCGCGCCAGTTCGGCGCGACCCATACGATCAACCTGGGGCGCGAGGACGCTGGGGAGCGCATCCGCGCCATCTCAGGTGGCAGTGGTGCCGATCTCGTCTTCGAGGGTGCCGGCCATACGCAGGCGGTCATCGAGTCGCTCCACCTCGCCCGTCGCGGTGGGACCGTCATTCTGGAGGGTATCGCGGGTGCGGGCACGTTTCTGAGTGTCGAGAGTGACCTCTTTGCATTCAATCAACTGACCACACACGGCATCTTCGGCGCGAACTCAGCGGCCTGGACGTATGGCGTGCAGCTCTTTCGCTCCGGCCTGCTCAATCTGGCTCCGCTTATCTCGCATCGTTTCTCCCTGGATGAGTACCAGGACGCCCTGGATCTGCTTGAGAAGCGCCAGGCGCAGACGACGCCCGTTACCAAAGTCTTGCTCGTCCATTCACAACAGGTGGGGGGGGTGGAGGCTCAGTCCAGCGCCTTCTGCCGGTAGCTTTGCAGCCAGATCTCGTGCAGCTTCGCCACCTCTGTGGGCGGCAGCATCACGGGTTCGCCGAGCTGTCGGGCGATGGCGGCGACCTTTGCGCTATCCTCCAGTGCGTGAGCAATCGAGAACGTCTGCGCCAGGGTGGTCCCGACGACCATTGCGCCGTGGTTGCCCCAGATGAGGGCGTGCCTCTCCCCGATCCGGTCAGCGATCAGCGTGGCGAACTCCTGCGTACCGGACATCTGGTATGGTGTCACCAGCACGTCGCCGCCCAGGCACGCCGCCGACTCCTGCAGGATCATCGGGATCGGTTGGTACACGACGCCGAAGGCGGTCGCGTAGATCGAGTGAGTGTGCATGACGCAGTTGATATCGGGCCGGCGTTGTAGGAGCAGCGTATGGAGCGGCGTCTCGCTGGAAGGTTCCCACCGGCCCTCGACGATGCTGCCGTAGCGATCGATAACGACGATATCCTCGCCGGTAAGCGTCTGATAGTCTCCTCCGGTCGGCGTGATACAGATCAGCCCGCTCTCCGGGTCGCGCGCGCTCAAGTTCCCCTGCGTTGCGCGCACAAGCTGGCTCTCATGCATTTTTCTGGCGTAACGAGCAACTTCGTCTCGCAGCTCAGGTAACAACATAAAATTCTCCTTGCTGTAGGGGCCTGGCGCTCCTGGGCACGGGCGAGTCCAGGCGAGCCGGGTCCTTCTCTCCCTGACACATTTCAGAGGAGAGATTTTTTTGGGTAGGGACCAGCTTCCAGCGCGTCCGGATTTATCATTTCCTACCCGTTGTGCTTGTTTTCCTCGTCCCGTTTTCTCGTCTCAGAGAAGAGGAAACCGATAAATCACGGACGCGCCGAGGCTGGTCCCTACCCCGATCACAGTTAATAAAAAACGTGTCGGTGAGAGAAGAGCCGAGTTCAGGCAAGCCGGACCCCTACGATGCGACCAGGTGGCTCGTATCGTTGAATGAGATCATCTGTACCTGGTCCTCGGTCATGTGAAGCTCTGTCAGGCTAGCTGGACTGAGCAATAAGCGCCGACTGCTGAAGAGCGTCATGTCTAGCATGTGCCCAATCAACAGGCACAGCGTGATTCTGTGGGAGACGACCAGGACGGTCTTCCCCGTGTGCGCCCCCGATAGTTCGATGATGCAGGGCACAACGCGCGCGATGACCGCCTGCCGTGTCTCTCCGTCCGGTGGGTTGCTCATCCACAGTCCTTTGTCCCAATTGCTGAGAAGACGCGGGTACTCTCTGGTTAGTTCGGTGCGGGAGCGGTTCTCCCACAGGCCGAAGTCTATCTCGCGCAGCGCGTCTTGCTGGCGAATCTCCAATCGAAGCGCGTCTGCGATGGGAGCAGCAGTTTCAAGCGCGCGCTGCTGCGGACTACAATACAGGACATCGATGGACTCGTGCCGTAACCGCTCCGCCAGCGCCTGAGCCTGCCAGCGTCCCGTAGACGTAAGCGGTGCCTCCGTGGTGCCGCAGAATACATGGTTGACGGCTGTATTTGTCTGTCCGTGTCGCACAAATAGTAGGCGCGTGGTAATTGCTGTGTCGTTACTCATGCAAACTCCTGAATGCATAGGTTCTTGGAATTATGTGCTGCTTTCTTCCTGTTGGTCCGCCACCTGCATGCGCTTGCGTTTGGCCTCTAGCAGGCGTTCCGTCGTGGTCAGCTCCTGCGGCGGAGCCGGAGCGGCTGGCGCCTGCTCCGCTTTCGTGCGCACCGGCTCCCTGCTGACCGGGATGGGCTTGAGCGGCTGAACGCGGTTGCGCCGTTCCTGCCTCTGCGTGCGCACGCTGCCCAGGGTTGCCCCGATGGAAGAAGAGCTCTCCTTAAAACCATCCCTCGACGTTGCAACCCGCGCCCTGGCCGGACTGAAGAGCCCGGTGAGCCAGCGCCAACCGACGACGAGAAACTCCAGGCTGGAGAGGCGCCGCGCCGCGATATCGGCAGGCAACAACAGGGCCGCCAGCGCGAGCAGCAGGAATGTGATGGGCAGCGACGCCGTCACCGGAGGCAGGTTTTGTAGAAATGCCTCGACGCTATCGCCCGGACCAAGCAACTGACCACCGCCTTCACGTGCCACCTGTTGGAGGAATGATATATTCGTGCCGCGCGTGCGAAATTCGGGCGAATAGGGCACAACCATGCCTGTAGTCGCCGTCAGTTTGCCTGGTGTTCCGTTGGCGGTGAGGCCCTGCCACGTAACCTGGAAGACGTAGACGCCGACCGGATCGGCGGAGAAGTTGCCGGCCCATTGTTGCGGCGCGGTTGGCTGCAACGCGATCGTCTGTTGTGAGCGATCGGGCGCGATAATACGCGCCGTCACCTGCTGCTGTCCCCCTGTCGTCGTCGTCGTCGGCAGGTCCACGGTAATCTGGCCCGTGCCGTTGATAACCTTGCCGCTGATATTCATACTGCTATCCGCCGCCGGAAGCGTCCAGGTGACTAGATTCGCCCACCATTGGGCCGCCTGGTTCCATTGGAGCCAGTGCGAGGTCCAGAGTCCCAGCGCGTCGCTGGTCCAGGCCACAACGCGCCCGAGGCCGTATTGCCACACCGCCAGCACGGGATCGTCGCGATGGCTGACGAGTACCATCTGCGCCGCCGGCCTGGGCGTGGTGGAGACGTAGCCATCCAGCTCAGGGAACCCTTTGAGTCCCGAGAGAATCGGGTGCGTCCCCACGACGGCGGGCGTAAATGGCTCGTTGATGATGGCGCGTCGTGCCGCGCGCTCCGTCTCTTTCAAGAGCACCTGCGGAATGACGCTGGGGTCATCGGCGCGATAGAAACGGCCCTTGCCCCACGTGGCGATATTGATCATCGTGCCCAGTTCCTGGTAGTCAGCCGAGTTCGTGGCGACGGTGGACACGGTGATGTTCTCCTTCGCCATCTTCGTGACCTGGGGCGCGTAGTTATCGAAGGCATCGCCATCGCCGAGCAGAATGACGTGCTTGATCTTGGCGTTCGTGTTCAGCAGCACCCGTTCGGCGTTGGCGAGGTCGGGATTGTAGCTGCCAGGGTCCGTCGGGTCCATCCCATCGATCGCTTTGTTGATTGCCGCTTTGTCGGTAACGTGCTGCATCGGAATGGCCAGAGTACCGTAGCCTGCCGAGATACCAACCTGGTCGTTCGGCGTGAGCAGGCTGATGACGCCCTTCGCAGCCTCCTTGGAGATATTGACCGGGAGCGGTGCCTCCAGGCTCTCGATGATGAGCACGACGGCGATATTCGGCGTATCCTTGTGCTGTGGAATGTCCATCGTGACCGGCAGCGTTTCCTCCAGCGGCGTTCCGGCATAGTTTCCCAGTCCGTAACTGTTCTGCCCACCGCTGACGACCAGCCCACGCCCAAGGTCGCGTACGAACGATTGCAGCGTCTGCATGCGCGCATTGCCCAGATCGACTGCGGGAACATCGGCCAGAATGACCGAGCTGTAGGCCGCCAGTCCGTCCAGCGAGGTCGGGACGTCGTTGGGTGTGCCGATGACCACGTTGATCTTCGTCGCCTTCAGCGCATTCGCAATGTTGACGCCGTTCCCGTGCGTGCCTTCGATGAGCAGCACGGTCGGTGGCCCCTGTACGCTGACGAACGCGCTTGCCTCATCGTTTTGTAGAATCGTATCCCGCGGCGCGTCCAGTTCTACACGATAGCTGTGAAAGCCCGGCGGAGGCGCGGCCAGATCGAAACTGAGGTCCTGTTCGCCCACCGCCAGAGGGAGCGTCTGCTGCAAGATGATGCTCTGGTCCAACAGAATACGTATCGTGCCCGTCTGCTGGACGCTGCTGTAGACCTGTACATGCATAGTGAAGCGTTCGTTGGTGTGCAACTGGGAAGGCGCATCCAGGTTATCCACCCGCACATCGGCGCCCGTTGCGCTGGGGATCGGCACCACGTCCAGGCGGATACCCTCCTGTTGCAGCAACTGGGCCTCTTGCAGCGCATCGCCTAGATTCTGCTGCCCATCGGTCAGCAGGACGATGTGCTTCTGTGTGTCGGCTGGCATGATCGCGGCGGCCAGGCGCAGTCCGGCTGATAGATCGGTATAGTTGGTATCGGGCGTAGACTCGAAGTGGGAAAAGTCGATCTGCGTCTTGACCGATTGCTCTACCAGGGCGTTGCGCCCCACCGCGACGATGCCCACCTGGTCCTCGCTGCCCTTGTGTTGGATCGCCGCGTTGATCCACTGTTCGATAAACGGACGCTGCGAGGATGTGCTGTCCGAGAGATCACCCACAAAGATGGTCGTCTGCCGCGAGATCGACTGTTTCCAGGAGGCTCCGGCCAGCGCGCAGATGATCAGAGTAAAGAGTAGCAGACGGCTGACGAGGATGAGATGGCGCTGCCGGGCAGAAAAGGGTAGGGACATATTTCTCCAGGTGAGGTACACCAGGAGGAGGATTGGCAGTAAGAGCAAGAGAATAAATGGTTGCTCAAATGATAACACGGTGCTCCCCTTTTCTATTTGCAGTACCCTCAAACGGGTCGTAAAAGAGCAAAGGCTTCTGCCGTCTCCCCCGAAGGGAAGTATACACACGAGACCCTGAGAGGTCAAGTGAAAATGCACTAGCGCGACCGGCGCGTTACTTGCCCAAAGCGTTTTCTGGCCTGCTTCGTTGCTTTCAAAAACTGCTTCCTGGCAAGCGAGTAGCGTTCATGTAACATACCTTCTATACCGGCTGTAAAGGTACTTTTTTGCGAGGGGATGCCTCCCTGTATTCTGCGTGCGCCTCCTATCTCCCGGCCCGGCAGTTGGCGTGCTGGCGCCTTTTGTATATGGTAGCCCCGGCTAAAGAGCCACCACTCCGCGCACAACACCAGCAAGAGGAGCGCCGCGATCCAGGGCCAGATCTCGCGCAGTTGGCGCGATACTGCGTTCCCGTTGGGTGTAAAGTCGCTGCTGCGCAGGATGGGCAGCGTTTTAGCCGGTGCCAGTTGCGACTGCGTAGGGTCGAAGAGATTGACGGTAAAGGCACCATCAAGCAACTGACCATGAACGCTCTGCGTCACCCGGTAGATGCCGACCTGATCCGTCATGTTATAGGGCTGCACCGGAAAAGGCGGACCGACCGTGCTCACCCGCGAATCGGGGCTGGTGATGGTGACGCGATCCGCTCCTGGCCACGTCTGAACGGTAACGGCGCTGCCGGCGGTGACCTGTCCATCCCCCGGAACTGGTTGCGGTAAGAACCAATCTGCCAGGTTGTGTACCAGGATAGGAAAGGAGGGCTGTAGCCCCAGGTCGCTATCGTGCAGATCAAAGCCGAGCACAGCAACGCGCCTGTTGTTGTTTTCGCCTGCGATCAGGAGCGGCGTCTCCGGCGCGCTGATGATCGACTGCTCCCACGGTGCCGGTTTGAGTGGATGGCTGGTCTGCAGCGTATGGATGGTGCTCAGGTCAACCGAGTCGAGGAGGTTGAGTGTGTCCTCGCCCGGTCCTACGCGGCTCACGTGGGTGACGGGCCCCGATGTGCCGAAGAGATACGATCCTTGCGGCGGATTCACAAAGAAGAGTGAGCCGTCGGGCAGCGTGGGCGGCACGTAGCCGTCAAAGATGGTGAGATCGTAGTTGCCGGTGTTCACGTATTGTTGCGGCGTCGTCTCCGACAGGCTGACGTTGGGTTGCAAGGCAAAGGCTGCGCGCAGGAACGAATTGTCCTTTGTCACTAGCAGCACGCGGCCCTGCTGTGAGCCGCCGACGATGGTCCAGGCCTGGTGGTCGATGGTCATGGCATCCTGTGTGATAATCTGCGCATGCAAAAAGCGTGTGTTCGGTGGCACTGTATTCCACTGAATGGCCCCCGTTCCTTGCGGGCCGAGCGTGACCGTCTGCACGCTGACCAGCTTGCCATCGGCGTAGAGCTCGACCGGGATGGCGCGCTGCTGCGCGCTGTAGTTGGCTACCTGTGCGAATGCGACGAGTTTATTCGAGATCGTGCGCGAGGAGAGCGTCAGCAGCGCGGCGTTGGGCGCGTCGGTGCCGATACGGAGATAGCGCACGGCGAAGGGCACGAGCATGGCTTTATCTGTGGTACTGACGTGTCCGTCGCCGACGACCAGCACCTGCATGCTCGTGCGCCCGTTCATTAACGAGTTTGCCAGCGAGAGCGCCTGCTCCAGGTCGGCATCCTGGTTCGTGACTCTGGCGCGCTGCAGTGCAGCTCTCAGTTGCGCCTGGTCGTTCGAGTCCGCGATGAGCACCTGGGGCGTGCGCGCCATCGTGATCAGCGAGAGGTGATCGTTGGGGCCGAGGTTGTCGATGATGTCGGCGATGTCGGCGCGCGCGCTCTCAAATCTGCTCGGCGCGACATCCGTTGCCTGCATGCTCGCCGACGCCTGTAAGATGATGATGGTATCGCCGCTGATCGAGCTGTTAGCGAAGATCGCCGGTCGCGCCAGGACCAGCACGATGATGATGGCCGCGAGTATCTGCAAGATCAGCAGCGGGGTGATGCGCAGGCGCTGCCAGGGACGGCTGGCCTGCATGTCCTGTAGCGCCTGTTGCCATAAAAGCGTGCTGGCGATCGTGCGCTGCTGGCGCTTTGGACGCATAAAATAGAGCAGAAGGATGATGGGTATGATGAGGCTGAAGGCGAGAGCTGTCGGGACAAGTAGATTCATCGATCCATCCTTCCAGGCTAGCGCACCAGCTCAACTTGCCGCAATAGACGCTGTACAATATCAATGATCGCCATATCGCTGGGGATAAGCGCGTAGGTTGCCATGTGCGTGTGTGCAAATTCCGCTATCTCTTGCGTAAATGTCGCCAGCCGCTCCTGGTAAGCGTGCAATATACCAGGGGAGATGCTGACATCCACCGTTCCTGTCCCCTCGCTATCGTGCAATTGCCAGTCGCCCTGTATATCAGGATTGATCTCGTCCGGTGACAGTATCTGCAGCAGCGCTACCTCCTGCCGCAACTGGCGCACGGCCCTAACCCCGGTCTGATAGCCGCCCGGCGCCAGAAAATCTGAAAGGATGATCGTCAAGCCCGGACTGTTCACCACGCGTCCAAGATCGTATAGCGAGCGGTTCAGATCGGTGCTGCCGGAACGGGGCAGGCGCGTAAGGAAATCGCCGATGTTCCAGATCGCGTTCTTGCCTCCGCTGCCGCGCCGGTACGAGACCAGCCGGTCGGTGAGAGCGCCGAGGATAACGTTGTCCTCGCACTTGAGCGAGATGTAGGCCAGTGCGGCGGCCAGCGCGGTCGCGAGCTCCGCCTTGCGCGGCGTCCCATAATACATCGAGTCGGAGCAATCGACGAGGATGGTTACGGTGATGTTTTCCTCGGCCTCGAAGACGCGCAGGAAGAGCCGCTCCAGGCGCGCGTAGGCTCGCCAGTCGATGCGGCGGAAATCGTCTCCCGGTGAGTAACGGCGGAAGTCCGAAAACTCCATCGAGGAGCCCGCCGATGGCGAGCGCCTGCGCCCAGGTCGCCCGCTCGCCATCGGCCTGCGCGTGGCGAGCGCCAGTGTATCCAGGCGTTGTAAGGTCTGAGCGTCCAATGGGAAGCGCAACTTTTCGCCGTTGTCCGCCACTACGCCTCCTCCACTTCTTCGAGAATCGTGTCGATCAGGCCCTCCAGTCCGATATTGTCCGCCAATCCGTCGAAGTTGAGCACGATGCGGTGGCGCAGCACCGGATACGCGACGGCGCGCAGATCCTCTATAGAGACATTGTAGCGACCTTCCAGCAGCGCCCGCACTTTGGAGGTCGTGATGAGCGCTTGCAGGCCGCGTGGACTGGCACCGTAGCGAACATATTGCTGCACTTTTTCCGGCGCATCTTCCTGGTCGGGGTGCGTCGCGAGCAGGATGCGCACTGCGAACTCCTTGATATGTGTGGCAATGGGCACGGCGCGCGCGGTCTCGATCAATTGTAGTAGTTCTTCGCCTGATGCGACGGCCTGGGCATGCAGCGATTGTGTGCCGACGGTGGTGTCGATGATGCGCAGCAGATCGGCGGCCTTCGGGAAATTGACCATGATCTTGAGCAGGAAGCGGTCGAGCTGGGCCTCGGGCAGCGGATAGGTCCCCTCCATTTCGAGGGGATTCTGCGTGGCGAGCACGAAGAATGGCTGCGGAAGCGGGCGCGTGCGATCTCCGACGCTGACCGTGCGCTCCTGCATGCCTTCGAGCAGGGCCGATTGCGTCTTGGGGGTGGCGCGATTGATCTCGTCGGCCAGCACGATGTTCGCGAAGATGGGACCCGGTTGAAAGCTGAAGATACGTTTACTACCTGCGCCCGCCTCCGCCTGGTCGCTGACGATGGTCGTCCCAACGATATCGGCTGGCATCAGGTCTGGCGTAAACTGGATGCGCGCAAATTTGAGCGTCAACGCATCCGACAGCGTGCGTACAAGCAGCGTCTTCCCCAGTCCCGGCACGCCTTCGAGCAACACGTGTCCGCCCGCGAACAGTGCCAGCAGCAGTTCACGGACGACGCGCTCCTGACCGACTACGATGGAGCAGAGCTCCTTCTCCAGCCGTTGCGCGACATCCATAAATGTCTCGATATTGCTCTCGCTGGGTCCCTCTTCCTGGGGTGCATGCCCATTCTGCAATGCCAGCTCCTCGTTGGGTATCTTCATCGGAGGAGTTGTGTTGTCACTCATATTTGCCATGAAGCTCACTGTCCTTCTAGTGAATTAAAATAGTTGTGAACGAGATCTTTCATATCGGGAGAGACGTTGCTGCTGTCGATTTCATTGTGCGCCATCTGGTTGTACTGCGCGATGACCTGCGAGTAGGGAACGGTGCTGCCGGATTGCACGACGCCGGTGTTGTTATCGGCGCTCTGCGTGCTGGAGCCGGAACTGGTCTGCCCAGGAATCGTGACCTGCTCATTTTTCCCTTGATTGTTGCCCGCTCCATTGGTACCACCCGAGCCGCCGCGTCCCTGGCCCTGTTGTCCCTGGCCTTGCCCTTGTCCCTGGCCCTGTTGCCCCTGACCCTGACCCTGGCTCTGCTGACCCTGGCCTTGCCCCTGACCTGGCTGTTGTCCCTGACCCTGTGCTTGCTGCCCCTGGCCTTGCCCCAACTGCCCCTGACCCTGGTTCTGTTGCCCCTGATTCTGGCTGTTCGAGCCATCGGTGGCGGAGGCCAGGTTATTCGCGGCCTGCTGCAAGCCTTGTGACGCCTGGTTGATGCTGCTATTTTTCGCCTGGGCGGCGGCGTTCTGGTCTGTCGCCTGCTGCAAGGCGTTTGAGGCATCGGCGATCTCGCTCTGGCTGCCATCGGTGACGGCTTTCGCCAGTTGGTGGAGTGCGGAACTGAGCGCGGGATTCTGCTGACCCGCCTGGTTCGCCGCGTTCTCCAGTTGTTGTGCGAGCTGGCTGCGTTGCTGTGCCGACATCTTCCCAATTTGCGAGGCGAGATTCTGTAGATCGTTGGAGACCTGCTTGCTATCGTTGTTGGCGAGCGCGTTGCCCAGCGCCTTCAGGTCAGAGTTGTTGCTTCCTTGCAGCGCGGAACTGGCGGCGGCATTGGCCTGCTGCAGGTTAGTGGCCTGGGGATCGCTCTGCTGGTTGAGTTTTGCCTGCGCCTGGGCGATGGCCTGTTGGGCCTGTGTATCGTTTTTCGACTGTTGCAGCTTGTTTTCGAGATCGCTCAAAATCTGGTCGATCTTCTGCCGTTCCTGTGGCGAGAGACCTGCTTGCTGGTCGAGTACCTGGCGTACTTTATCGATCGACGCGACCTGTTTTGCTATACGCGTCTGGAACGCCTGCTGCTGCTTGATAATCGCCGTCATGGGATTGGGCAGCACGATCAGGAGCACGCATACCAGGACGACAACGGCGAAGAGCAGAACGCCGAGGCGGTGTGGACGTAGAGAGATGGTGGAGGCTGGTTTATGCTTTTGTAGCTGCTTTAATGCATCGCGACGCTGGAGGCGTACCAGCGTTGTTGCCTGCTCACGCAGCTCCCAGGCTGTACTCAAGCGATCGTGCAGTGAGAGGCGCGCATCGACGAGACGTGCAGTGCGCGCGAGCGATGGCCGTCGCCAGATGGCCACTCCTATGGTCAGGAGCGTGCAGGCAAGAGCGCAGCCCGTGGCCCAGGCGAGCGCGCTGGCCCAGGGCATCAGGCGCGCGATGAGCAGTACGATGCATGCCAGTAGGAGGCCCACGGCGATGCCCCTGGTGGTCCAGCGCAGTAATTGTTGTACCGAGAGTCGCTGACGCCAGGGCTGGAATGCCCTGACAACGCTCTCGCTATCCAGAGGTTCCTGGTTCAGTGCCTCTATGCGCGATTGCATCAAGGTCGCCATAATAATACCTTTCTCGTGTCTATCTCTCGTACACTCGATAAGATCCTGCTCTATTTATATCATATGCCAGATGCATTTGCCGACGAGCTATTCTCAACAGGTACTTTCTTGCGCCAGAGGTGTCCCGGTAGAACGGGCTTAACCAGGTAGACGCTGAGTAGAAAGAAGATCGTAGTCGCTAACAGGTTCAACAGCGTATAGGCAACCCAGGGACTGAGCTTCAGTCCACGCACAACGTAGCTGCTCATCACACTGCCAGACGGGTATGTATTCAAAAGCGCGATAATCGGGTTCCAGACGAACAGCGGAGACGGTCGGCTGAGGATGGAGGGAGATTGCAATACCCCTACCGTGCTGAAGATCTGCAGCCAGTTCCCCGAAGCCGAGAGCATGATGGAAAGGACCGGGGGCATGAAGATCCACAGCATGCTGACCATGTAGGCAATAGCCGTAGAGACCGCAGGCCGCAGGACCAGCGTTGAGCAGAAGAGGCCGAAGGTGCCGGTGATCAGCGCTGTACTCACAAAGACAAGCAAAGCGCTTATAATCTGAATCGGCGAGACGCCGCCAAAGAAGAAGACCAGGCTAAAGAGCGGAACGGACGCTGCGATGAGCAGCAGCGAATTTACCAGCCCCGCGACCAGCTTGCCGGCGATAAGGGAGAAGGCCGAGATGCGCGAGCAGAGGATGAGATCGAAGGTCTGCCGCTCTTTCTCGCCATTGACCGCTGTGGCTGTAAAGGCGGGCGTGATAAAGATAATCAAGAAGAGCTGCACCATCGAGAGCAGCATATAGAGATAGGTGCCGATATCGTTCAGCGTCATGCCTCCGCTACCATTGAAGTTTGCGAAGCGACCAATATAGAACCAGCCTATCAGGCCCATCAGGAGGATATAGAGGACGATAACCCAGATGGTGCGCTCGCGACGCATACGCAGGCGCAGCTCTTTGGTTAGGAGCGCTAAAAACGTCATGATGGGCTGCCCCCTTCTGTAATACTCATAAATACCTCTTCCAGGCGACCACCGCCCCGGCGTGGCGCGAACGACGTGACCGGCACGCCCCGGCTGAACAGTTCCGCGATGAGCAGGGACAGAGCCTGGTCGTCGCCATTGAAGTCCGCTAACAGCAGGTCTCCCGCCTCATGTGTGATATTGCTCATGCCCGGCCTGTCCTTAAGCAGTTCCAGCGCCAGAGGAATGCGCTCGGCCTCCAGGATGTGAATCTCCAACTGGCGGCTGCCGTTTACATGCCGTGTGATCTTCTCGACGTCTCCCGAGGTGACAAGGCGACCCTCTTGCATGATGGCGATGTCGGTACACATCTCTGCCAGTTCGAGCAGGATATGCGAACTGATAACGACCGTCTTGCCGATGCTCTGCAGGGAGCGCACCAGCTCGCGCAGCTCCACGCGCCCACGTGGATCGAGGCCCGATGCCGGCTCATCGAGCAGCAACACCTCTGGATCGTGGACCAGGGCGCGCGCGAGGCAGAGGTGTTGCTGCATGCCGCGCGAGAGCGTCTCGACCAGTTCATCGCGCTTAGAAGAAAGGTCAACCAGTTCGAGCAGATCCGCTACGATCCGTGTGCGCTTCTTACGCGGGATTTTATGAATGCCCGCGTAAAACTCAAGGTATTCAACCGCTGTAAGGTCAGGATAGACGCCGAAGGAGTCGGGCATGTAGCCAACCTTACGCTGAATGGAGGCAAAGCTCTGACTCACCTCCTCGCTGTCAAACCAGACCTCGCCACTGCTTGGACTGATCAGGGCCGCCAGGATGCGCAGCAGGGTTGTTTTGCCCGCTCCATTTGGTCCGATCAGGCCGTAGATAGTGCCGCGCGGAATCTCCAGCGAGAAGTTGCTCAGGGCGTTGACCGTGTGATAGCGCTTCGAGACATTCTGTATCTTGATGATCGCGTTTTCCGGCTCCGTTTTTTGCATAAATGCATGCACATCCTTTTTACTCGTTAAGCTGCTCTTGCGTGAGCAGATGCCTCGTTAACTTGCAAGCTGACCTTTCAATTGCAGCGACGGTTTACCAAAGACGGCGGTTCCCTGCGCGGCGCGGGGATTCGCAAACTGCGCCAGCACACGCCCACTCGCATCGATGTATGCCTGGGCGTTATTGATGGGTAGGACAAACTGGTTGAAGGTAAAGCGGTCCCAACTGTGTTTCTGCCAGTTATATAGATATGTCTGCATGTGATTGACATCAATGACCGTACTGATGCCCTGTCCTATCGGAATGCCGTTCCCCTGAATCAGGTCTGACGGCTCGGTGAGCGTAATGTTACTGTTCTGTAACTTGAAGCTCGCGGGCAGCGAGAACTCAAAGGTCATGCTCCCCGTATTCAGTGTATACACGCCCGGCGATTGCATCTGCGCGTTCTGGCTCTGCACATCGACCAGTTGACCCTGCATTTCATCCGCCGGAAGATTAACTGTCTGGCTCAACGGATCGGTGAAGCTGACGTCGAGCGGCGCTTGAATGAATGCCTCCTGCGCGTTCGCTATTCTGCTCCCCTTCACCGTGATCGTGTCGGCAGCGTCTGCAAAGGGGCTCGCCCAGGCGATAAACGTTGCCGGCGCACCAGGGACCAGCAGCGGGTCGCGATTACTGACCTGTGTCACAGGTCCGTTCCCGGTCGCCAGGGTAGCGGTGTTATTGACGACCACACCGCTGGAGGTCGCGATTGACTGCGTTGATTGTAAGCAGGAGCTGCCGCCACAATACAGATAGCCATTCTCCCCGCTCAGGGTCGCCAGTTGGGCCATGTGCCGTTGTATTGTAGTCATGCGTGTGCCAGCATAGTACATTGTGTATGGGACGGGTAAGTTATTGCTCCCCGCGATCTGGTCCGCCAGCGAATTGGGTTCTAGATTGGTCGAGCCTGCGCTTTCTAGCGATAGCGAGACCGATTTCGTCTCACCAGCGGCCATATTGCCCAGTGACTTGAAGTGGTCGTTCATCAGCACGTAGATGTTGTTGAGCGCATAGGGCAGCGTGTTGGTAACGGTTCCGCTCAAGATGCTGTTGTCCTGCAGTATCAGGTGAGAGGTGATCCCGCCTTTTACCTGGCTATCGTGTTTGGCAACCAGGGTGCGCAGCGTCCATATATCGACCCCGTGCAGTTTCACATCCGTTCCATCTGCCGTCGACACAATCGTTGCCGGATTTCCCCGCGCCGAAGACGACTGGCTATCAAGCGTCTGTACCAGATTCGCGCCTGATAGATTGACCTGGAAATTGCCCTGATTGGGGACATACACGCCTACGTAGGTCGTGACATGCACCGGCGTGCTCGTCGCCCCCGGACTGCCCAGTTGCATAATCGAGATGCTGCTGCTGACGATCGATGTGCCCTTCTGCTGTAAAGCGAGTGTATAGCTGAGCGCGGAGAAGATGACGATGACGCTCAGTGCGATGCGCCAGCTCCAGTCTCGCTTCTTCAGCAGACGTACGAGCAGAAGACGCACCGGCCCAAGAACCGCGACATAGCCCAGCAAGAGCACCAGGATAAGCCATGTCGGCGGTACCATGCTGGGTAAGAGGGATTGCAGGATGCTGTTGAAGCCTCTATTATCGTTGCTTGATTGCCACGAACTGCCCACGCTGATGCTTGAGCCGGAGACCAGGATCTTATCGCCGAGGGTGCGTAGGAGCAGTCCATTCCACAGCGTGCCGATGCTCGCCCAGTTGAGCACAGGGCTGAGCGTGGGATCGAAGGCCAGATAGCAGACCAGGCCCTGTCCTGCCCTGGTCTGCGCGAGCAGTGGAGTGCCGTCGGGAGCCGCGAGATCGACAGTGCTCCCCGTCGCGGGCGTCGATGTGCTGACGGTGACCGTTCCCTGTATACTATTAAGGGCCGGATGCCGCGCAGGAGCGCTACTGATCGAACTGCTGGGGAGCAGCAAAGGCGTTCTGGCAGGCAGCGTTGCCGTTCCGTTGGGCGAAACGGGGAGCAGCTCTGCAGGAAGAGGACTGAGCGTGCGTCGCCAGTCTGGACCGCCAATCTCGATCAGAGACCCGCCCTGATCGACCCAGTTCTGCAGTGTAGTGAGCTGATTTTTCGTCAGATTGCTCGTGGTGAAATCGTCCAGCACGATAAGATCGAAGTTCTTTAGAACCTCAGTCATGGTTGGCAAGGTCGCGGCGTCCAACGGCTCCGTAATGATCGAGGCCGTCTGGTCGACCAGTGGGACGGTGCTTAACGGACCGAAGCCTGTTGATTGATCGGAAAGGATACCCACGAAGATATCATTGGGGCCTATGCTGCGCAGCGCATTGGCACTGCTGCCTATCCTCTGATTGTTTGCATCAAGCAGATTGACCGTGATTGGCTGTGTATTCCCCTGGTTGCCAACCAGGATCGGTACGTAAAGCGTTACCTGCTTCTGTGATTGCGTAGGAAGGCTGACTGCCTGCTGATACGTCTGGGTCGAAGAGGACCTGCCGGTAATCGAAGAGGGCGAAGGAATATTGATGGAGACAAAGCCGCTGAAGTCCGGCCCATCGTTGCGCAACGAGACCTGGACCGGCACCCAATTGCCATCGCGATAGCGGGAGCTGAAGCCTACACTGGCGGTGAAGGTCGGCCCATGGGCAGATGAGGTAGTGCTCTGCGCCGCAGCTTTGAGTGGAAAAAGAAAAATGGCGAGTAGCAGAATGACACAACACGATGCAAATAGTCGTATCGTCCTGCCTGGTGGTCTTTGATGATTACTATTCAGCATATGCCTGGGCCTCTTTCATGATTGACGTAAAGGTGCGTCGGAAATGGTCCTACTTGATATCTCGTTCCACACCACCCGATAGTATACATCTCTGCTGATCATGTCTAAATCGCCCTTTTAGTGACAGAAACACAGGCTTCTTCGCAGGTGTGCTGTTTCTACTTAAACGGTTCATATCACGAATTGTTGCAAAAAGGGAACGCGCTACTGATCAATTATAGATGAACGACCGGTGTGCCAAAGATAAAGGTGCCCAGAGAGGGGTCCTGGTTTTCGAGTTTGAACAGAATACGCTGACCAGGACCGACGTATGCCTGTTGGTTTACTGTGAATGTGTACAGGCGCAACAGCATAGTATCCCATTTGCCTGTCTGCCAGTTATACAAAGAGAGATGCAGGCGCTGCGCATCCGCAATAGTCCTGATGCCGCCTCCACCCAGTTGGTAGACGCCATCTGGCGGATATGGCAGAAGTGAAGCGGTCAGCGCGCGCTGCTGAACGTTGATGGTCTGTGGCAGCGCCAGATCAAATGTCACGCTGCCCGTATTCATCAGATAGAGGCCTGGCTGTGTTTGTACATTGTCTCCTTTCACCGCTACCAGTTGAGCGGAGAGTGAAGCGGGAGGCTCGTCCAGGGTATCAGTAGCCTTGATAGCTAAAGGCACCTGCACAAAAACCTGATGGATGCCGCTCGTAAGCGCTCCATTCACGGCGATTGTGTTAGTGGCATCGGGCTCCTGGCTGGCCCAGCCTATAAGCGTCGCAGCCGTCTCACCCGACAGGAGGGGGTCGTAGCCGGGCATTGAAAGGAGCACCGGGTCCGCGAACGGTTTCTGTTGCGGCAGCGCGCTATTCTTCAGCGAACAGATGTTGAGGCCGCAGGTGAATGAACTGAGTTCTCCACTCAAAGCGGTCAGCATCGCGATGTGCTGGTGCAGGAGCGTCCCGGCGTTTGGCGGATCCACACTCGGGTCATAGGGTGTTGGCAGACCATTATCGGCGGCGATCTGGTCGGCCAGTGTTGCGTTGCTATCTCCCAGACGCCTGAAGGCACTGCGAAAAGTGCGTGTCTGCCCTGACGCCAGAGGGCCAAAGTGGATGTAACCTTTGTTCGTCAGAATATAGGTATCTGCGAGCGAGTAGGGAAGCGTATTGGTCAGCGTCCCGCTCAGGGCGCCGTGATCGAGTATAAGATGAGGCTCGATATTGCCGCTGAGCTGGCGATCCTGCTCCGAAATGATGGTATGCATTGTCCAACTCTTCTCCCCGTTCAGGTCGACCTGGCTCCCGCCCTGACCCCCGCTGATGGCAGCCTTCTGTGGCAGGAGCGTGCCCGCAGCAACTTCCTGCGGCAATATGTGCGTCAGATCCGTATCTGGTATAGTCACGCGAAAGGTACCCTGGTCTGGTAGAAAGACCCCCGCATACGTCGTAATGTGCGTGGGCGCTCCATCCTGGTTGAACTGCAAGATAGAGATGCTATTGCTGACGATCGCCGTATTTTTTTCGTGGAGCGCGAGTCCATAGGCGATGCCAGAGAAGACGACGAAAGTACAGAGTACGATGTGCCAGCTCCAGCGCCGTCCCAGCTTCTGGATGGTCAGCGCACGGAGCGGTCCCAGCACGAGCAGGTAGCCGATCAGCAATCCAATGAGCGGCCACGGAAGGGGGAGTGTATGTGGCAGCATTGCCCGGAGCACATTCTGCATACTAATGCTTACCAAAGGAATATCGGGTGTCAAGGTTCCGTTGGCGGTTCCACTTGCCGGCAGGACGGGTGCGCCACTATTAGGTGGAAGCAACTGGTCTCCCAGCGTGCGTAGCAGGAGGTTCTGCCAGAGCAGGCGCGTACCGCTCCAACCCGCGAGCGGCCCAAGAGTGGGATCAAAGGCAAGGTAGTAGAGCAGGCCGTGTCCCTGCTGGCGCTGTACAAGCAGCGGCGTAGCGCCAGAGGAGAGGAGCGTCGTGCTGCCCGAAGAGGTCGCTACCGCTGCCGCAGTGCTGATTGGTATGGGCACCGAGAGCGTATCTGGCATCCTGTCCGTCTTTGCGGGAGGGCCGGTCAAGGGCAGCAACGAGACTCCGTCGGAAAGAACGCCCGTGGCAGTGACATCGACCGGTACCAGATTAGCGGGCAGGGGTTCCAGCGAACGGAGCCACGACAGGCCACCGACCTCGACGAGCGCCCCTCCGCGCTCTATCCATGCCTGTAACGCGCCGAGTTGGTCTCTATTCAGGCTGCTGGTCGTAAAATTGTCCAGCACGAGCATATCGAAATTGTCGAGCGCGGCGGCGGAGGTCGGGAAATTACTCGCATTCAGCGCCGCCGTCACGATCGTTGCATTCCGGTTGGGCAGGTCAACGCTGTTGAGCGTCCCAAAATCGCCGGGTTGATCCGAGAGAAGACCGACGAAGACATCTTCCGTATCCAGGGCGTGCAGCAGTGCAGATTGCGTCTGGATGAGCCGGCCATGGGTATCGAGGAGCTGTATATCCAGGCTCTGATACTCTCCCGGCAGGCCGGAGTTAAAAGGAATGTAGAGTGTGATCTGTTTTTGCGCCCCCGTCGGGAGCGTGATGTTGGACTGGTAGAGCGTCGAGGCGCTGCCCAGGGGCGAAAGCGCAGATGAAGGGTCGATCGAGAGCGTCCCTGTAAAATCGGCGCCAGCATTGCTGAGCGTAACGTGTACGGGTATCCAGGTCCCGTTCTTATAGCGTCCGTCGAAGCCGATGTTCACCTGAAAAGCCGGTTTTGCGCCCGCCGTCGACGCCGGGGTCGACCCGAGGGCAGAGACAAGCGCAAGAACGAGTGCAGCCAGTACAATACCGCAAGATGCCGTAATAATAAGCAATCTGGGTGTAAGGTGAAGTGCCCTGCTCCTCTGTGACATGTTCTTGCCATTCCCTGAACTATGACGTAGGTATGTTGTAAGTACTATTATACATGGGGCAGGGAGATTTCGATAGCTCTCTCGTTTTATTTTAGGAACATTACCTTAAGTTCCAGGCATATTTTCAAAAATAATGGGCCAATCTGAGGACCGTTACCCGGCATGGTGGTGAAATAGTCCTCTGATTGGCTCTCTATTGTTATCCCCTACGCAGTCTGGCGATCAGCGTTTACAGCCAGGTCTACGCGCCTCTGGCAGATATTAGCTGCAAGTGCTATAGGTATAGCAGGAGGAGGCGGGTACCACTTGCAGAACAACGAAACCAACCGCCTGTGAGCCGCCAGAGGAGCCATTACAACTGGTGTTGCCGTACCCGTAAATGGTGGGACTACCATTATTGCAATCGTTGTAGTTGCCGCCGTAGTTGCCGCCATCGCAGGTACAGCTCGCATCATAAGTGCTATATGCGCTGGAGATGCAGCTATTGCCTTGTCCGCCCTGGATCACCTGCAGGTCCGCATCGCTGAGTTCGATCTCACCGATAGGACTCTCCGGGAGCATAGCCAGTTCCTCTTTGCTCAGGCTGGCGCGGTAATCTTCGTTTTTCCAGAGACGTACAATATCAAGTTGCATGTTCGTGTTTCCCTTCTACTCAGATGTATACTAAATTGACAATATGTCTGCGGCAGTCGCCAGGATGCGTGCAAGATATGAGCGCAATGCCATAAAAAGATGTAGAGTTGGATGAAACAACTCTCCATCGTCATGAGCAGATTTTGGCTCTTTGCATGTTCAGAACGAATGCCTATTTCTATTATAGTCGTTCATCCAAAGTATAAAAAAATCCCCATGCATTGATTTGATCGTTATGCATGGAGAGCAAAGAGACGCCTGTCGCGAACGCAGCCTAAAACGGTGCAAAGATATTGACGCCAACGATCCCGATGCTTATAACAAGAACGAAGAGGAGCGCCAGCACATCGCTGCGTTGGAAGTGTAGGGCGCGCCGTTTGCTCCGTTTCCAGCCAGGGCGACCGCCGTAGCAGCGGGCCTCCATGGCGATACTAAGGGCCTCGGCGCGTTTGAAGCCGCTTACGAAGAGGGGGATCAGCAGTGGAGCCAGCTTCTTCACGCGTTGAAACAGATTGCCCTTGTCGAAGCGCACGCCGCGCGCTGCCTGGGCTTTTGTCAGGCGCTCGACCTCAGTGATAAAGATCGGCACGAACTTCAAGGCTATGATCAGGACCATAATGAAGGGGTTGATCGGAATGCGCAGTTTTTGCAGCGGCGAAAGTAGTACTTCCAGGCCATCGGTCAGATCCACCATCGAGGTCCCGAACATGAGCATGGAGACGAGATAATAGAGAAAGAACACGCGCACAATCGTCAGGGCGCTGGTGATAATCCCCTCCGTCGAGACGCTCAGGAGCCACCAGTGCCAGAGGATGTGTTGGGGAGCAGACGAGTAGTAGAAGGCGACCTCCATAACGTAGATAAATGCCAGAAATGGCAGGAATGGCTTGAAGCTGCGCAGGACATACGCCGGCGAGATGCGCGAGTACGCCAGCAGGACGCAGCAGAAGAACAGACAGACGGCAAACGCAAGGAAATGATTGACGAAAGATGTCACCGTGATCAGGAATACCGCGCCGAGAATCTTTGTGCGCGGGTCCATACGTGTGAGGTCCGAGCCATTATTGATGTACTGCCCAAAAGTAATGTTGCGCGATAGCTCGATCATGATGTCTTAATCTCCCGCCGCTCCTGTGCCACAGGTGTATGCCGCATAATCTCCTCTTCCAGTTCCGCCAGGTTCAAGACAGCGGTACGGATGTTGGGCATGATCTCCTTCAGGTCGAGCGCGATCTGTGCCGCTTCAGGCAGCGTGACATCCAGGGCTTTCAATGCATCGGCCCGCGCCAGAACTTCGCGGGGTGATCCGCTGAAGGAAAGTGTGCCACGATCGATCACATGGATGGTATCTGCCAGATCGATCACATCTTCCAGGCTGCTGGAGGCGTAGATGATTGCGAGGTTGCGCTCTTCCTTCAGTGACCTGATCAGCGCGAGCAGCTCGCGGCGTCCGCGCGGGTCCAGTCCGGCAGTTGGTTCGTCGAAGATGATGACCTGCGGTTGTTGGGCAAGCACGCCAGCGATAGCTACGCGTCTCTTCTGACCGCCGCTGAGCGTGTAGGTATAACGCAGGCGGAAATCCTCGTAGGGGAGTCCCACCGCCTCCAGCGCGTCCTGGACCAGGCGGCGCGATTCCGCCAGAGAGAAATTCTTGCGCTGCGGACCAAAGGCAACGTCTTTGCCCACCGTCTCTTCAAAGATCTGTGCCTCTGGCGATTGAAAGACCGTGCCGATGCTGGCACGGATGCGTTCGATATCAAACGTGGAGGCGCTGACGTCGCTGCCTTCAAAAAAAAACGTTCCCGGAGCCGGCTTCAGCAGCCCCGTTAGCAGGTCCACAACGGTAGACTTTCCGGACTGCGTGGGACCGATCAGCGCCGTAGTCTGGTGGGGCGCAATGGAGAGCGAGAGCCCACGCAGCGCCTCCTTTGCGAACGGCGTACCTTTGAGATACGTGTAAACCACGTTCCTTAATTCGAAGAGCATAGCAGCCCTGCCTTTAGTTGTGCACTAGAAAGAATAACCTCTGAGAGCCCGTTCCAGCCGCGTGTGTAGAGATGTTTCCCCAGGTGCGTCACCATAGGGACATCCAGACCGGTGGCTTGTAGTTCGTCGGCGCGCGCGAAAATCTCAGCAGGTGAGCCTTCCATGAGTATCCGACCCTCATCCATTACGATCACGCGCTTGAATGCGGTAATCTCGTGCATGAAATGGGTGATGTGGATGATGGTGGTCCCGTACTCATTGGCGAGACGGTCCATTGTCTGCATGAGCTGGCGCGCCGTCTGACCGGAGATCATGGTTGTCGGCTCGTCCAGTAGCAGGTAGGCCGGGCGCATTGCCAGGATACCGGCGATGGCGACGCGCTGTTTCTGGCCGACCGAGAGCTCACTGATCGCCATGTGTGCGTAGCCCTCCAGATTCATCAGGTGGATCGCCTCGCGGATGCGCTCCTCGATCTCAAAGCGCGGCAGGCCCAGGTTCTCTGGTCCGAAGGCGATATCGTCGATGACGGTGTTGGCAACGAGCTGGTCGTCCGGATTCTGGAACACAATGCCAACGCGTTGACGAATCGTCCAGATATCTTCACCTTTCGCATGCGTCGAGAGGCCATCAACGAGCACAGTTCCGCTGTTGGGGCGCAGAATGGCCGCCAACAGTTTTGCGAGCGTGCTCTTGCCCGAACCGTTGTGACCGATCACCGCGACGGTCTCGCCGGCAGCGATGCGCAGGTTGATATCTTGTAAAGCAGGAGGAACGTCCTGTTCCTCCTGCGAGCTATAATTGAAGGTAACGTTGTTGACTTCTAACATGGCTAGTAAGGGAGCTCGCTGCGCGGCTTCGTATCGACCGCACGAATGTAGCGTTTCTGGATGATGTAAAAGACACGAGCCAGAATGACGGTGAGAATCAGCGCGAGAATTGCCTCCGCAAGGGCCTGTGGGATGAGCGTAACGGTGACTGCCAGCGGGATGTAGCCGCGTATCACCAGCATCGCCACGACGAGAACGGTGTTGGTCGCCGATCCCAGGAAGCCTGCTGCCCCAGCCGCCACGTCGCGATTGAACGGCTTCAGACCGGCGTAGACCGCCCACGCTACCAGTCCGATAAATAGACGTGGCAAGATAGCGACCAGCGGATCTTTAAAGAGAGGCGTCGTGGCACGGGTAAAGCTCAAGAGGCCAAATATCAGGCCGGTGACGATTCCAACCACCGGTCCGGCCAGCACGCCGCCGAGAATGGTCGGCACATGCTCGATGGTCGCACTGCCGGATATCGTGGGAACTGGGATAAAGCCAATGCCAGGGACCACGCCAAGGACAATGGTGATCGCGGCAAGTACGCCGGCAATGACGATCCGTTGAGTGGTGATGGACCAGGTACCGGTTTGTGGGGAATCAAGAGAGACCTTGTTCAAGAGAGACACTCCTTTGCGGTAGACACATGCGATCTCTTTCCAGCATGTGTTTACAAGGAAGGCACGACAAGAGATAACGGGTAAGAAGGTGAAAGAGACCTCCTTTGCAGAACAGACGGGATTTCGTCTGTTGCTAGTTAGTATACCTGCTTGTCTCTTCTCTGTCAAGAAAAAAGCCAGACCGGTCGGTTTCTAATGAAAAAGACGAGAAACGGCTCTGCATCAGCCTGCGATGGGCAGGTACGCTACTTGTAAAAAATAAGTAGCGCACGGCCGACTCACAAAATTGTGATGTCGCGTCCCGATATTTCTCTTAAGGCAAGGTTTTGAAGCCATCGGGGCCGGCGATGATCGCCTCGTGAGCCAGGTTGAGGAAGATGCCTGACTCCACAACGCCCGCGATAGCATGGAAGTGTGCGTCCAGGTCAGCCGGATCAGCGATGCCAGCGGGAAAGGTGCAGTCCAGAATAAAGTTCCGCTCTTCGGTCAGGAAGACCTTGCCTGCAATCTGGCGTACCTGCACGGTCGCGCCCAGGGCCTGCAAGCGCCTGTGTACCGGTGCGGCCCCGAAGGGAACCGTTTCGATGGGCACGGGAAAACTGATCCCCAGCCGTGGCACGAGCTTGGTTTTATCGGCGATCACGATGAAATGATGCGCGGAGGAGGCAACGATCTTCTCGTGGAGCAGCGCGCCGCCGCCGCCCTTGATCAGGCTCAGTTGTGGGCCGATCTCATCGGCGCCATCTATATAGAGGTCGATCTCTGGAAATGTATCAAGGTCACTTACAAGAATACCCAGGCTGCTGGCGAGCGCCTTTGAAGCCTCCGAGGAGGCGACGGCACCTCTGATACGCAGACCCTCCTGAACACGTCGTGCAAGCGCGTGGATGAAGTGATTCGTCGTCGAGCCAGTTCCCAGGCCAATGATCATCCCATCTTCAACGCGCCTGGCGGCGGCGCTCCCGACCATCTGCTTCCATGTATCGCGCTCGATATCGGGTCCCGTCATAAAGCTGCTCCTTATCTGCTGGTACGGACGAAAAATATATGCATTTCTAGAAGATGGTGCGAAGGCATTGCACCGCTTATAGCATAACATGTGTGCGAAAAGAACGCCAAAGGGAGTTTAACCTCTTTAGGGGTACCTTTTGTTGTATCTTGCCATCCATACGGCGTCGTGATACACTCTTCGAGTAATTACCGAGTTGATCGACGAAGAATCCGTCCGTCCTGCCTGGGATTGGAAACTGGGATTGAAACAAACAGGTGGTAACTATGTCTGATGTCCGGCGTATTTTCGTGGTTGAGGGTGACGAAGCGCTCAACCATAATGTGATAAACTCTCTTCGCAAAGATGGTTATATTGTGCAGGGAGTAACAAATGGTGCAGATGCCGTTCGTATTCTCTGGGCGGAAGAATACGACGTTGTCCTGTGCGATCTCAAAACGCCTGGAACTGATGGCTTCGAATTGCTGCAATGGCTGCGCGCGTCGCACCCGAATACGCGCATGATTCTGATCGGCGGTCCCGACTCTTCCTCCATGCGTATGCAGGCGCTTGAGTCCGGCGCCTCGGGCTATCTGGAGAAGCCTCTGGATCTGCACCTGCTCAAGGAGGAGCTGCGCCGCCTGCTGCAACAGACGGGCTTCTCGGCCAACCTGGAATCGTTCGACCTGCTCGATGTGATCCAGATCATTACGATGAGCCGCAAGAGTATTGCCCTGCTGGTGAACACGGGCCTGGAGGAGCGCGGCCTGTTGTGCTTTAAGGGTGGCGATCTGGTCTGGGCGGAGTATGGCCTGCTACGCGGCGAGGAGGCGTTTTTCGCCCTGGCGGCCCACAAGAATGGGACGGTGACGCACCAGCCCTGGAATGAGCAGGTAGTCTCGAATGTGACGCAGCCTCTCTCTCGCCTGATCTTTCAAGCCCTTCAATATCGCAACAAATACGCACAGCCTTTTAGTGATGGGTCTATCGTCGTTGGCGCCCAACTCAGTGGGGCGTTCGCACCTGTAGCAAACAGTGGGAATGGAGCGCTGACCATAGGGGACGAGGATGACACTCCCTTTGGCATGGTGGCTGAAGCCGATATCTCCTTCGCGGCCCTGCCGGGTGCTGCCATGACTGAAAGCGGGAAGGGGTGGGGGGAGCGAACCGGGAGTATCCCGCGCCTGGAGAATATGGACGACATCGGTAATATTGGCGCTATTGGGAACCCTGGGCGCGCCAGTAGTCCGAGTGCTCCCTTGCCCGCCAGTGTCGAGCCCTCTCCCACGCTGGCTATCGGTGAAGCGACCTCCGGTACGATTACGCCGGCGACTGTATATAAGACGGCGGCCAGCCAGCGCGCTGATCTGCCCTCCTGGTTGACGGACCAGCCAACGGCTGCCGATCTCCCAAAGCTCCGTCCCTCGGGCGAGCGTATACCCGCGACCCCGCACGTCAGGCCTTCGTCTCCCGAATGGCTCCCACCGCCTGCTATAGATAGCTCCGACCAGGAATCTACGGGATCGCGCTCCCGTGTCGGCACCCATAGGAAGCTGCCGTCGGGCGCGCACAAGCCGGTGTCGGGCGTGCGGAAGGCAATCTCTTCCGACACGGGAGCGCGTCGGCCCGCCTCGCCCGAGTGGCAGCCGCCGGAGTCGCTGAGTCCTTCGCGCTCCAATGGCGACTCACAGAGGTTCGCATCCCTTGCCGCGAGCGGCGCCCTCAATCGTGTCGAAATGCAGGATTCTCCGTCGACCGGGACCGCGTTGAAGAGTGGCTACAACTACTCTGCCCTGGTCTCGGCGCTGCAGACGCTGGGCTACTCCATTCCGGGCTTCGTCGCTGCTGCCGTTGTAAGCATGGATGGGCAGACTGTCGCGCAGGTAACTGTGGATGATCTGGACATCTCGCGGCTCTGTAAATACTTCAGTGAGACGCTGAAAAATATGCTGCAGGCGCTCAATCAGGGGATGTGGGGCGACTACGAAGACATCGTGCTCACCAGCTCGGATCGCTATGTCCTGATGCGCATCATCGGCGACAGCGCCTTCCAGGTCCTGATCACCACGCGCGAGGCGGGGACTACGGAGAGTCTGCACATCATGGCCAATGTCGAGGGGGCGATTAGTGCCGCCTTGCATTCCTAGAAACCTGGAGAGAACAGAGAATGAACAAGCAATCAGAGAAGCGAGAGATAAGTGAAGATGAGAGAAGTAGTAATCGCTTTTCGTTCATTGTTGGCATCTTCATCGCCATGGCGATTATCGTCGTCTTTGTCCTTCTCTTCAATCACTGAAGAGCCTATTCCGCCGCTTCCGGTATATCCAGTAAGCGCTTGAGCTGTTCGAGGTCGCCTTCGTTGAGGGTGGTTGGTTCTGTGATGGGCTTGAGCTTCTTTTCCGTCTCCGGTTCGCGTTGACGTGCGGGTTCGCCGCTGCGCGGGCGCGGGTGCAGCAGTTGGGAGTTCTGTCCGCTTCTTTCTGACAACAGTGGGCGCTTCCTCGCCTTCAGCTCATCGAGTTGTTGCTCAAGGGCCTGATCCGCTGAGAGCTGTTCCAGTTGTAGATCCAGATCGCGGTTGTGGAGGTCGGCCAGGGCGCGGGCGCGCGCCTCCGCTTCAAGCACAGCGTCCTGCGCTTTTGAGGTGCGTTCTTTTTCCTGCGTCTTACCGGACTTATTCAGTGCATCGTAGACGCGCTGCTGAATGAGCGCGTTCCGTTTGCGGGCGGCCAGCAGATCGAGCGTCGTCTCGACCTCGGAGATCTTTGTCTCAAGCTGGCGTAGGGCGCTGCGCATCGTCTGTACCAGTTGCTCCTGCTCTTTTTGCTGCTGCTGGTAGCGCTGCGCCTGCCTGGTGAAATCGTTGTAACGCGTAAGCGCGGTGCGCGCTATATCGTCATTGTCCTGTTGAATGGCCAGCTCTGCCTTCTTCATCCACAGGTCCGCCTCGGCCCGACGCGCCTCACTCCTCTTACGCAGCTTGTGACCTTCAGCAATGGCCGTTGCAACCTGCGTCTTGACCTGGACGAGCTGATTGTGCATGTCAAGCTGTAGTTGTCGTAGGACCTTCTCGGGGTCGTCGGCCTTCTCAACGACCGTGTTGAGATTGGCGCGTAGTAGGGTGAGCACACGTTCCAACAGGTTCATAAAAATCTCCGTCACTGTATCGAGGTGCCAGGTAACCTGGATGACTAAGATGTTACCGACCATCCGTCGCAAGCAGGATGAGCGATCTCATCCTGCTTGCGTTGAGGACTAGTTTGCCGGTGGCGTCGTCGCGTCGATGGCGCTGGAGGAACCATTGACGCCGGTTGGTACCTTGCCATCGCCGCTCTGGTTGGAGAGTGCGGGGACCCGGCTCATCAGATCGCCGATGCGCGTGCCGCTGAGCAACTCGAAGAGCGCAGGCACCTGGGCAACCATGTTGACGATATCGCCCGTAAGGCGGCTCGCGCCTATGCCCCCGTTGCCATCGCTTCCCGCGCCGGTGGAGACGATCGTGACCTTGTCGACCTTGCTCAGAGGCTCGGCGATCGCCCGTACGATTTCTGGCATCCCGGTGAGCAGCTTGTCGAGCACCGCGGCCTGGTTGTACTCGTGGAAGGCGGCGGCCTTGACCTTCATGGCGTCAGCTTCGGCCTCGCCTTTAGCACGAATGACTTCGGCTTCGGCGAGACCTTTGGCGCGCACAACCTCAGCTTCGGAGAGACCGCGAGCGCGGTTGGCATCAGCATCACCGATACCACGCGCCTTAGCGGCGTCCGCCTGGCCCTGCGCCTCAAGGATCAGGCGCTGGCGTTCGGCCTCGGCGACCGTCTCGACGCGGCGGCGTTCAGCTTCAGCCGCCTTCTGAATAGTCGCTTGCAGTTCCAGTTCGCGGCGCTGAATTTCGGCCTGCTGCACCTTGATCTGCGCGTTCTTCTCGACCTCGGTCACTCTGATTGCCTCGGTCACGACCTCCTGCTGCGAGACGTTGGACTGAATATCATACGCCTTATCGGCGTATGCCTGCTGCTTCTTGACCTCGGCATCGAAGGCCGCTTTCTTCAGGGACAGGTTACGCTGGGACTCTGCTTGCAGGGCCAGCGACTCGGCTTCGGCCTTCACGCGCTCTTGATCGGCGGATGCGCGGGCGACGGCGGCCTGGCGGGAGGCGTTCGCCTGTTGGATCTGCGTATCGCGCTGAGCCAGGGCGGTGGCGATATCGGCCTGCTTGCGAATCTCGGCGATCTGCGGGCGGCCCATATTGGTGATGTAGTCGTTCTCGTCGCGTACGTCCTTAATCGTAAAGGAGATGACTTCGAGGCCCATCTTCTCCATGTCGGGCGTAACGGTGCCCAGCATCTTTCCGCCGACGCTCTCCGGGTCTTTCACCAGGTCCTCGACGGTCAACTGACCGACGATGCCACGCAGGTGGCCCTCCATGACCAGGCGAATCAGATTCTCGCGCTCCTCCTGACTTTTGCTGAGGAACTGCTCGGCGGCGGTCTTGATGCTCTCCTCATCGGAGCGCACTTTGATCTGCGTGACCGCTTCGACGTTCACCGCAACGCCCTGGGTCGTGTAGAGCGCCTGGGGCGGCGCGACATCGAAGGACATCAGTTCCAGCGAGAAGTCCTGCGCCCGCTGGTATAGGGGGACCACAAAATGCGACCCGCCGGTGATCACCTTGGTCCCGCCCGCGCCGTACACGATCAGTGCCTGGTTGGGGCCGACCTTGCGCAGCAGGCTGCCAACGATGCGGAGAAGGATAAAAACGACGGCGACTAAGACAACAACACCGATACCCCATATCACAGGTATGTCCATAGTGTGTTACTCCTTTGATGAATCTTTTCTCATTACGTATTCGGTATCAGTACTATCTGGTTCTGCGAGTAAAGCGCGCAGCTCTTGCAATCCATCGGCACTGGTTGGCGCTGTGAGCGATCCTGGCTCTTCCTGGTTGACGAAATGGTCCCAGGTATCTACCTCAGCGACTCCATGTTGATAATTTACGACGACGACTTCCTGGTCGCGCTCAAGGCGGCGTCCGTCTACGCTGCGCGCCGGAATGCTCTTGCGCATTCCACCGGGAGAGACGTAGAGCACCTCGCCTATGCCGTTCTCCTGTATCGTCAGGCTCACCTTCCCCAATAGCCCCGTGCGATCCGAGACATCCTGTACGGTTGCTCCCTCGCTATCTCCGAAGACACGGCTGATGAGCATGAGGAGTAGCGTGGCGATCACCAGGCCACCGATAACCGCCAGGCTTAGCGAAATGGGTAGCGCAAGCGAGGTGGTATTGTGGAAGACGTAGCCGAAGAAGCCAAATCCCAGCAAGAAGAGGACGATGGAGGTCGGGTTGATAAAGGTAAAGAGCGCGTTTGCCCCTCCATGCTGGGCCGTCGTTGTAGGATGGATAGCGTGGTGGCTAGCGTGGACATGGGAACCGGCAGTGCCATGCGCGTGTCCACCGACATCTATATGGTGCACAGTAGTAGTATGTCCTGCCCCATGACCTCCTATACTTCCCAGCAGAGCTGCTACTACCAGGAAGAGCAGCCCGAAGAGAAAGCAGGCCATAAACAGAAGAGAAAGCGGATCAGTTGCTAGCATGGCTTTTGCTCCTTTGACTCAGGAAACATTGCAGCCCTTATACTCTGCCGATCGATGTACTCAATAATACCAACGATACTGGTCAGTATACCAGATATTCCTGCTACTAGAGCAATTGATGAGCAAAGAGGGATGGTAGACACTCCAATCAGCGTCAATCCAGGAAATAGGTCCTCGCCTGAGAAGGCCGCACGCCCTGTAATGAGCGCACAGCCCAGCAAGAGAAGCGGAATTAGCACAGGATATTTCAATCTCAGAAAAGAAGCTTGCTCCCTCTTCGTGACAGGTTGCTTCAGGCCAGGCAGGTCGTCGTGGCCCCGTATCATAATCTTCCCTCTCTTCTCTGACGGCTCAAAAGTACCAGGCACACCGGTACTTGCGTTTCACTATACATAGCCCGAACATCCGATCGAAAGCATAACCCTGGTAAGTAGACGTAAAACATATGGAAAAATATAATCTAATCAAGCTCTAACGCACTATCATTCGCGGGTGCCATAATAGCCTCAACGATGGCTTCGAGTTCTTCTATAGGTAGGTCCACGAGCCTGTGAAACGCTTCGATGTAGCGCAACGGCTCATCGATCTCAGAGAGATGTTGCAAAAGATCTTGCAATGCTGGCTCGGAGCGCCACTCGGCGGCACTGGCCGTCAACCACGTGTTGAGGCGCTCCGCTCCGTCGTGCCCGATCTCGGACAACAGATCGGTGCTGTAGTCGGGCGGGTCACTCACCAGGTAGCCCGGATAGACCTTGAAGAAGCGCGACAGGAGCTCGCGGCTGGAAGCTGTAAGATGCAGGCGCTTGTTGCCCTCTAGCTGCGACAGATATGCCTGGCTGATACTCTCGTTCAGCTCTTCCTGCATGGCTTTGACAACTTCCATCTGGGTCATGGGCCGGTTAAGTCCGCGTAGCTCGCCTTCGATTGCACGCAAATGTTTGATCTTCTCTGCCAGATTCATCTCACTATCCTCACATAGCTATTTGCTATATAGAGTATAGCGAATAGCTATGCACTTGTCAAGTGTTTTGGTAGGGATTTGGGGGAAGCGTAAAAGGAGACCATTCCAGGTCTGCAGTCTTTCGATTGGCGCGAAACACTGTCATTTAAATCAATTCATTGCTTATCATCAAAAAGCTCCGACCAGTATAAATCCGCAAATTTTTCTTGTGCGGCCTTTCTACTCACCCGTTCATCATCGACTTCTTCTTTTTTTGCGATGAAATCGTGAAAGCTAGCATGATACACATAATAACGTTTTTGTAGACCATCCTTGTATAGGATCTGCTCTTCATGTAAAAACTGTCCCCAATCATGAAGAACTTCGCGAATGCGTGCACGCTCTTGCACACCAGAAAAATCAGCGATAAGATCAATAGATACAGGTTCTTTTACTCCTGTCAGCGCCATAATAACCGGCAATTTATATCGAAACCAGGCTTCTTCATTTTCTCCACGCATACGCCGCCAGTGATCATCATAATAATTCAGCAGGCCAGCAGGCAACGCCTCCAGCCCGAGATCTGTATACGCTCCATGCTCAATCTCTGGCAGGACATAATGCAGGTACAGAAAATTGCCTTCGCTTTTCTGTACCAGGTAGTCGATAAACAGATCATTATCGATTTCTTGCTTAGTGATATATGCCTGAATGCCCGGTAGTGTAACGTTGCGTACAACATACTCATGGACATCGGCAATATTGCCTGCCGAGTCATGTTCAATATCAAGAGCGCCTTGCTCACAGTCAATGCGTAGACTGAGAGGGATTTTTCGCGTTGTTACAACCACGTACCCATTATGAGGCAATATAACCGGGAGGTAGAGTGTATTCGCATCAGATGACAGTCCCATCATGTCCACCTCATCTAACGCATCTACGACAATAACAGCCCTTTCGTTTGCCTTCAACTTATCCGAAATTTCTCCTAACAGACGCATCAAGAAACCTGCATCTTGCGTTGCATCAGGTGGCAGGAAAGCATAATCAAGCTGATAAGCCACGATGAGTTGAGCACAGATATTGCGCAAAAAGCTTTCGGTTTTGTTAATACCTTCACTGCGGTTATTAAAATGATGTACGTAGCCATGAACCCTGACCATCTGTGCGGCTAGAGCAGATTTGCCGATACCGGGATCACCACGAATGAAAAAATACCCACGGGGCTGAGTCTCGATAAAGCGCGTTACGGCTTCAAAGATAAACTTTCTTCCCACAAAATCGTGCGTCTTATCACCAATAAAGCGTGTATAGTCACGAATCTGTTCCTGAATACCAGCCGGAGCAAGCGAAAAATTATGGATGAGTTCGCTCAAACGTGTATCCATCAGGCGCGCCAGATCTGCAAGCTGCGCTTCCATACGGGCCAGTAGCTCATTCGAGGTTGTAGTATTGGTTGCTATGGCATCAAGCCGTTTCGCATCAAAAACGGGACGGAAAACCTCTGTATTGCGTAATTCAATTTGCAGATATTCAAGCAAGCGCCTGGTCTCATAGGTAAAATCACACCAGGAAGGTGGGCTATCCAGAGCGGTTTTCCATTGCTGTCCAATCAACGCGGCATTCGGCTCGCGTTCGAAGCGCACTACCTGTATCACTTCTTGAGCTACAGCAGGTAGAGTCAGGAAGCTATCCTTTTCAAGTAGGGGGCGAGCCAGATCAAGACGTAGAGGTAAAACTGCATACCGTTGTGTAGCAGCCGCTACAGCGTACTGAAAAGCTTTTTTCGTGGGATCTCCTTTGAGTTTAGTCCAGATATCATCGGTGACGTTTCCCACAAATGCATCCAGAAGCGCTTCGCCAATCTTCTCAAGGACAGCAACAACAAATATCTCCATAAGCTCTCCCTTCAGGCAGTAGCATTATTTATGAAGCAGCCTGTTCATTTCACTCACGTAAACCGGCTGGGCTAAGACTTACTTTGCTTCTTCTATTATACGCAAAAAATGGACACGACCAGAGGAATCACCAACCATAATACTCATTGCATCTGGAGAGAATGCAACGGAGCTGACTCTGGCATCAAAGGTGAAAGCGGCAACTTCCTGCCCTGTTCCTACTTCAAGCAACCGTACAGTTCGATCAGATGTCACATATAACATGAACCGTCCGTCCATGTTGAGCGCGCAAGGAGATGACAATTCCTCGGCAGGCTTGAGATGATATACTAATGTACCTGTTGGTATATCCCATAGGCAGAGGAGATTATCATCTCCCACCGATAATCCATAGTGTCCATCCAGGCTCAAACAGCAATTCTTCACACTTTTAGTGTGCTTTTGCAAAACATACACACAAAGGCCAGTTTGCATATCCCAGATACGCAGAGTCGTGTCCTCTGAACCAGAAAGTACACGCTGCCGGTTAGCGTGTAAAGCGCAACAACTGATCCTCTCCTGGTGTCCCTCTAAAATATAAAGGCGGGTTCCATCCTCCAGATTCCAGAGCCAGCAGGCTCCATCATGATAAGCAGAAACGATATATCTGCCGGTCTGATCGATTGTGCATACAGATAAGAGCTCGCTATGTCCGGCAAGCACACGGATAACCTGTCCGCTTTGTATATCAAAAACTATCGGCCCGTTCTTTTCTCGGTCCTCCTTGGGTGTGAGAAAAGTAGGCTCAATTAAAGCGATCCGGCGCTCAACGCTGATAGTCACCCCACCAGTAGAACGAAAATCAGTAGTAAATGTATGCGAGATTTGCTCTCCAGTGCGAGCGTTCCAGAGATAAAAATTTTTGTCAGACGATGCTGAGATGGCTATATCACCTGTCTGATCGTAGGAGCATGCAAAAATTGTGCTAACAGCACTTTCCTGGGCAGTTGGACCAGCATCTGTTGGCGAGCCTGTAATACGCCAGACATGTAAATCGCCATCGTTTGATGATGAAATCGCCACATTATTGGCACTATTCATTGCACAGCTAGAAACACCAGCAGTTGTTTCAAACAAGCCCGTTATACACTGTCCTGTTTCAAGACTCCAGATTCTAATGGAGCCATCACCGCTCGAAGACGAGATTACGTGCTTTCCGTCTTTATCCAGTTCAAAATCACTGATAGATGAGCGCAGCTCTTCTCCAAGTCTGTGCATACATTCTCCAGAAGAAAGATTCCAGACTGATATAATACTATCCTCCCTGAAAATATCGCTAGTAATACCAGTGCCCAGTATTACACGCACTAACGCGGGGAAAAAATCATCTTCAGAATCGCCTTTTAGATCTTCAAGATCCTTATCATCAGGATTATAGAAAACACTTACAGGCGTGTCTCCTGTCTCTGGGTCCCAGTTCTCGAACTCAATAAGATAAAGGATACATTTAGAGAGGGCGAACTGCCCATCGCCACTCAAGGCACAGTGAGTAATGCCACCAAATTCATTCTCGATCACCGTCAAACATTCTCGCGTCACAATATTCCATAAGCGCAACGTTTTATCATACGAACCGGACAGTACCAGCCGACCAGTCGAGTCCAGAGCGCGGCAGGTCACGCGCTCTTCATGACCCGACAGAGCGAATGAAGTATTTGCCCGGATATCCCACACGCGTATTGTCTGATCATATGAGGATGACACAGCTAGGCTACCATCTTCATTCAAAGTGCACCCTGTCACTTTGCCAGTATGTTCTTGCAAAACGCGGAGGCACTCTCCCCTTTCTACATCCCAGAGGCGAAGTGTTTTGTCCGTCGAAGCCGATAAAGCTAAGCGGCCATCCGCACTTAATGCGCAAGCATTAATCTCATCGGTATGCCCACGGAGTATGTGTTTGCATAACCCGGTTTCTAAATCCCATATCCTTAGTGTACGATCACTTGATGCAGAGAGGGCCATTTTTCCATCATTACTCAGTTTGCAATCCGACACCGCTCCCTCATGGCCAATGAGGGAGCGAATCAATGGACTCTCCGTAGAGATCATATTTTTTGAATACATACGTAACCAGCCAGATGAAGGTTTGTATGCATCTAGAAGGACACGTAGAGCAGGCGTTGGATCATTTAGCAAGCGACTGTAGAGTTGAGGGAACGTTTGTTTAGCATCTTGCGCTAATACGGTTGAGCTTAAGGGTACTGCCGAGGCTAATGATAGGAGAATGATATCTTTATTCACAATGATAGCTCTGTCATAGTCTGCTAACAATTGATTGACGCCATCTTCCAGCCGCAAAGCATCTATCTTCATTTCGATAAAATCAAAGGAAGTCAATAGTCGTTGCGCTCCCTCGGATTTCTGAGCCTGGATAAATTCCTCAACCATATGACGAAGGCGGTATAAGCGCTTCTCCTCATCCATTTGAGCAAGCCTTTGGGCGATAGAACTCATCGTAATATCCTCTTAGCTTAAGGCAAACAAATCGCTACATCACCTCAAGATCTCTCTTGAGTACTATTTTTTATTTGATTTCGATTAGCAATAGTATTTTTATATATCGGATAATAGCATAGAAAAATGTAACCGTCAATATTTCTGTTATGGTTATGTGAAACCATTCAAAACCGGGTACTGGCTAGCGGTCGGTCATCTGTGCAGATCGTCCTGTAAATGTAGATACTAGTTGGTCCAGAAGAAGCATTTATGCAGTTTAAAAAATTAGCGGAGATATATGCATACTCGTTCTTATCCGCTTAAATTTGTGAACTGCATAAATGCCCCGAGACCAGATAGAACCACACACACAGCTTCTAGACGAGTACAATCGCGCCCGTCGCGCTATCTACGCGAATGGAGACGGGGTCAAGTGGCGTAGGAGCAGGCCCCTGCACGACAGTGGCGGCCTTTGCCGGATCGAAGGCCGCCCCATGACAGGGGCAGACGAGCAGTTGCTGGCTCGGATCGTAGTCCACCTGGCAGCCCGCGTGCGTGCAGAGCGCGTCGTACGCGACGAATTGCCCATTATTGAGGTGGACCAGGATACCGGGATCGCCCGACGAAGGGATGGTAAAGGTTGTCGAACTATTGCTGGGGACGGCTTTTACCTGCGCGATCGCTCCCTTTCCCGGTCCGGCTGAAGTCGTATTTGCCGTCGGCGCGGCCTGGTTCGTGTTCGTCGTGCCAGGCGTTGGCGCATCAGTGACGGTCGTCAGGTCCGTTCCGGTATTCTCATAGCCGACAACGAGGGCGCGGAATACAAAAATCAAGGCTCCCAGACCGAGAATGCCAGCTCCGCCTGTTAGAGTACCGCTCAAGAAACTGCGCCTCTTCTCGCGTTCTACCCGTGCCGCTATCTGCCGCCGCTGCTGTTGTCTCAGTTGTTGTTGTTGCTGCCCTCGTGTCTGCTGCCCCTTGACGACAGGCAATGTCTCGGCAATGTCGGCGAGGTCCTGTGGGCGCTCCGAGGTTGTGCCCAGAATGAAATGCAGTGCGCTTGCCAGTCCTGTCTGCCTTTCGGGTGGGAAGATGTGCAAGAAACGCAACGTGAAATATTCGTCCAGCGTGGGCAGGCCCATATTGAGAGGACCGTTAAGCAACAGCGTCAGCCAGCCGAAGACGAAAACGATGTCGGCGCCATAGAAATACGGATAGACGTGCCACGTTACCGAAAGGAAGAAGATGAGGCTCAGTAGCATACCGAAGAAGGCCGCCGGGCGGAAAAGAAATCCGAAGAGTACGCCCAGCCCGATCGCGATCTCCCCAAAGGCGACCAGGTAGCCGAAGGCCAGCGCGTGCGGCACGACAACGTGGACTAGAAAGCCGCCGATGGGAGAGCCCCTGGCGAACCCGAGCATCTGCCTGCCTATGAACCCGATCGTGCCGGGATGAAAGAATTGTGGATCAGTAAATTTTTGTATGCCTGCATAGAGAAATGTCACTCCAAGAAAGAGACGTAATGGCAACAGGACCCATGGTGCGATATGCGAATTATATAAACTTTTCTGTACCTTCATTATTACCCCTTGCGTGTTACATTGTTGCTAATCTGCTGCACAACACTACTATAACGAGGTTAAACACGCATGAATCTATTGCCGACTTCTTACTTCTGTACATTGTTTCAGCGCTTTTTCGAGAGTACCATTTCGCAGACAAAAAAATGAGGCTTGCTCGCATGCACAAGCCCCCCTGCTCAGATACGCAGAGCCTGTGACACACTCTGCGTATCGCACAAGGATAGTGTACTGGTAGGAAATCAAGAAATATTCAGAAATCTGTAAAATTTTCGTATGGTTAACCGGTAGTGACCTTAACTCGCTGCTCTGGGTGCATAGAAAGCGTCCCCTCGGCGTTCTCCTCGATCTCTTCACGCGCGAAGAGCATCGGGTGATATTCAATCTTCATCCACATTTTGATAAAGTCATCGTAGTGCTGGCTGGCTGGATGCCCCGACTGGCCCGGTGCGTGGATCGAGCGCGAGCGGGTCAGATCGGCGAGATCGACGATCTGGCGGAACGACGGGACCGTGATCACCAACTCCGGGTTGGTGGGGAGCGACGCGCCCATGTTGACCGTATCGACATCGCCACCGCACGGGAAAGGGCCTCGATTGAAGAAGCGCTCAAGTGGCTTGACCATGCCCAGCGGGTGGTTGTAGGTCATCTTATGCAGCGCGCCGTATTCCCAGGCTAGAATATTTCTCCCCAGCCGGTCGCGCAGTTCGCCGATGGCCGCCTGAAACGCCCTCTTCACCGCGTCGTCCCATGATTTTGGACCGTTGGGAACGACCGAGCCGGAGAACCAGCTATCGTTGTGCTCTTTGAGCAGGCGAATGATCAGCGGCTTGTTACGACTGGCGTAGCCGTTGGAGGCGGCGAGGATGGTCGCGCCGACGCCCAGGTAGCTCTGCTTGAGCGCTTCGTCATCGCCGAGGACCGCATTAAGAACGATGTGCTCTAGCTTATTGAAGAAGCACGTATAAATGGCCGCAGCGATACTTTTAGGCGCGAGCACGAAATCCCATGCCTGTAGGATCTCCAGCGCGGCCTTTTCGAGTGGCGTCTGAATCTCCAGCTTGAGGATATAGGGTACGAGTTCAACGGCGGGCAGCGAGTACTGATCGCCCTGGATCTCCGCCATATCTGCCAGCGTGAGCTTGCCCTTGCTGGTCAGCAGATCGCGTATGCGCTGCGCGCGGTAGCCGTTGAGCCATTCGTGCGTAATGTAGTAGGGGTAGCTATCGTCGACCACGCGATTATTGGCGGTCGCGATGAAGTGCTGCTCTGGATTGAAGGTCTGGGGCAGTTCGTCGAATGGGATAAGGCCGCTCCATTCGTACTCATCCGTCCAGCCGGGCGAGGGCAGCAGCGCCTGGCCCTTGTTGCGCACCGGAATAGCGCCCGCCATAACATAGCCGATATTGCCCTCGCGGTCGGCGTACACAAAGTTCTGCGGCGGCACATCCCAATCGCGGAGGGCGTCGCGAAACTCGTCCCAGTTCGTCGCCCGGTTGAGCTTCTGGATCGAGGAAACGATGTTGCACTGCTCCAGTCCGGTCCAGCGTAGCGCCAGGGGCAACTCCTTCGCGTTATCTGTCCCATTCCCATTGGAGCTCTTGGGCAGCCCCGTGAGGATGGGGCCGTGCCTCGTGACGCGCACCTTCTCTATGAAGGGCAGTGGCTGGTCCTTCACCTTAATCTCTTCGCGGATAACCTCAGCCTCTTCCCACGCGCCATTGTGTTCGTACTGATTAGGATTTTCGGGATTGAACTTTTCGATATAGAGATCCTGTACATCGGAGATGGCGTTCGTGACGCCCCAGGCGATGGATTGATTGTGGCCAATGACCACGCCGGGCGTTCCAGGAAAGCTCACACCTATCACATCAATATCGCCCGCGACCAGGTGACACTCGTACCAGATTGATGGGGCCGCCTGTCCCAGGTGCGGATCGTTGCAGAGGATCGGTGCGCCCGTCTCGCTCATTGTGCCGTCGACCACCCAGTTATTGCTCGCGCCCAGCATGCCGAAGCCGCTCATTTCCTTAATCTGCTCATACTGTTCGCGCAGGCCCAGGTTGATGCCGTTGTACTCGACGCCGGGCGGAGTGATCAGGGGATGTCTGGGATCGTAGCCTGCCTCCAATTGCGAAGCCCGTTCAGTGCCCAGCTTCGCCACCAGCTGTGCGCGCGTGATCTCGGTCTCCCAGTTGCCGCCGAGGTTCCAGCCCATCATCTTGGCCCATTGAATCGTGTCCTGAGGCCGCCAGGGTTCCGGCTGGAAGCGCAGCAGCGTAAACTCGATCGGAAGCTTGTTCCCATTATTCGTGATAAACGCATTGACGCCGCGCGTATACGCGTCGAGCACGCGTTTGTTGTGTTCTGAGAGGCGTGGCACTTCGCTTGCTGCGGAGCGGTGCAGGCCCAGGCGGCGGCAGAAGCGGTCAGTCTCCAGCGCGACATCGCCGAAGATCTCTGCGAGCCGACCCGAGCCCAGGCGGCGGTTCAGCTCCATCTGCCACAGGCGCTCCTGTGCGTGTACAAAGCCCTGGGCAAAGTAGAGATCGTCCTCGTTCTGGGCATAGATATGCGCGACGCCGTAGGTATCGCTGATAACCTCTACGGCCTCGTGCAGACCCTGTAGATGGAGCGTGCCACTCTTCTGGGGCAGGGGTCGGCGCGTCAGCAGGTAGTAGGTGCCCGCGGTCAATCCGGCGAGGCTAGCGGCAGTGACCAGGGTTTTCTTCCACCAGGCAGCCATGAAAAATCCTCCTCAGTATGTGAAAAAACACAGCTCATTCTTTATTCTACACCAATTCAGTCCCCTTCGGTGTATCGCGCACCTCGAAGCCCAGGGCCTTGAGCTGGTCGCGGAGCTGATCGGACTCTTTCCACCGACGCGCAGCGCGCGCCTCATCGCGCTGGCGTACCAGGGCGAGCGCCTCGGCGCTGACCTCGCGCGGCGCCTCGGGTGCGACCGTATCGAGGCGCAGACCAAGCACGCGATCGAAATCCAGCAGGAGGCGATAGCGCTCTCCGGCAGTTATCTTATTGTCGCGCGCCACTTCCCGTGCCAGGCTGATCGCTGTGGGCAGGTCCAGGTCGTCGTTGATCGCGTCGTGGAACGCCTCTTGTACGTGTTGCGCCTCTGTGGAGAGCGGAGCCTGAGCGTCGCCCGCCTGGGCGGCGATTTTGGCAATATCGGAGCGGAAGTTGTTCAGTGCGTTCTGTGCGGCGGCGATCGACTCGTCGGTGAAGTTGAGCTTCGAGCGATAGTGCGCGGTCAGCAGCAGGTAGCGGAAGGCCATAGGATCGATGCCCTGCTGCTCCAGATCGCGCAGCAGGAGCACGTTGCCGACGGAGCGCGACATCTTGCTGTTGCCGAAGTCTAGAAACTCGCCGTGCATCCATATCTGCACTGGTCGTTTGCCGCTGACGCCCTCGCTCTGCGCGATCTCGTCTTCGTGATGCGGAAAGATGAGATCGACGGCGCCCGTGTGTATGTCGAACTGCTCGCCCAGGTACTTCGTCGCCATAGCGGAGCACTCGATATGCCAGCCGGGGAAGCCGGTCCCCCAGGGGCTGCTCCAGTTCATCTGCCGCGCCTCGTCGCCCACCTTCCAGAGCGCGAAATCCTCCGGCGCGTCCTTATCCTCGGCCACCTCCAGCGAGACGCGCCCACCCGCGCCCGTGCGCAGGCGTTCGACCGTGTTGCCCGATAGCTCGCCGTAGTCGGGGAAGCGACTCACATCGTAATAGACGTTGCCGTTCCTGACATAGGCCAGGCCGCGCTCGATCAACTGCGCGATCATCGCCTGCATCTCAGGAATATGGTCGGTTGCCTTCGGATTCAAATTTGGCGGCAGAATGTTCATCTCCGCGCTATCGTGCGCGTATTGTGCCGTATAAAAGGCTGCTATCTCTTGCGCAGACCGGCCAGTCGTGCGCGCCTCGTGCTCCAGTTTATCCTCGCCTGCGCGCTCAGCATCGTCGTCCTGGTGCAGGTGCCCGACGTCGGTAATGTTGCGCACGAGAAAGACCTCGTAGCCGTTATATTCGAGCATACGGTGCAACCAATCGGTCATCGTAAACGTGCGCAGGTTGCCGATATGGATATCTTTATAGACGGTCGGTCCGCAGTTATAGATGCCCACGCGTGGCGCGTGGAGCGGCTGGAACAGTTCTTTGCTGCGTGTCAGTGTATTATACAGGTAAACTGGTTTTGTTGAAATTGTAGGCATACGCTCGCCTGCCTTTCTAAACGTGTGGAAACGTATTGATTGCGGTGAAAACGTCCGCACACCGCACGGGATCGCCCGTGTGTGGCCCGAGCCGGGCAAGGTACCGCTTGAGGATGTTGTGAGCAGAGTTCTCATCTCTGTCCAGAACTAACCCACAGCGAGGGCAGTGATACGTTCGCTTCCACAGAGGCATTGGTTGCCGGTTCCGGCATCCACTACAGTCCTGGGACGTATACTTCTCACTGATGATGTGCAAGTCTTTTCCGTACACCTTGCATTTATAGATCAGCATGTGCACAAAGGTATAGACACACCATTCGTTGCCCACTTCACGGTTGCGATGCGCGTTGGGGGCGTTCCTGGGGTTCGTCACCATTTGCTGCTGAGACAAGTCGCCCACCACAACAGTGCTTTCAACCAGTTTGTGGCTGATCAGGTGGCTTGCCTTATGAAGACAATCAGTGCGTTTTGCGCGCTTCTTCTCAGAAACGCGCTTGTAGACCTGAGAGAGGTGCTTATACCTTCTCGATCCTTTCTTGCACCTGTCCCGCTTGGAGCGGATCATGTCGAGTTGGCGGTTATACCAGCGATGCCCTTTGAACCCGCCAATGGTATAGACGCGTCCATCCTCATTGACGCCGGTTGCCAGGGTCTTGATCCCTAAGTCAAAGGCAACAATTCCACCTTGTCCAGGCGGTTCCTCCTGTTGCTCATAGGTAAAGGAGGCATGATAGTGCCCGTGTGCATCTCGTGAGATCGCTACTTCTCGAAAGGTGACTGGTGCTGGCTCGGTGAGTTTGGCAAGGATATCAGGGAAGGCTTTGTGCTTCCCTCTGCCGCCCGTTGGCAGGCGAAGGATGTTCTGTTCAACCTTGATATACATGGCGGGATAGCAGAGCGTAAAGAACTCATGGCGTGGCTTGAAGCGGGGAAACCCACGTTTCTCACCTGCCTGACACCGACGAAAGAAGTCTTGCATCGCCTTCTCCGCTCGGAAGTAGACCTCGTGCAAGAGTTTCCCGTAGACGTACTTCAGTTCAGGATCGTGCTGTTTGCTGGCTTGTAACGTCTTCTTCGCGGTCGCCCATCCCGGCCATTTCTCCCCATCACGTAAGCGCCCAATCCACCAGTTGTACAAGCCCCTACATTTTCCTTGCATGAACTCAAGGGTGGCGGCGTCCTGGTCGCTTACCTCAAGCCTGATCTTTGTGCAGAGCAGCATCGTGTAATACTTTCTTGTAGGAACGTAAACCGTGGAGCCGCGCCCCAAACACGGTAACAATAGCAATCAAGTCGCGTACCAGTTCTTGCTCAGGTGAGAGGCTGATCGAGTTCATGACGACAAGCTCGGTGTGGTGTCGCTCACAAAAGGCTTCAAAGTGAGTATGTATTGTCCATGCATCCACTCTACTACGTTTCAATATGTTTGCCAACACTGTTTAAAGCTCCTCTACAATCGAATATAGCTTGAGTTTATCAGCTGTGTAAAGAGGTGGTAGCCCGGAGACGTGTGGAAGAATCGCATATAGGATCGGAGGGCACGTCGCTACGTTCGCAGGAGTGAGCTACCGCTACTTTCCGCTGCGAACGTAAAGACAGGTGCAATAGTGCCTGAGTATCAGCCGTTTAACGTTCACGATCTTCTCCGCGAGATATGTTGGTATTGTATGTTACCAGTATAGCATACCTCGCAGAAACCGTATAGTAGGGATGGGGCAAGCCCCTATCCGGCTCGGGGAGCGCGATCAGGCAAAGGAGCAGCGTTCTGGGAAACTGGATGGGGGCAAGCCCCATCCCCACTATAATGAAATCAACCGGGAACTGTCTGCGTGATAGTTGTTGGCTCCAGGATCATGCGCATGCCGTATTTTGGACGTAGCGTGACGCGTGGTTGAAGGACGACCGGGAAGCCGGGCACGAGGCGCGGCGAGTAGCGTTGTAGAATCGTCGCCAGCAGCAGGCGCGTCTCCATCTGCGCGAAGGGCATGCCGATGCAGATGCGCGGACCGGCTCCGAATGGGAAGGAGGCGCCCTGGGGAACCTTCTGCCCATTGACCGGGTCCCAGCGTTCCGGACGGAACTCGTCTTGAGATGAATGTAAATAGGATACAATTGAGTAACAAAGTACATCATAAAACGCAAAAGGAGACATATCTATGGTCCCCGAAGGAATGTTCAATTATTTTCTCGCCAGCACCGGCGCGGGAGCCGCCCTGGTGGGACTCATCTTCGTGGCGATCTCGCTTTCTCCACAAGAGACCGTGATGTCCGGTGCCGCGCCGGAGCGGCGTGCCGTCGCGGGCGGCTCATTTCTAGCCCTGCTCAATGCCTTTTTTATCTCGCTGGCGGCGCTGGATACCTCGGGGAATCTGGGCTGGAGCGTCCTCACAATGAGCATCATCGGGCTAGTGAATACCCTTTGGCTGGGCATACCGTTATTCACCAGGAAAAGGTCGCGTGGGAACTTGATCGGCAGTGTGCTTATGGTTCTGGTGAGTCTTGTTATTTACGGAGATGAGCTGTATCAAGCGGTGAGCCTTTTACGCGCTCCCGGCGATGCGGGTGCTGTGTATGCGGTCGCTGGCATCTTGCAGTATGTCTACGCCATCGGCCTGTTGCGTGCCTGGGAACTGCTCGGTGCCGAGCGGATCGGTATAGGACGCTGGCTCAATCCACTGCGCATCTTTTCCCCATCCCAAAAAGATGCCGAAAAGCCTGCGTCAGAGGAGCAGACGCGTAAGTAAGCACAGCCTCCTGGCACAGGGTTCGCTTTAAACGCCCTGTGCCAGGATCGCCTGAGCGGTGGACGCCTTGAAACGGATATTCCTTTCTTGCCTGCGACGAAACGCTAAAGTTCGAGACTACACCTGCGCGACTTCAGGCGTGGCCCCGACCGAGAAGTAGGTCGCCTGCTGATGGTGCACGACGATCGCGGCGGTCGATTGCTCCGGTACGAGTTGGTATGCTTCGGTCAGCTCGATGCCGATCGTGGAGGACGCGGGCAGCAAGGAGAAAAGCTTCTTGTGATCCTCCAGGTCGGGGATGGCCGGGTAGCCCCAGCTATAGCGTCGTCCCCTTGACCTGTCCAGGCCGAGCTCGCTCTGGACCAGACGATTGGTGTATTCCGCCAGCCCCTCGGCCATCTCGACGGCAAGGCCGTGAACGAAGTACGCCTCGGAGTAGTTGCCCGCCTGCTGTAACTGCGCTATCCGGTCGCTCGCTGCCGCGCCCATCGTGACGATCTGCAAGGCCACGACGTCGGTCTTGCCGCTTTTCACGGATGAGAAGTAGTCGGCGAGGCAGAGCCGTTCGCGTTCCTGCTGGCGTGGGAAGCGGAAGCGCGTCAGTTCGCGCGTCGCCCTCCCCGTTTGCTGCATCTCCACCGGATCATAGACAATCAATTCATTCCCGCTGGCCTGGCAGGGGAAGTAGCCGTAGAGGACGCGCGGTTGCAGATAGCGCTGCTGGCGTGCCTCGTGCAGCATGCGTTCCAGCCTTGGCTGGAAGTCCTGCTCAACCAGTTGCGTAAATTCGGCCCCGTGTGCCTTGCCGCCCCAGTGCAGGCGGTAGAGCGTATTGAGGTCCATGCAGACCGCGACATCTTCAATTCCGATGCGCTCCAGCACGCGCGGTCCCCAGAACGGCGGCGTCGGAAGTGAGAGCGCCGGCTGAATGCTGGCCGAAGCCTCTTCCACATTCTCAACGCTTTGTGCCGTCTTACCGGTGGGATGTGCCGCCTTGCGCAGGCGCTCGCTCAGCGCCTCTTGCTTAATATGGCGCGTAAATGTCGTACGTCCTTCAGGCGTATTGGTCAGCTTGTCGATAATGTCCAACCCCTCGAAGGCGTCGCGCGCGTAGAAGACGCCGGGATCGTAGGCGAGCGGCGTCGCTTCAGATGTCTGCTCGTCGACGAAGAGGATGCGCCGCCCGAACGAGCGGTTGATCGCGGCCCCGCCGACGATGACCGGGATGGTCAGGCCGCGCCTGTGCAGCTCTTTCACGCACATCGGCATCTGCTTCGACGTACTGACGAGCAGGGCGGAGAGTCCGATGGCGTCTGCATTAACCTCGACCGCCTTATCGAGAATCGTGTTCAGCGGCACCTGCTTGCCCAGATCGTAGACGGTGTAGCCGTTGTTGCTCAGGATCGTGTTGACGAGGTTTTTGCCGATATCGTGCACATCGCCGAAGACGGTTGCCAGCACGACCTTGCCTTTCGTGTAGCCTTCCTTCTTCTCCAGGTAGCCTTCGAGATGCGAGACGGCCCGCTTCATGACCTCGGCGGATTGCAGCACAAAGGGCAGGATCAGTTCGCCCGCTCCGAAGCGGTCGCCAACGTCTTTCATCGCCGGCAGCAGGACAGTATTGAGCACGTTCACTGCGGCATCGCCCAGGGTGCTCCCCTGCGCGCGTTCGGCGACGACCTCGTCGATGAGCGGCTCGATGCCCTCTTTGCGCCTGTGCAGGATCTGCCAGTGAATGCGCTCGGCGGATTCCATGCCCTCGGTCGGATCTACCTTCGCACTGCCCGTATCCTGCTGCGGCCCGTGCGCCTCGAAGTAGGCGATGTAGCGCGGCAGGGCGTTGGGCCGGTTGAAGATCAGGTCATCGGCGAGCTGGCGCTGTTCGGCGTCGATCTCCGCGTAGGGCTTGATATGCGTCGGGTTGACGATCGCCATATCGAGGCCGGCCTTCACCGCGTGGTACAGGAAGACGCTATTGAGCACGGCGCGCGCATGCTGCTTGAGGCCGAAGGAGACGTTGCTGACGCCCAGAATCGTCATCACGCCCGGTAGTTCCTGCTTGATGCGGGTGAGCGCGTCGAGTGTCTCGATCGCCGCCGTCTGCAGTTCTTCCTGTCCCGTTGTGACCGGGAAGGTCAGCGGATCGAAGATCAGCGCGTTGGATGGCAGGCCGTATTCATGCACGCAAATATTGTAGATCGTGTGGGCGATTTCGACCTTACGCGCTGTCGTCTTGCCCATGCCGATCTCGTCGATCGTCAGGGCGACGACCGCTGAGCCATGCTCAAGCGCCATGGGCAAAACGTTCTCAATGCGCTCGCGCCCGGTCTCCATATTGATCGAATTGATGATCGCGCGTCCGGGATAGGTCTCCAGGCCCGCCTTGATCACATTGGCTTCGGTGGTGTCGATGACGAGCGGTGCCTCGACGCCCATCGAGAGCTTCTTGACGATCCGCGCCATCTGCCCCCCTTCATCGGTGCGCTCGGTCAGGGCGACCTGGACATCCAGGACGTGCGCGCCGCCTTCGACCTGTTCGCGTCCGATCGAGAGCAGCGTATCGTAGTCGTCGGCGAGTAGCGCCTGTTTTGCCTTGCGGCTCCCCTGTGCGTTGACGCGTTCGCCCACGAGCAGCGGTGCCGGGTCCTGCAGCATCGCGGTGGCGCGGATGCCGCTGGAGACGAAGGGCGGCGTGATGCGCGTAAAGTCCTTCTCACTTATGTTCCCGTCGGCGATCGGGCGTGCCTGGCGCGATGCGGTGCGACACGCATTGACGATCGCGCGCAGGTGCTCGTGACTGTTGCCACAGCAGCCGCCGACGATATTGACGCCGAACTCGGTGATGAACTCGCGCAGGGCCATTGCCATCTGCTCCGGCTTCGTGGGATAGACGGCCTGCCCATTGACGTTCAAGGGAATGCCCGCGTTGGGGATCGTCGAGATCGGCAGCGGACAGTTCTCGGCGAGGAAGCGCACCGGCTCGCGCATATAGTCAGGACCCGTCGAACAGTTCAGGCCCACGATATCGACGCGCAACGCCACCAGCGTCGCCATCACCGCTGCGATATCGGTACCGAGCAACATGCGTCCACTGGTATCGAGCGAGACCTGAGCCTGGATCGGCACTACACGCCCAACCTGCTGCATGGCCCGTCTCATGCCAGTGATCGTCGCCCGCACCTCCAGAATATCCTGGCTGGTCTCGATCAGCAGCAGATCGACGCCACCCTCCAGCAGGGCCGCCGCCTGTTCGCGAAAGATCTCCACGAGTTGCTGATATGTAATATTGCTCAGCAGAGGATCGTCGGACGAGGGCAGCATGCCGGTCGGTCCCACCGAGCCCGCCACGAAGCGCGGGTGCTCTGGTGTACTGTAGCGATCAGCCACGCGCCGTGCCAGCCGCGTCGCCGTCAGGTTGATCTCGTGCGTCAGGTGGCCAATACCGTACTCATCGAGCTTCAGGCGACTCGCCGTAAACGAATCGCTCTCGATCACATCGCAGCCTACCTCAAGAAAGCCCGCGTGAATCTCCTCGATCACTGAAGGTCGTGTCAGGACCAGGTACTCGTTACAGCCCTCAGTTGCCTGGCCGCCGTAATCCTCCGCCGTCAATTGATAGCGTTGTACATTGGTGCCCATGGCGCCATCGTAGATAATAACATGCTGCGCCAGCGCATCAAGAAATTGACTCATGAATCCTCCAGTTCTCTCGCGTTCAGAGTAAAGCGAATGTATGTAGAGATCGCGGGCATCGATATATGGATGGACCTGCGCTATGCGATTATGCTGCCGAATCAGACAAAGCAACCTCTACATACTGGGCGGTAGTTGTGGGAGTCGGGATTGGCTCGTTATCCTCAATCATCCCTTGCAGGTGCATCCTGATTGCCTCCTGCATGTTATCCTTGACCTCCTCCACTGTATCTCCAACCGCGATACACCCTGGTAAATCTGGTGAATAGGCACCAAAGTTTTCGTCGCCCTTTTCGATAATAACAAGAAAACGGTACATATCAATCCCTCCCTGAAAGTTTTGCCTGTTTAAGAACACTTGACAGTGTACGAGGAGGAACTTCTTTGCTGAGGTGTCCTGCAACAGTAACACGTCCGGGTTTCGTCGAATGCTTATATTGTCGATGGCTTCCTTTCATCGTAACCTGGTACCATCCATCTGCCTCAATAAGCTTAATAATATCTCTAACTTTCATCTACACTTCCAACCTACCCGTTTACTCTTTAGTTTTTTATATGACCTCTACTCTGCAAGAGCAGCGACCAATTCGCGGCAGAAGTCGGGAATGTCTTCAACGACGCGTCCCCACACCAGATTGCCCTCGCGGAACGCCGGGTCGTCTACCCAGATGCCACCCGCGTTGACGATATCATCTTTGATGCCAAGGGAACCCGTTGCCTTACGTCCGCCCATAATACCGGCAGAGATCGGGACCAGTCCGCCGTGGCAGATAGTGGCGATAACCTTGCCCCGCGCATGCACATCGCGCACGAGTTGCAGCAATCTCTGATTGCGTCGCAGCTTATCCGGCGCCCAGCCGCCAGGAATTACCAGCCCATCGAGATCATTGGCGACGGGAGCCTCCTCGATGCTCACATCTGGCGTCATCTCCAGACCGTGTTTCCCGTGCACCGTCCTCGCCGACAGGCCAATCACAATTACCCTGGCCCCTTCCTCGCGCAGCCGCATCAGCGGAACCCAGAACTCCAGATCCTCAACCTCTTCAGCTACAAAATATCCAATGGTTTTGCCCTGTAGTCGCATATCGAGCCTCCCTGTTGGTGCTATCTCTCTCTTATACGGGGTATTATACCATGTGGCGTGCTGAGCGCGAGGACGATTGAGAGGTGCTGGCTCGTCTTATACTCACTCAAGCTATTTGTGCCACGATATCCTCCCTTTCTATAGTATCATTGCTCTGATCCTCTTTGTCACATGCCTATTACAACACAGCTTTAACGACAAATCAATTCTCATTACTAAGCTAAGTACCTTTCAGAGCATGTCTATGGATATCAGTTACAACTTCCGATGCTTGATTCCATGATACGCTAACAAGTATGGAATTCTGCTGATTTATTAGGAACTGAGCTCTTAATACTAACAAAAGTTGTACCTGACAACATAGGAAGGCAGGTAAGTAAGTAAGTAGTACGGGAATCCGTTTTAGTTCAATTGCTCTTTCTACTTGACCAATGAATATTGATCTGTTACATTTCTTTTATATCATCTAAAAATGGATTTCTTCATCATAGTAGGAGTCAGATGCATCGTGAGGCGAAGCCTTGTAGGGCAACAACTGGGGAGTTATCGATTGGTCTCGCTTCTTGGACGAGGAGGCTTTGCTGAGGTCTATCT
>DAOTTD010000379.1:0-6368 GCA_034438015.1 Ktedonobacteraceae bacterium | reverse complement strand
TGACGCCTATCTTATCACAAGTCGATCGATAGGGGAACAGATGATAACCCTCTAAATAATATTGACAGTTACACGAGGAGATGCTATGCTCTGGCATAGAACCTATCTATACGGCATTATCAGTTGCGGAGCAGGTCCTGTTTTCTCATCATTGCTGAGCGCATAGGCTCAAGAAGGGATTAGTCAGTGATGCAACAATCAACAGAGCGTCTCTCCCGCCGCGTCGTTCTACAGAGTCTCGCGGGCTTTATCGTGACGATGAGCATAGAGGGCTGTGCGCAGTCCACTGCTTCGTCGCCTGCTCCTACCCCTACTCCTCGTTCTCATGGCAGCATTATTGCAACCTATCGCGGACATAAAATGCGTGTAACAACTGTCGCATGGTCGCCCGATAGCCGCTACATCGCCTCCGGGTCTTTAGACAAAACAGTGCAGATCTGGGCCGCCAATGCCAGCGATCATTTTCACCCCTTTATCTATCGCGGTCACAGTGCCGGCGTAAATGCCGCGGACTGGTCGCCAGATAGCCAGCGCGTTGTCTCGGGCGCTTCCGATAAGACGGTGCAGATCTGGGATGCTCTTTCCGGGGAGCACGTCGCCATCTGTCGCGGCCATACCGACTCTGTGACGACGGTGGCGTGGTCGCCCGATGGAAGATACATTGCCTCGGGTTCGGTGGATGGCACCGTACGGCTGTGGGACGCGGCGACCGGCACCCAGAAGTACGTCTATCGCGGCCATACTAACAGCGTAAATAGCGTATCCTGGTCGCCCGATAGCCTGCATCTCGCCTCCGCCTCCTCGGATACGACCGTCCATATCCAGGATGTCGCGAGCGGAAAGCGCGTCTTTACCTATCGTGGTCATACAGCTACCGTCAGCTCGGTCTCCTGGGCACCTGATGGGAAAAGGATCGCCTCCGGTTCGTGGGACAAAACGGTGCAGGTCTGGGATGCTGTGACCGGCAAGGTGGCTTATACCTACGAAGGGTACAATGTGAAGGAGGCGCAGATCAGTACCGCGAAAGGCGTCCTGCCAGATCTCATCTTTGTTGTCGCCTGGTCGCACAATGGGAAACGTATCGCGGCGGTAACGCAGGTCTACTGCGGCGATATTTGTGCCGTCGTGGTCTCCTGGGACGCGGAGACCGAACGCAATTTCGCCTTCTACATAGACACGCCGGTCTTCGCCCTGGCCTGGTCGCCCGATGATACCCGCCTCGTTACTGCGACAGAGGTGTCGACGCAGGGTAGCTCGGTGACAAGGGGGAAGCCTGCAGAAGATGGTCCATATGCGCAGATAACGCTGGCGTAGGTCTTCCGTTATCCTTGAAAACGCCAATAAAACGGGTATTTTATCGCGCTGGATTCCAGCCCCGAATGGCTCTTCTCAGTAACTACTAGAACCTGATTCGCAATTTCATCCGTATTATCTGCATAAGTGGATACGTGATAGAACTCTATTGCTAGTTTGCTGGAGGTGTATAGAATGTCGGATCATTTCACACTTGGAGTTGAAGAAGAGTTCCAGTTAGTGAAGCTGGGATCGGGCGAGCTGTGCTCTTGTGCGCAAAGCATACTGCACAAGGGCGCCCCGTATTTTGAGAAGAAGATCAAGCCGGAGATGCTGCAATCGACGGTGGAGTATATCTCAGACGTTTTGCCTGATCTGACCGCTGCCCGCAGAGAGTTGTATTCAGCCCGTATGTTGCTCTCGCGCCTGGTCAAAGAGGAAGGGCTGGCTCTGGTCAGCGCGGGGACGCATCCGAGCGCGAGCTGGCGTGAACAGGAGCGTACCGAACACGAGCGTTACGAAGAGTTGGAAGAAGAGTATCAGGATATTGGACGTTCTATCCTGATCTTCGGCTTGCATGTACATGTGGCCGTGCAGGATAAAGAACTGCAGATCAAGATTATGAACCAGGTGCGCACATGGCTGCCTCACCTGCTGGCCCTTTCCTCCAATTCACCGTTCTGGCACGAGCGCATGACCGGCATCAAATCCTATCGTGCAGTCGTCTGGAAGCGCTTTCCGCGCAGCGGAATGCCAGATGTCTTCGATTCATGGAGCCATTTCGATCGCTACGTGCAGGATCTAGTGGAGATGGAGGCTATTGATAACGGCAAGAAGATCTGGTGGGATATCCGCCCGCACGCCTTCTTCGATACGCTGGAGTTCCGCATCTGCGATATGCCCTCGACGCTGGAGGATACGCTGGGCATCGTAGCGCTCTGTCAGGCGCTGGTGGCGAAGCTGGCGTATCTCAATGAGCGCGATAAGAGCGTTCCCACGCTGCGCCGCGATTATATCGAGGAGAACAAGTGGCGCGCCATGCGCTACGGTCTGGACGCCCAGATGCTCGATTTCGGCCGCATGCGCCGCCTGAGTATACGTGACTCTCTCAGGGAGATGCTGGATTTCGTCGATGATATGGTGGACGACCTGGGCAGCCGCCGCGAGATGAACTATCTGCGCGAATTGCTGGACGATCCTCATGGTACGGGCGCCGATCACCAGATCGCTATCTATCAGGAAAGCAACGATCGACAAAAGGTGCAACAGTTCCTGATCGAACGTACGATGGAGGGTGTGGAGTCGGGCGCCTCCTCTCCAACCGGGAAGCCTCTGCGTTTCAGGTCGCGCAAGCTGGCGAGCAAAGCTGGAACGAAAAGCTAACATCGCTAATATGAGATGAGAGGCCGAGCACATTTAAAAGAGCCTGGCCTCTTTGCTTATGCAGTTAATTGAAAGCGATATTTCACCTCTTGCCCTGTTCCAGGGTCATAAATGAATATGATATTATCAATCAAGATGCGCCAGTTGAAGTCGCGTTCACCCAGATAGTGGATCATGCGAGCAAGGATATCGCTATCCAGATCTCCAAAGCCGATCGTGATGTGTGGCATCCAGGCGTCAGGATGGTAATATTCTTGAATTCCACTCCCTGCTTTAGCGGTAGAAAGATGATATAGCTCTTGATGAACCAGTGTCAATTCAGCGCTGCGTATTATCGGAATGTAGAGCACCGGCATCTTTCCAGTGAAGATGCTTAATCCGGTTGTGTTGACGTAAAATGACTTATGGCTGGCAACAAAATCGCGCAAGATAGGTTCAAGCAACTCAACATTGTAATGGCTGGCAACCTGATAAGAAAAGTGAGGATATGGTGTGACATAGACGCCCTGTACTCCAAACTCACGTTTCAATTCTGCCCAAAGATCTTTTACAATTTGACAATGATGAACATCTAAAAGTGAGACGATACCTTGTCCCATTGATTCCGTCCTTTCTATGCTAGAAGCTCCGGGCGTGTCGGTAGTCCTGAAGCCATCGCCGCCGTCCTCTACCTCGCCTGGCCAGAGGCATCATTTGTGACGGGCGAAGTGCTCAACGTCAATGGTGGCTGGCTCTTTGGGCATTGAGGCGCTCTATCCTCATTGCACCATCTCCGCGATGAGGAAGCAGAAGCGCTCGATCTCCTCTTCGCTATTATAATAGTGGACCGACGCGCGCACCATGCTCCTCAGTCCTCGTGCCTCCAGATCGAGCCGCGTCGAGCCGATCACCGCGACCGAGACGTTGATGTTTTGCTCGGCCAGGCGGCGCTGGATCTCTTCAGGTGCTACGTCCTCGACGGTGAAGGTGACGATGCCGCATTGCGTAATGCCGCGATCATGCACAATGACGCCCGGCAGCGGACTGAGTTGTGTGCGCAGTTGATAGGCAATCGTCCTGACGCGCCGCCAGATATTATCGATGCCCCACTGCATGGCGTAATCGATGGCGACTCCCAACCCGACCTTCCCCGCGTAGTTCGCCTCCCAGTTCTCGAAGCGGCGTGCGTCGGAGCGTATCTCGTAGCGGTCGCGCGCCACCCACTCCGCCGCGTGCAAATCCAGAAACGGCGGCTCAAGCCGATCGACAAGCGAGCGCCGAACATACAAAAAGCCGGTTCCGCGCGGACCCCGCAGGTATTTGCGCCCCGTCGCCGAGAGCATATCGCAGCCGATCTTCTCGACATCGATGGGCATCTGTCCCACCGACTGGCAGGCGTCGACCAGGTAGAGGATGCCGGCCTCGCGCGCTACCTTGCCCACCTCCGCGACCGGATTCACCAGTCCCCCACTCGTCGGCACGTGGGTAACGGCGATCAGCCTGACGCGCTCATCGAGCATAGTACGCAGCGCCTGGATCGAGATCTGCCCGTGCTCGTCGTTGGGAACCGCCTCGATCACCGCGCCGGTCTTGCGCGCCATCTGCAAGAAGGCGATATAGTTGCTGGCATATTCATTCATGCCGGTCAGAATACGATCGCCCGCCCGAAACGGCAGCGAATAGAAGGCCATGTCCCACGCCCGCGTCGCATTCTCCACGATCGCAATCTCTTCACGCGTGCAGTTGATCAGCGCCGCCGCAGCATCGTACACATGCTCAATCGCGTCTTCGGCCTGCGCAGCAGCCTCGTAGCCGCCAATCTGCGCCTCCAGTTGCAGATGGCCGATTGTTGCGTCCAGCACAGGCTGCGGCATCAGTGCCGCCCCTGCGTTATTGAAATGCAATACATTATGACAACCTGGTGTATCCTGGCGAGCGCGCTGAAGATCGAAGGGCATAGTCTTATCCTCGTTTTCCTTCTATTGTATCAGATGGAACGCCAGGAGATTAGATAGCCTGCCAGACGCGGACCGTGCCATCCTTGCATCCCGAGGCAATACGCGTGCCATCGGGCGACCATGTTACCGATGCAACCTGATCTTTGTGGGCGGAATATGTGTAGACATGCTTTCCTGTATCCGTCTTCCAGATATGGACGGTGGTATCATTGCTGGCGCTTGCAACATATCTGCCATCAGGTGATAGAGCGAGATCGCGTATATCTGCGCTATGATTGACATATGAATAGAGGAGCTTTCCTGTCGGAATATCCCATGCCACTGCTTGCTTTGGGAAAGCGCATATCAGCTTGCTGTTGTCAGGCGACCAGCAGACGCAATAATAGGCCCAGGCTGATTTATGGCTGTATGTGTGCAGATGCTGTTTTGTGAGGATGTCGTAGATGCGAACCTCTCCATGCAATCCACAGGCAATGCGCTTGCTATCGGGCGACCATGCAACTCCTCCAATAGGATTTGTGTCCGTCCAGCCAGAGCTGACATTCATTTTTGCAATCTGCCGACCGTCGCCATGACGCCATATATGGACTGCCTGATCTTTCGGACTCCCGAGGTTGGTCGAAGCAATAAACTGTCCATCGGGCGACCATGACATGCTTGCTATAACAGGCATGATAGGAGAGTGGCCTTGATAGGTGGCGATTTTCTGATCGTTGGAAGGTCGCCAGACGGTGGGGGCTCGCTTGCCAGCAAATACGAGCGTGGAACTCTCGGGGGACCAGATAATGGTCCAAACTTCAGAAAGAAGTATCCCTCCAAGAATGGTACCCTTATTGTGTCCCCGGTAAAGAGAAAGAGTATGCCCTGTATCCGCATCCCATACTCTAACGGTGCTATCGCCTCCGCCAGAAGCAATGTACTTCCCATCGGGCGACCAGGCAACGCTAATCAAGTAGTTGCTATGTTCTTTATAGATGCGGTGGGTAGTTCCCTGTGGTGGAGAGATTTTTTCCCCCTCGGGTGGTGGTGTTTCTATCGTCTCAAGAGGTGTCGTGGTCTTTTTTCGCCCTAGAAGTTCATTAATGATGTGTTGAATCTCTTCAACGATTTTTCTATATACCGTGTCTCTGTTTTGCCATTCACTGACAGCTTTCATCTCTTGCGGATTACTCCGTGGCAACCATTGAAAACGCGCGATGGGGAGACCTTGCCATGGTGTTGGGCGAAGCAGAATGGGAATCACGTGAGCCTGACCAGTCTTCTGTCTCTCAAGAGCCTGTGGCATCTGGACATGATAATAATAGTCGGATTCAATAAAATTTGGACTGATGCCGAGCAAGATGATATCGGCCTGGTTAAGCCGGTTGTTGTCAACCTGTTGCCAGTCGCTTGCAGACCGAATTTCGTACCTGTACCAATCGTCGATCATGCCTATACGCTCAAGCGTTCTCAAGTGCTTCACCAGTTCGTCGCGGAATTTTTGATCTTCGTATGCGAAAGCTAAAAAAAGACGTATTTTTGCTGTATAAGATTTAGTTGTCATCTCTACCTGGTACCTTTGCTGCCTTTCACTATTTAAGAATAGTACTGTATAGCAGGAAATGTGTCAATCAAATTGGGCCTGTGAAGGAATTTTCGGTAGTGACCCTGTTAAGAGGTGGTAGGAACACGGGAGGTCAACACTTCCAGGAACGACCAGAGATGGTCCGTCAGCCCCAGAGCCATGGCCGGAGACTGCTGTCGATACCGACGCAC
>DAOTTD010000378.1:0-25728 GCA_034438015.1 Ktedonobacteraceae bacterium | reverse complement strand
GCAGCAGCCAGCGATAGCCTACATAACGCCCAATCTCCTCGAACAGGCCCGCCGTCAGCGGCAGCGCGATGAGCCAGGCGTACAAGAAAACAGGCGACGAAGTAAGCTGCGGGGCCAACACTTTGCCTAGTATCGTCACAAGCGGCACACGACTGATGAGCTGGAAGAGGAAAAAGATCAGCGCGCCATAGCCGAAGTAGCGCCAGGAGACGCCGAGCCGCCGCCGGGCAATAATCGCTAATATCAGTGGATAGAGGATCATAAAAGCGATAGCGATGATATCGAATGCGATCCAACCACTATTGACCGTAGCAGGCATCTATATCACTCCATTTTGCGATAGTTTCAATATTCCAGTGCTTACTGAAATATTAATATGGAAGAAGAGAGTTGTCAAGGACTAAAGGACCTTTTCAACCACTTGACAAATAGAAAATTTTCGGGAATACTATATTATACTCCGGTAAAATTCCCGATAATTCTTCGAAAATTGGCGTTGGCCTATCAATATCGGCCCATCCTCGTTGCTAGCAGGCTAGAGTCATCTAGCGAGCGAAGGGTAGGCTGCCAGTCTGAAAATGAGCTGTCTTCTTACGCTTTTCCATCTCTTGACAGGCAGGAGATCTTGTAGGAATACTATAGTACAGTCTACAAAGAAAGAAAGATTGGTCATTTTCAGAAAATGAGTCAAACATCATCTAAACGCAGCACCATTGCAGAGATTGCCGCGAAAGCTGGCGTCTCAATTCCCACCGTTTCGCGCGTCCTGAACAATCGACCTGATGTGGCACCTGCGACACGCGAGCGCGTAGAGCAGGTGATTAAAGAGAGCGGCTTTATACACAGCCGCGTAAAGAACGTCTTGAAGGAGAGCAGCGGCATCATCGACATGCTGGTGCCGGACCTCACTAATCTATACTCAGTGGAAATTGTACGCGGCGTTGAGGAAGTGCTGGAGCGCACTGAGTTGCGTTTAGCGCTCTCGCTTACGCATAACTCGCCAGAGTTCGAGCAGCGCTGGCTTGCCAGGGTCATCGATGGAGCTACTGATGGTGCCATCCTTGTTCTGGCGCAGGGCCAGTCGCAGCGCCTGGATATGCTGCAGCGCAACAGAATTCCGTTTGTCGTAGTAGATCATCGGGGAGAGCTGGGGGCCGATGTCCCTTCGGTCGGGGCAACAAACTGGCTGGGCGGGCGTCAGGCGACGGAGCATCTTCTCTCGCTTGGACATCGACGCATCGCTATCATTAGTGGAGACGCCGCGCTGCGTTGCAGCCGGGATCGCATCGCTGGCTATCGCGCTGCATTGGAAGACGCGGGCATCCCCATTGAGCCGGAACTCATACGTCCCGGATTGTTCATACAGCAAACAGGATACGAGCAGACGTGTGCACTATTGGACCTGCCGGAGCCACCGACCGCTATTTTTGCTGGCAGCGATACACAGGCAATGGGCGTCTATAGTGCGCTGCATGCTCGCGATCTCAGCATTCCCGACTCTATGAGCGTTGTTGGCTTCGATGATGTGCCGCTCGCATCCATCATCACTCCGGCCCTGACAACGGTGCGTCAGCCGCTCGTCGAGATGGGACGGGTTGCTACGACGATGTTGCTGCGCCTGATAGCGGAGGAGCCACTTGACAGTATGCGCGTCGAATTGGCGACGAACCTGGTAGTGCGTGAGTCAAGCGTCCCTCTCAGAATCGCGTAGAGCCTCGCACGACAGGCATATACCGATGAAAAGGAGGCCGAAGAGCGCGCGTTCCTTCCATCCAGTGCAATTTGCACCGGATAGACCAGAGAGTGACTACTCATCCTTACCAGACTTTTCGGTCTGGCAGATAGGCAAAGATGCCAGGGAGGCAGAAAGATGCAAGCAAGAGTTTCACGGCGTACATTTCTACAGGTAACAGGAGGAGCAGCACTGACAACAACGCTGTCCGGTTGTTTCGGTGTTGGAAGCAGTCAATCAACAAGCACAGGGGCAGGAGGCAGCACGGGAACCGTCGAAGTGTGGGACATCCGCACAGGGAACGAACAGAAAGTTGTCCAGGCTGCTGCGGCTGCCTACAACAGTGCACAGAAGGCGGTTAAGGTCCATGTTGACTTCTTTGAGAACGATCCGTACAAACAAAAACTCCAGGTGGCAATGGGTGCTAAAAATCCGCCCGATATTTTCTTTGGTTGGGGCGGTGGTATCCTTAAATCCTACGTCAATGCAGGTGACGTGTATGATCTCACCCCCGATCTGAACGCTGATCCTACCTGGAAAAACAAATTTTTCTCGTCAGTTCTCGCCAACGCAGCCTTCGATGGCAAATACTACGGTATTCCTAACGCGGGGATGCAGACGGAGCTCTTCTACTATAACAAGGACATCTTCTCCAAGTACAAATTGAGCACACCCACCACCTGGTCAGATCTGCTCAACGTCATCAATGTGTTGAAGAAAAATAACATCATCCCGATAGCGCTTGCCGGAGGGAGCCAGTGGCCCTACCTGATGTATGCCGAGTTCCTTGTTGATCGCATCGGCGGAGCAGATGCCTTTAAGGCCGTTATTGCTGGCCAGCCCAATGCATGGTCCGATCCCGCATTTATCAAGGCGAACACGATGGTTCAGGAACTCGTCAAGATGGGGGCTTTTGGTACTTCCTACACGTCGACCAACGCTGACTCCAACCAGGACGCCGCTCTGCTCTACACTGGAAAAGCTGGGATGATGCTGCAAGGGAACTGGAACTTTTCGGTGTTCCAGACCAACAGCCCTGACTTTATTAGCAGTGGCAAACTCGGCTGGTTCCCCTTCCCCGCAGTAGAGGGCGGCAAAGGAGACCCGAAAGATGTCTACGGAAACCCGTGCAATTTTTACTCGGTCTCCAAGGTCGCAAAATCGACCAAGAATGCAGTCGACTACCTCAAGAATGGCGTTTTAACTGATGCGATGGTCAAAGGCTTCATCAACGTGGGTGATGTGCCACCGGTCCAGGGTCTTGAGTCACAGCTCGCCTCCGCCACCAATGGTGAGTGGCTGACGTACAACTACAACATGGCGAAGAATGCACCGAACTTCCAGTTGTCCTGGGACCAGGTCTTGCCGCCAACGCAAGCGCAAGCGAGCTTGACTAACCTGAGCCAGGTATTCTTGAACCAGATTTCTCCTGAGACGTTCTCCAGCAATATGAACAAAACTCTCGGTAAGTAAGCATGTGGAGGTTCCCTTGCGTACTGGTTCGCTTAAAAAGCTAGCCGAGGGATAACTTCGCCTTGTAAAATCAGAATATATGTCGGTCTCCTCTTCAGCGTTGAAGAGGAGACCTCCCCCATGCGGGGACGTGCTATGCCTGCAGTAGTGAGATCCCCATCTCAGATAGGAGAGCGCTATGAGCGCAATAACGAAAATGCCAAAGACCGCTCAGCGGTCCAACTTGTTCGCAGTGCTCTGGACCATGCCAGCGCTAATCTTTTACGTTGCCTTTGCCATCATTCCTCTCTTTATTGCCCTCTACTATAGCTTTACCAGCTGGAATGGGCTGGCACCCGCTGAATGGATTGGCTTAGGCAATTGGCGTGCGCTGTTTTCCGATCGTGTCACCCTCACTTCTCTTTTCCTTACGATCCAGGTAATGGTGATCAGTTGGATCGTACAGACCCCCATTAGCATCTTGCTCGGCGTCTTTATGGCCGGGAAACAACTTTATCGGAGTGTCTTCGGCGTCCTGTATTTCCTGCCATTACTCTTTTCCGCCGTCGCCATCGCCCTCACGTGGCAGAATATGCTGGACCCGAATTTTGGCCTGATCAATCCCTTGCTAACCGTGCTAGGCCTCTCAGGATTGACAAGAGCCTGGCTTGGAGATCCTCACCTGGCCTTTTATGTGGTGATGGTCATCGTGAGCTGGCAGTTCATTCCATTTCACTCACTCCTCTACCTCGGCGGTGCCCGGCAGATCCCCAAAGAGCTCTACGAGGCTGCCACTATCGATGGGGGTGGACGCATCCAAAACTTTTTCGCCATCACCTTGCCGCAGTTGAAATATACGATCATCACCTCGACCACCTTGATCTTTACCGGCTCCCTCACCTACTTCGACCTCTTCTGGGTGACGACGCAGGGTGGCCCCGGTTACGCGACACGTGTCCTCCCTCTCCAGATGTACATCACGGCCTTTCAAAATGAACAGGTAGGCTACGGGAGCATGATTGCGGTTGTCCTGGCCGCCTTTGGTATCGTCCTCTCGTTTATCCTGCTGCGTTTTAGCGGCTTTAGCAAAATGTCGAGTCAGTTGGAGGGATTATAAGCATGGCAACCCATTCTCAGACACAAAACACGACAGACACCGATCTATCACACAAAACGGCGCTTGCTGCACCACGGCCAAAACATCAGTTCAGTCAAAGTAGCCTCTGGGAGATTATCCCGGCGGCGTTCGGTGTGCTCTGGCTCGTGTTTTCTTTTTACCCGATCCTCTATATGTTGTTCACGAGCCTCCGGCCACAACAGTACCTGTTCACGGACGTTCCCTGGTCGTTTCCATCGCATCCAACGCTGGAGAACTACGCCACCGTGTTGGAGAACGGGTTCTTTACCTACTTCACCAACACCGTTTTCGTCACGGTTGTAGGCGTCTTCCTGATTCTGGTGGTCTCCCTGCTGGCGGCCTACGCGATTTCGCAGGCACGAAGCCCCTATACGCGGAACATCTTCAACCTTTTCTTGCTTGGACTCGCGATCCCGCTACAGGCAACGATCATCCCGATTTATGCCATTGTCTCCAACTTGCATCTCTACGATACTCTGTTTGCGCTGATCCTGCCCTCGATCGCCTTCGGCATTCCGCTGTCGATTCTTGTGCTCGTCACCTACATCAGAGACATTCCCCGTGAACTCCACGAGTCGATGCTGCTTGATGGTGCGACTCATTTGCGCATTTTGTATAATCTGGTCCTACCGCTTTCAAGGCCAGCGATCATCACGGTCGTCATTTACGAGACGATTCAGGTCTGGAACAGCTATCTGTTCCCCCTGGTTCTCACTCAGAGCCAGAGTGTGGCCGTGCTTCCGCTCTCGCTCGCAAATTTCAGGGGACAATTTACGACCAACGTCCCAGCCATTCTGTCAGCGGTCTTCCTGTCAGCGACCCCAATTATCCTGCTCTATGTCTTTGGCAGACGCCAGCTGCTAGGTGGCCTGGTTGCAGGCTTTAGTAAATAAAGTAGTAGTCTGTCAACATGCATATGGTCCTTTCAATTGTAGGGACCACGTTCACGGCGTCCGTGATTCATCATGTTCCTCCCTGCACAATGATAGAAAAACGTGCTTAATGCGCATAATACGATAAATCCGGACGCCGTGAACGTGGTCCCTACTGAGTTGAGGTATCCAATGTGGTTTGACAGAATAGTAGTAACCGTTTTAAAAACCATATAGCAAGGAGTATCACTTTGTCTACGCCGCTCTACCGCGACCCGCGCGCCTCTATTGAAGAACGGGTCAAAGACCTGCTTGCCCTTATGACGCTGGACGAGAAGCTGGCCCAGCTCGGTTGTCTCTGGAGCACCGCCTTTGTGAGCACCGGAGCGCTCGATGTCGATACCATCGTGGAGAAGATGCCGCATGGTATCGGGCAGGTAACGCGCATCGGTGCCTCGACGGGCCTGCATCCTGAAGAGAGCGCAGCCTTCATGAACACTATTCAAAAGGTTGCCGTCGAACGCACGCGGCTCGGCATTCCGGTTATCGTTCACGAGGAGTCTACAGGCGGTTTCTGTCACCGCGACGCGACGGTCTTTCCGCAAGGAATCGGACTCGCGGCGACGTGGGACCCGGAGCTGGTCAGGCAGGTAGCGGAAGTCATTCGCACACAGATGCTGGCAGTTGGCGCGCGGCACGCGCTTGCTCCCGTTCTGGATGTTGCCCGCGATCCACGTTGGGGGCGCGTAGAGGAGACCTATGGCGAGGATCCCGTGCTGATAGGCATTCTCGGGACCGCATACATCCAGGGTCTGCAGGGCGGCGACCTGCGAGAGGGAGTTGCCGCCACAGGTAAGCACTTCCTGGGCTATGCCATGTCCGATGGAGGACGCAACTGGGGTCCCGTCCAGCTGGGTCCGCGCGAACTGCGCGAAGTCTACGCCGAGCCCTTCGTCGCCGTCATCCGCAATGCTGAACTCGCCACCATCATGAACTCCTACGCATCCGTTGATGGCCTGCCCTGTGCCGGTGCTCCCGCCATCCTCACCAGTTTGCTGCGCGACGAACTCGGCTTCGACGGCACCGTTGTCGCCGACTATGGTGCTGTCGCGATGCTCATGCACCATCATCATGTTGCGGCGACTCCCGGCGAGGCCGCACGACTCGCTCTGCTGGCCGGACTGGATATGGAACTGCCCGCCGTCGACTGCTTTGGAGCGCCACTGAGAGCCGAGATCGAGGCCAGACGCGTCCCAATTGAGGTTATCGACACGGCGGTACGACGCGTGCTACGCCTCAAGTTCCAGCTCGGACTCTTCGAGCGGCCCTACGTCGATGCGTCAGCCGCCAGCGCAGCATTCGATACGCCTGAACAGCGCGTACTGGCCCGCCAGGGGGTGGCAGAATCGACCATCCTGCTAAGCAACGACGGCATCCTGCCCCTTGCTCCCACTCTGAAGCGGATCGCGGTCATCGGCCCAGGAGCCGACGACGAACGACTCCTGCAGGGTGACTACCACTATCCCGCACACCTTGAGATGATCTACGCCGCCCCGCCGGATGTCGACCTCTCCGGGCTACTCGTGCCACAGGCAACCGGAAGATACGCGCCCGGCCCCTATTTCACTCCACATGTTACGCCGCTTGCCGGTCTGCGCGCCGCTCTAGGCAAGGATGTTGAAGTGAAATACGCTAGAGGCTGCGAGGTGCAAGGCGACGATCGCTCCGGCTTTGCTGAGGCAATTCGTGCGGCGCGCGAGGCTGAAGTAGCCGTCGTCGTCGTTGCAGGTCGCAGCGGCCTCCTGCGTCCCGTAACAGTCGGCGAGGGTAACGACGCAGCCAGCCTGGACCTCACCGGCGTACAGCAAGAACTGGTCCAGGAGATTGCCGGGACGGGAACGCCGCTTGTGGTAGTGGTGCTCAGCGGACGCGTCCACACGCTCGCCTCTATCGCCGATCGGGCCAACGCGCTGCTGCAGATATTCCCACCGGGAGAAGAGGGCGGCAACGGACTGGCCGACGTATTGACCGGCAAAGTAGATGCCGGTGGGCACCTGCCTGTAAGCCTCCCGCGCCTGGTCGGTCAGGTCCCTAACTACGTCGGGCCGCGCGCGGGCGGGGATCATGCCATGTTCTTCGGCGACTATATCGACTCACCAACGAGTCCGCTCTTCGCCTTCGGACATGGCTTGAGCTTCAGCACGTTTGACTATAGCGATCTCAGCGTGCAGGCGACGAATACGACCGAACCCATCGGGATCTCCATTACCGTGCGCAACGTTGGCGAGCGAGAGGGCAGCCAGGTAGTACAGCTCTACTGCCACGATGAAGTTGCCTCCGTCGCCCGCCCCATACGCATGTTACTGGGTTTCGCCCGCCTCTCCCTCGCAGCAGGCCAGGCCAGCAGGATCACGTTCACCGTGCATCCATCGCGGCTCGCCTTCTACGATCCGCAAATGCGCTTCGTCACCGAACCGGGGGATTTTACCTTCAGCATCGGAGCCTCTTCGTCAGATATTCGGGCCGAGAAGCCCGTTGCCCTCAGCGGTGATATCACTGAATACCTGCAACGAGAGATTGTAGCGACGCAGGTGGAGATCGAAACTCATTAGTAGAGATGGAGCTTGCCCCCATCCGCCTGGGGAATACAGTCACGCTCACGAAGACCATTTTATACTGGATAGCATAGGCCTACCTGGTATAAAATAGTTCTACAAAGAGCTATGAAAGGATTCCCTGATGACCAACGACGAGGCAAAAAAGGAGCGGATTGCCGGGTTGTACCATCGCGTTTCCGCTCTCTACGGTAATACAGGACCGAACTACTTCGCATATGCGGGCCAGCGTATGGTCGAATATATCGGCATAGTAGAAGGCGCTACCGTGTTAGATGTCGCCGCTGGTCGAGGTGCCAATCTCTTTCCAGCGGCGCTAAAAGTCGGTCCGCAGGGCAAAGTAATTGGCATCGATCTTGCTGAAGGAATGGTGCGAGAGACGGAATCAGAGATCAAGCGGCGTGGACTACATAATGCCATCATGCTCTCGATGGACGCCGAGCACCTGACTTTCCCCAACGCCTCCTTCGACTACGTGCTCTGCAATTTCGCCATCTTTCTCTTTCCACAACTTGAGAAGGCGCTATCAGAGTTCTTCCGTGTACTCCATCCAGGAGGAAAGCTGGGTGTTACTGTAGCTGAGAGCCTCGATAGCATCACGAAATGGTACGGACAGCACATTACCGAATACGCTGCTCACTATCAATTTCCTATCCGTGTAGGAAGTGGAAAGGGCAGCAACTATGCGGAACTTCCTCACTATCTTGAACAGGCAGGCTTTAGCAACGTGCAGGTGCGCAAAGAGCAGGTAGACTTTGACTATACGAATGCTCAAGAATGGTGGGATGCGCGCTGGACGCACGGTCCTCGTTACGCGTTAGAGCATATGACACCCGATATACTGGAACGGTTCAAAACGGAGGTGCTTGCTTACTTGCAACGGGAGGAGGAACAGGGGAACAGCATTCGTGAGACCCTCCTGCTTCAGTATTTTATAGCTGCTATAACGATAGCATGATGATTAAACTTTTCTTATCATGGAACCTGAGCCTCATTGTGAGCCGGAGCATCATCCACAACGACTGTGACCGATTGAGCCGTCTTCCGGTTCCGCTGCATCAGCAAGAAGAGAAGCAGGCCATAGAGCGGGAGCAGTCCAATCAACCAGCCCGACCAGAGCGGAATGGCTGGCGGAGCGGTCGCCGTTATTGGAATAAGGGCAATGCCAGGACCAGCCGGGCCATTAACATCCACCTCCAGCGTCCACGGCCCCTGCACGGTGATCTCTGCCGTCCCCTGTGCACCACTCGCCGTCGCGGTCAGACTGGCGTGGACGGGCGTCGCATCCACACCATCAGCAGGAATCGTTGAGGCATCGAAGGTCAACGATCTTGCGTGCGGAGTAGAAATGCTGAAGGGCAGAGCAAAGCCCGCGTTGGCCGGGTCTTTATACAGGTTCACCGTGAGCGGGTAAGGGCCAGCATTCACCCGCACTACACGCGCGGGCGCACTGCCGGGCAGCGTTGCCGCTACAGAGAGACCGACCTCGACGAGTAGCACCAGGAAAGCGATGACGCCGAGGGCCAGCAGTACGCGTTGCAGTATCTTGCTCATCGCCCTACACCTCTTCTGCCTGCTGCATCGACGCGCCCATGCGCTGTCCAAACCATGTTCCCAGCAAGGAGCCAAGCCAGCCCAGGAGCAACGAAGCAACAAAGCCCGCGAGTCCCAGATTGTTGAACAGGCGCGCAACAGAAGCGGGTGCCCAGAGCAATACCGGTAAAAAACCGATAATGGCAGTGGTCGCCTCAGTTATCATCAATCGCCTCATCGACCAGTTCTGGCGACGCGCTATCTGCGTCACGATATCTATTGCCAGCGCGGCCAGCAGGGGCAGTAACGGCCATTCGAACGTCACAATAGAGACGCCCGGATTCGCCTGTCTGAGCGCTAGGTGTTCGCTATTCATCAACATGCCGGTAGCGGGCGGTACGATGAAATTGTCGATCAGCGCAACGAGATAGTAGATCGCCACAACGCTGGTTGCCGACCAGCGCCAGGGCAGCACCCGCGTCGCCGTGACAAAGGTCCAGCAGCCGAGCAGAGCCGCCAGGCGATGAAGAAGTTCAAGGACAGGAAACCCAGATCGAGCGTCCACCTGCGACCGATGAGCTCGAACAAAAGAAACGTAAAGATGCTCATCATCAGCGCCAGCGCCGTCATAGCGCCAATAGTCGCCACGCGCCGGGCAAGCGGCGCATCAAGGCGGGAGGCAAGATGCGCGGCGGATACAAGCATATAGGCACTGCCGAGCGCGACGAGGGCCATGCCGGAGATAATCATAATATGGAAAGGTGCCAGAATAGCGACATCTATGCCGTAGAGCGCGTGCCAGTACGCGTCAAGCGGGAAAGCGATCGCCGAGTTGAGCGCGGCAAAACCAATGATGTACGCGCCCAAGGAGCCGGAGAACATACCGGCAAAGCTCGTCGTGTTGCGAGCAAGCACCGCATCGCGGCGCGCCCACAGAGTCTCAATCACGATAGCGCACAGCGCGGCTATACCACTTATTCCTGCACCCGTTAACATAACGAGATGCGGCGGAATCAGCGTGCGGTCGCGCCCAATCAGCACGTGCCACTGGATGTCCCAGGAGGTGCCGAAGAAAAAGGCCGTTGCGCCAAGTAAAGCAACCAGCCCAAGAGACAGGCGCAGCGCCAGAACCGAGGAGAGAGAACGGGTCAGGGAGGATGAGCTACGCGCCGCCCCTGTTCCTGTCAGTACCATCGGAAATGCTCCTTCGTACAATAAAGAATGCTCATAATGCCAGCATATTCGTCATGCATCATGTATTGCTTCAGAGCTAGAAAATAGATAGGCTAGCAGGCACAATAGTTCTCCCCCCTGATCAACATCATCATATACGTTTGTGAACCGTTTTGTGTTGCCTTTTTGCAGAGAGAATAAATCAGCATAGCTATTTTGTTCTATACTATACATGCTCCAGGCAACGGTCTCAATACGTCATGGCTCTTCTGCAAATTGACATGAATAACTCTGAAATGCTATACTATCAATAGTTTTTAACCTATTTGTGCTTTATCCAGTGTGAGTAAGGATAAAAACATGCCATCTTTTTCAACCCGTATGCTTGCACAAATCAATGGGGGAATTTATGGAATCGCTGGATATTATTCAAATTATAGCAAGACACAGCATATCATCGTAGCTAATCGGCAACGCCAATTGTTTGAAATCCACTGGAACAAGAACAATCCTCATCCCTCTACTCCGTTGGGAATTGGCCATTATCCCAGCCTTATTTGTCTTTCCGGTCTTGTTTCGTCTAATAATGGCTATCAGCATATCGTGTATGCCACAAGCGAAGGTCGTATCAATGAGCTCACTTTTACACATCAAGGCCATCTGCAATATCATCGCACGCGCCTTCATGCACTCAATGTTGTCGGTACCAGAATTGGTATGGCAGGATTTTTCTCCACTAATGATAACTGCTGCCATTCCGTTGTGGTAGACACATCGGGTAGATTAAATGAACTTGTTTTCAGACAACAAGAACAATCCATCTTTAATGGTTTTCCAGCGCATTGGAACAATATTGCCAGTATTGCTGGATTTTATGCGTCCAATGATAATACTCGTCATATCGTTGTTGCATTAAGGGATGGCCGGTTGTTTGATGTCCGTTACGATAATCGACAAGATCATGCTTCGGTAAACTTTCTTATCAGATGCCCAAGCCTTCCTCTCGTCATCGCTGCATTCTTCACCCCAGACAACAACTCCCGTCACGTAGTAGTCCGCACAAACAATCAACGATTGATTGGCTATGCCTATGACAACCAACGCATAATAAATACGATAGAATATCCGCGATCCAGTAATTTTAATAGAGTTGTCGATATAGCTGCATATTATTCTACAGACGATGGCAGACGGCATATTATTGTTGCTCATCCAAATGGAAATTTGTTTGAGATCGCATATTCTCGGCAGTAGATAGGTGCGAATGATCCATTTGGGTGGAGTGGAGAAACAAGGAATGCATCTAACCCGGATTCGTAGAATATAGGATAAATTAATAGCGATATTTTCGGAGTTCCGTTCGAAGATTCGTGTGATTCTCCATATACACCTCTCTCTTTCCTCATCTAGAGCAGGCGGCGGAAAGGGCGGCAACTATGCAGAACTTCCTCACTATCTGGCGCAGGCTTCAGCGATGTACAGGTGCTCAAAGAACAGGTAGACTTTGACTATACGAATGCCGAAGAGTGATGGGAGGCGCACTGGACACACAGTCCTCGTTACCCGTTAGAGCATATGACGCCGGAGGTCCTGGTGCAGTTCAAAACGGAGGTGCTTGCTCGCCTGCGACAAGAAGAGGAACAGGGAAACAGTATTCGTGAGACGCTGTTGCTTCAGCATATAGTTGCTCATAAAAGTGTGTAAAGGAATTTTGTGTAAAGAAAAGAAGAGAATAAATTAGCATAGTTATTTGTTCTCTATAGAGTATACTTCAACAACTGCCTCGCAGTACCAACCATCATAGCGATAGGGGCCCGCAATTTTCCTCTCAATCGAGTAGAAGATATATTCCTCTTGTTGGATATATGGCAAAGACGTTGCATGGATCTGACAGGTAGGATATGATACAGGGGATAGTTTAGAGAATGCCGGAAAGTGGTCATGCATTTATAAAATAAGTGCTTATAGAGGCGTTGCCCATTGTCTGGTTGGAGGATGATGTGACATTACAGGGATTACTTGCACTACTAACGCAGCGGCCAGAGTACCGGCGTTTAATAGAACAGCTTCAACACGCTGAAGGGGTCCCGGCATTGACCGGCATCACTGAAGCGGCGCGCCCTTTTGTGGTAGTCGCCCTGACTTCTACGTTGCAGCAACCGCTGCTTGTCGTGGCTCCAGACGAGGAGCAAGCCAGCCAGATGGTTGAGGCTCTGAAGGTGTTTCATCCTCGTCCAGCTGACATATGCTTTTTACCCGACCGCGACGCGCTACCATACGAGCGACTTATAGGCGATGCATTGACGACGCAGCAGCGCATGCAGGCGATGATCACGCTGGTCGAGGGGAAACGCGCACCCATCGTCGTCTGCTCAGCCCGTGTTCTGACGCAGCCCATCATACCTCCCAAAGAGCTGGCGGCCTCGCTCTTCAGCCTACAGCCGGGGCAGGAGATCGACCTGACATTGATGCTGGAGCAGCTCTACAACCTGGGTTACGCGCCGGTTGCGGAGGTCGAAGAGCCCGGCCAGTTCAGTCATCGTGGTGGCATCATCGACCTCTTCCCGCCCTCGTTTCCGCGTCCCATACGCGTCGAATTTTTCGGCGACGAGATCGAATCCCTGCGCACTTTTGACCAGGAGACGCAGCGCTCACTCAATCCCATCAACGATTGCACGATCGGCCCTGCGCGCGAGGCCATTCCGATGCGCGGACCCGAGGCCGTCAGGGAACTGGAGCAACTGGATACCCGCGCGCTGCACAGGGACGCCGTGGAGCGTTGGAAGCATGATCTGGAGGAACTGCGGCAGAAGCGTTCATTCGAAGATATCGCCTTCTACATTCCCTACCTGCACAGCCAGGCGACTATTCTGGACTATCTCTCGCGCAATGGGCTACTCATCTTCGATAATCCGGCCAGCATTCAAAATCACATCGCGGACCTCGATACGCAAGCCCAGGAGATGAAAAAGCAATTCGAGACGGAGCGCGAAAATCCTCCGCGCCTGCGCGATGCCCATGTGAGCTGGAACCAGTTGGAGCCACAGATACAGCAGCGGCGCCAGTTGCGCTTCGCGGATATCCTCTCCACGGCTGAGAGCGATTTCGACACGCGCCAGCACGGCGGCACCGAACACCTGATGCCGCCCTATAGCAGCGCGAACTCTTACGGCGGTCGCCTGCGCGCATTCGTCCAGGACTGCCGTAAGACACTAGACAACCGTGAGCGCGTGATTATCGTCACGGCACAGGCGCGGCGCATGGCTGAGGTGCTCAGCGACGAAAGTATCCTGCACGAAGCGACGATTCACGCCAGTCCCGGCACCAATATCAACCAGCCACCGGAGGCGGGGACGCTGACGCTGATCCAGGGCCAGATGATCGAGGGCTGGCAGTCGCGCTCGCTCGGCCTCTACATCTATACAGACACCGAGATCTTCGGCTGGTCGAAGCGACGTGGCGTACAGAGGCGCAGACCGGTAACGCCGGCGTCGTTCCTGTCCGAAGTCAATCCAGGTGATTATGTCGTGCACCAGGAACATGGCATCGGGCGCTTCGAGGGACTCATCAAAATGAACCTGACGGGGGTCGAGCGCGAGTACCTGCTCATTCACTACGCGGGAACCGATAAGTTGTATATTCCGACCGATCAGCTCGATCGCGTCACGCGCTACATCGGCATGGGCGATTCTGTGCCCGCGCTCAGCAAGTTGGGCACGACCGAATGGACACGCGCCAAATCAAAGGTCAAAGAGAATGTCCAGGAGATCGCACGCGACCTCCTGCGGCTCTACAGCGTGCGCGAGGCCTCGGAGGGTCACGCCTTCCCGCCCGACGCGGATCAACCCTGGCTACAAGAGCTGGAAGACGGCTTTGCCTTCGAGGAGACACCCGACCAGGAGCGCGCCATTCAAGAGGTCAAAGCCGACATGGAGCGTCCGCGCCCCATGGACCGGCTCGTCTGCGGCGACGTCGGCTACGGCAAAACAGAAGTAGCTCTGCGCGCCGCCTTCAAAGCGGTCCTCGACCAGCGCCAGGTCGCGATACTCGTGCCAACAACCGTGCTCGCGCTACAGCACTATAACACGTTCAAAGATCGACTCAAGGCCTATCCCGTGCGCGTAGAGCTGCTCAGCCGCTTCCGTTCGGAAAAAGAGCAAAAGCAAATATTGGAAGACCTCGCCATGGGCAAGGTGGATATCGTTATCGGCACGCACCGCCTGCTGCAGAAGGATGTTGTCTTCTTCCACCTGGGCCTGCTGATCGTGGACGAAGAGCAGCGCTTCGGCGTCTCGCACAAAGAGCGGCTCAAGCAGTTGCGCACCGAGATCGACGTCCTGACAATGACCGCGACGCCGATTCCGCGTACACTCCACATGTCGCTCGTCAATCTGCGCGACATGAGCGTTATCGAAACGCCGCCGCAAGAACGCCTGCCTATCCGCACGACGATTCGCGAGTACGACGATAACCTGATACGTGAGGCGATTCTGCGTGAGATCGATCGCGGCGGCCAGATCTTCTTCGTGCATAACCGCGTACAGGGCATCCAGGTCATCGCGCAGAAATTGCAGCGCCTCATTCCAGAAGCGCGCATCGCCGTCGGGCACGGACAGATGAACGAGGAGCAATTGGAGCGCGTCATGGTCGGCTTCGCCGGCGGCGAATACGACGTCCTGGTCTCAACGACTATCATCGAGAACGGGTTGGACATCCCTAACGCGAATACCATTATCGTCAATAACGCGGCCTTCTTCGGACTCTCCCAGTTGTATCAGTTGCGCGGTCGCGTCGGTCGCGGCACGCACCAGGCCTATGCCTACTTCTTCTACAACAAGGATGCCCGGCTGACGCCTATCCAGGAGAAACGCCTGCGCGCTATCTTCGAGGCGACCGAGCTCGGCGCGGGCTTCCGCATCGCCATGAAAGATCTGGAGATCCGTGGAGCGGGCAACCTGTTAGGGGCGGAGCAATCTGGCTTCATGAACTCGATCGGCTTCGATCTCTACTGTAAACTGCTGGCCGAAGCGGTCCAGGAGATGCAAGGGAAACAGGTCGAGGCCACGACATCGAACGCCACCGTCGATCTACCGCTCGATGCCTACCTGCCGGACGATTATATTGGCGACCGCACGCTCAAGGTCAATTTCTACCAGCGCCTGGCGAATCTCAATCGGCCAGAGCAGGTCGAGACGATGGCCGCCGAACTGAGCGATCGTTTCGGGGCGCTCCCCAATCCGGTGCAGAACCTGCTCGCCATGGTGCGCTTGAAGGTGGAGGCGTCGCAACTGGGATACGAGGCCATCGCCATCAAAGATAACGAGTTCGTGCTCACCGTGAAGCGCAGTGTCATACCAAACCGCATCGTCCTGTACCGGCGCTTCCGCAACGAGGCGCGTGTGCAGCAGGGCGTCATCCGTATTCCACGTCGCCTGTTAGGCACAAACTGGCTGGGGCAGCTCCGCGAGCTCCTGCCCACCATTACGGCGCCCGCCTCCTCAACAGCGTAATAGTGCTTGACTGATGGAGAAGACGCTAGACCGTTTCAAGGCCGCGTCGCAGCAGTCCCGCGCGTTCGTATACCTCGTCGATGAGGCGCATGTTGATGAGCGCATCGACGGGCGGAGTGAGAATCGGCGTGCCATGCAGGATGGCGCTCGTAAACGCCTGGAGCTGGTAGACGTATGCGGAAACGCGCGAAAAATGCTCCACATGCTTCTCCCGCCCGGTGCGCAGAACCAGGCGATGATAGAGTTGTGGCTGTATCGGGTTGATCACCGTCATCTCCCCCAGCTCACCCAGCACGCGCACTTCGAGACGTAGAAGGTCGGTCGAGAAGAGTGAGCAGACCATACGCGCCGTCATGCCATCCGGCCCCAGAAAGTCCGCCCTCATCCAGCGATCGATCTGGGGCGAGGTCACGCGCGGCTCGGCGTAGACGACCTGCAGATCGTCACCGGCGAGCAGGCGCAGAATGGAGATCGCGGACGACCCCGTATCCATCGTAGCGCCACCCGCCAGATCGTAGCGGTAGCGAATATCGCCAGGCAGGGGCAGCGGAATACAGATCCAGACGGCGATATGGCGAATTCTGCCCAGCACGCCGCTCGTCACGATCTCCTTCATGCGTGCCGCCAACGGATGATAGCGGTAGTGAAACGCCTCCATCACCACTTTACCCGCCTGCTCACTGGCGCGCGCCATCTCCTCAGCCTCGTCTGCATTTGCAGCGAACGGCTTCTCGCACAGAACATGTTTACCAGCCTGCAGCGCCCGCAGGGTCCAGCGATGATGGAGGCTATTGGGCAATGGAATATAGACGGCATCGATCTCGGGGTCGGAAAGCAGATCGTCATAGCTGGCTGCCGCGCGCGGGATCTGGTACTTGCGCGCGAACTCCTGCGCCCGCTGTATATTGCGCGCGCCGATAGCGACGACGCTCGCCTCGGGCACCTGCTGTGCCGGCGCGAGCAACGCCATAGGCACGATCCGCGCCGCGCCAAGAACACCAATACGTAACTGGTCCATATCTTCAACACACCTGTCTAATGTAACTCTTGAGTAGGGATGGGGCTTGCCCCCATCCGGTTTCCCGAGAACGCTGCTCCTCAGTCGGATCGCGCTGGCCGAGCCGGCTGGTGGCAAGCCCCATCCCTACTAAATGAGGGGGTCCTGAACAGTTACCGTCTAATAATGTTAGAGGTGAGGGAGCAGCACGAAACCGGGTTGCTGCAACTCTTCAAGGATCTGCGCCACCTCTTGAACGCTTTTGCTGGTACAGCGAGCGAGGTCAGCAACCGTCCGCTCACCATCTATTAATAGGAAGATCGACCGCTGTGTGCGCGTCAGTGGTAGCGAGAGGACGTTTCGTTCATTATTCAATCTGCGTGGAACAAGCCCTTCGAAGCCAGGAAAACTTGCAACATTGGGCTGGGCATTGGAGTCCGTTGTACGCACGGGAGGCCTGGTAATAGGTCCCGGCATGGCAGCAGGCGGTTGCGTATGACGCATCGGTGGCTGAGGGCCGGTTACAGGCTGCGCTGACCTCGCAGGCGAAGAGGTCGCAGGAGGCTCCTGCGTCAACCATGCGGGCGCGGGCAGAGATCCGGTCGTATTGTGCAATGGCGACGGCGTAACAGGCCCGGTCGTGTGCCGGGCAGGCAGCGCAGATGAAGAAGAGGGTGGAAGCACATCAGCCACAAACATATAATAGACGTTCCGCCAGGTCAGTAGCTTTGGCAGAGCCTCCTGGGCGGACAACGTTCCATAGCGCGCGTGTACGGGGCGACCCTTTTGAAAGTAGATCTCGCCCTCCTCGAAACGCCCGGCCTCGTAGCGCTCCACACTTAACAGGCCACTGCGTTTACGTGAAGAGATCATCTGAAGTATATCGCCCAGGCTCTCCGCGACCTTATCTCGACCTTTTGTCATCACATCTGACCCCCTTTCCTCGCTCATACGCGCCACTGGACTAGCGACGCGTATGCATAAGGTGGAACATTAATGCCTGCTTATAATCAAGGATAGTGACCATACCCGTTTTGATCACCTGGTTCGACAGATTGAGCAGGGTGGAAATCACCTGCAGGCGTGTCTCATCCAGGTGGGCCTGCTGACGTAGCATATCGAGCAGTTGTGCCGTCGCCAGATTCGAAGAGATATCTAGACCCGCGCGGACAGCCTCCACGCGCAGCCAGATTAGCATCTGCTGACGCAACTGTTCAAAGATAGCGATATCATCCTCACCCACGGTCATCATCGTTGACTCGCGCGGACCAGAAGCAACCAAGGTCGCGGCAGAAGGAGCTGGCGCCGTCGTTTGCACCACGCTGCGCACCTGAACGGACGCAGCGGGCATGGAAGGTGCAGGAACTACAGCCGGCGATTGCATCGTCTCAGCGGAGGGCAACGAGCCGTTCTGCTTCGTATTAGAAGGTGCAAGCGGAGGATCGCTCTTTTTCACCGGCGTCGGAGGCGGCAAGGGATTGCCTGTACCAGCCGATAGGGGCGCCTTCGCTGCGGGCGGCACGACGGGCCTCTCGACAGAAGGCACAGGAGTTACCGATACTTCCTGTCTCCGCACAGGCGTCTCGGGAGTCGGTGGTGCGGTTGGCCCGGCGGAATTTGTCGCTGCGGGAAGCGGGGTGGCAGGTTTTTTGGTTGTCGATGGTTTATTCGACAGAATAGTCGTAGAAATTTGCGCGATCGCTGTCCCATCTTGCTCAACCGTCTTTATGCCTCCTTGAGCGGCCTGCTGGCGGACGGGACGTCTACTCGCTCCATTGGTAGAGCCATTGGAGGGGGCAGACCTGACCTCGCCGCGCCACTCCTGCAACTGCTGCTGCACCGTCATCGTCGCGGGAGCAATCTGTTCCCAGGCCGGCTCTGAGTGTCCGTTAATCGAGCTCTGCGACCAGGAAATAGCCGGGCGTGGACTGCCAAACGGAGAATTCCCCTGACGTTGACCAGAAAGATGGCTACGCAATCCCAGCACAACCGAGGAGGCTGACGAATTGATAAGCAAGCGTACATCTGACATCCTCTTGCGGCCCTGCTCACCAAAGAAAGCCCGGTTGCGTTGCACAAACTGGATAAAGAGGCGCTCTACCTGGTGTTGAAAATCGGGCGACGTCAGATCGATACGGCTCCAGGACGTAAAATCGACCGAACTAAGGAATAACCAGACCTCCTGGCGCTTAGCCCGATCAACTGGCCGCATACGCAGCGCTCTGACGCGGTTATCAAAAAAGCGCGGATAGCAGAAATTAGCAATCAATGTTTCGGCTAGCTCCGCCTTCAAACGAGCAATCTCAGCCGGTGGAAGCTGACCTAGATAAATACCCATCACTACAATCCTTTTCGTATTACTGCTCTATGCGCCGAGCGAGCTAGAGAAATCTTGTTCAGCATATGCACGCGAAGGCTATGGAACAATAGTAATCGGCTTTAATTGCAACGCATTCGTACTTTGAGTGGGCGTTACTGTGTCGGGCGCATTTACAACATGCAATGACAGCCGGGCTTTTACATCCATTATTTTATCTGATGACTGTACTAAAGGTACAATTGCTACAGACAAATGGGCTACTCCATCTGGTACATTGCTACCAGCGAGCGTAAATACTCTGCTCGTCAATGCAACCAGCGAGCCGGATCTCCAGGTATTCGTCTGGCACCAGAAGAGCTGCGGCACATCTGTGCTCGCCAGATACTCCTTCCCATCGCTGCCGGTCAGTAAAAACAAGATCTGAAACGCTTCGGTCGTCGGCCCTGTCACCTGCCAGTAAGTCGTAACGGTCATTCCACTACTGCGCACGAAGGGACTCGAAGCGCCCACATTGAAATCGACCAGGTTCATTGCGCCGCCGGAACCGGAGAAGGTTGCCGAGAGCCGATGATGCGCCTCCCGTGGCGCAACGTAAATACTAGAGCAAAGATTCGCCGGCAGATCTGGCAACAACAGATAGTTGAGCGCCGGATCTCCGAGTGTATGCAGCGCTGAATAGGGCGAGATGCCAGGAGCCGCCAACCCACGTTTCAGCAGTAGATAGCCATCCTGTGCCGCCTGCACGCCATACTGTCCGCCGAATAGAATCGTCTTCACAGCATTGATATACTCGACCGAAGTGTAGAAAGGATAGATATCGCCAGTGATATCCAGCAGAACGTAGTCGACCTGCACCGTCGAGCCAGGACTCGTGCCAGCAAATGGCGTACCATAGGGAAAGAGATAGATACGCGCACGATGGCTGAGATGTGGCACAAACTTATTCTGGGCCGAGACCGAGGCGTCCGGAGGTATCATCGCTATGAAGCGATCAGCCGCGGCAGTGTGCGCAGACGTCGTGGGCCACTCAAAGCCCTTCGCAAAGGGCATCTTCCCGAAAAAGCTGTAGTCGTAGTGGACAGTCGAAAAGAGCATCAAGCCGAGCAACACCACGAGCAATCCAACATTTACCAGGCGTCCAGGCGTCCATATAGTCGGCGATGTGGGCCCCGTCTGAGCAGGCAGGTCAGCGCTTTGAGCAGCGGGACGTGCCCGCGCAAGCAGTCCATGCGCTACCCACAGAATGAGCACCAGCGCCTCAATCGTCGAGAAGATCAGGACTGGCACGATCTCAGCGTTATATTGGAAGAGCCCACTGTACTGCTGTATATCCGCACTTAGCAGGTTAAGGGCAATCGAGGGGACGGCCATCACCAGCACCCAGGGAGCCAGCAGCGGCAGATAGGCGGCGGGCGCGAACAACGTGCGCAGATAGGCCAGGTGATCATGCTCTAGAATATATTGATGCACAAACGCTTTGGGATGCAAAAGTATAGAGAGAGCGCCCTGCACGGGCCCCTTCCCCAACACGCCGTCGTAGCGACTGATCAGCAGGGGGTGACCGCTGGGACTGAAATGCGGAATAATCACGAAGCTCGCCAGGGCAAACCACACGCCGCCCAGCGCGACCAGGGCCAGACCGCTGCGCCAGCGACGCTGGAACAGCATCGACCACAGTCCAAACATCACAACTACGAGGCCGATCTCCTCCTTGCAGGCCAGCGCCAGGACCGCGCAGACAAAGAGCCAGAGCGTGCGCCGCGTGTACATAAAATACAGGGTAAACAGCAGGAGCGACGCCGTAAACGTCACAGCGTGGAAATCCGACGCCGTCGCCTGCTGTTGCGCGGGATAGAGCAGGTACAGGGCCGCAATAGCCACAGCCGCCAGTTCGCTGCGCAGCCTCAGACGGGCCAGCCAGAACGCCGGATAGGCTCCAGAGGCCACGATGAGCGTTTGCAGGATCTGTAGCATCCTGGGATCGGACCACAGTAGATAGAAAAGCGACACAGGAAACAAAATCGGCTCGAAATGTATGGAAAAGCGCGAGATACCAGCGAAACCGGCACAGTTCGTATCGTGCAGGATATTGCACACCGTCTGATGCAGGATCTGCCCATGCAGCGTGCTCCAGATCGCCTGATCCATAATCCCCAGGTCTTCGGCGTTGGTCTGAAACGCATTCTGCATACTCATCAAATAGACAATAAAATAGGTGCTGAAGGCAATCACTGCCAGGGTCACAAGGCCCATAGCCAGCCAGAATAGGCGGCCCCGGCGCAGCGGTTCAGGTGCAGGATACAGATAGAGGCGATTTCTTAGCACTAAGAAGCGCTTGCGCCAGCTCACACTACTCACGTCCGACCCCTCCTTCAACACTGAAACGTCCAGGCGCATCAAGCGTCAGGTGAGCAACACCTTCTTTCTCACTATCACCATCATCTTCATGCGGCTTCTGTAAAGCAGCCTGCTCCTGTTGCACGGCGCGTACCTGGCGACCGCCGCTCAGATAGGCAATGCTCACACAGACCAGTTCTGCCAGCGTCGAGACAAGACGTGACAGCACAGCCACAATAGCAGCCAGTGCACCGGGCAGCGGCAGAGCGAGGGCGAACAGGCCAACAATCGCGCCTTCGCGGAATCCCAGGCCGCTGGGCGTGATAAAGCTCACAAAGCCAATATCCCACGCGATAGCGTAGATACCAATACAAATTGGCAGTGCAAGCAACGGAGCCTGTGGCCAGAGCGCCAGTAGCAACACGTAGAACGCACACCCCGCCACAAACCAGCTGGCAAACCACGCCAGCGTCACGAGCAAAATGTCACGATAGCGCAGCGACAGCACCACAGGCGAGCGCTTCAGCAGACGTAAGGCCGTATTCAAAAAGGCGTTCAGAATGCGGGGATGCAACACAACCAGCAGAGCAACGATAGTCAGCGCCCCCAGTCCCACCACAATCGGCGTCCCGTAGAACAGCGAGCGCACGGAACCGAGGTCGCCCCAGAACAGCAGGCTCACGGCAAAAATCAGCACGCCCGCCGCCAGCTTTGTAATCAGCTCAATCATCATACTGGCAAAAGCGATAGGGCGCGGGACACCATATTTGCCGACCCACAGGATTCGTGTCAGTACATGCCAGACATTGCCGGGAATATAGCGCACAAACTCCGAACCCAGGTAGACGCGTAGAGAGATACGCAGGTCCAGCTTTGAACCGAGACGAGCCAGAATGGAACGCCAGATCAGGCCATAGGAAAGTTCCTGGAGCGAGAAGCCGAGGAACGCCAGAGCCAGCAGCCAGGGATTCCACACAAAGCGATACGACGTCAATTCGCCCCAATCGCGCCTCGCATAATAGAAAATGATAGCCAGGATAACCAGTGGCAGGCCGATCTGGAGTACGCGCTTGCCGATCTTCTTCAGCATCAATCCAATTCCTGTTTAATACTATACTCCTCATCCGGCTGGAAGGCATAGTGGCGGATCATCTCGCTTTGCAGGCCGGTCAGAATAAACTGAATGCCGAAGATCATCAAAATGATGCCCACGAAGAGAATCGGTTGGTCGTGGATCTGCTGATTGAAAAAGATCTTGCGTATGAGCACGAAGACCTCGACCAGGACCCCGAAGAAAAACGTCCAGGCGCCCAGCGGGCCAAAGAGCCGCAGAGGAGTGCGCAAAAACGACGTCAGGAACAACACGTTGAGCAGATCGACCAGTCCGCGAGCGAAGCGGCGCGCACCAAACTTCGAAACGCCGAACTTGCGCGGATGGTGGCGTACCTTAATCTCCGCCACGCGAAAGCCGCGCCAGTGAGCCATCACAGGTACGAAGCGGTGGAACTCGCCGTACAGCTTCAAGTGGGGGTCCTCAATCACCTCGCGGCGATAGGCTTTAAAACCATTATTGATATCATGTAAATGCATGCCAGTCATCGTACCGACCATCTTATTGAAGATGCGCGAAGGAAATGTTTTCGAGAGCGGGTCCAGGCGCGGGAACTTCCAGCCCGTCACCAGATCGTAGCCCTCATCCAGCTTCGCCAGGAAATTAGGAATCTCCTCGGGATCATCCTGCAGATCGCCATCCATCGTAAAGACGACCTCACCCCGGCTGCGACCAAAGCCGGCGACCAGCGCGGGTGTCTTCCCGAAGTTGCGTCGGAAGCGAATGACCTTCACAACGCCGGGATTCTCGTCATAGAGCTTGCGCAACTCATCAAACGTCTTATCGGTACTACCATCATCGACAAAGACTACTTCATAATTCTTCTCAAGGCGAACAAGCTGGGCTGACAATTTTTCAAACAGCAGGCGTACATTCAGCTCCTCGTTCATCACAGGCACGACGACCGAGATAGCGATATTTTGTGGTGACGACGGTGAAATGAGCGAATCTGGCTCCTGCTCATGCACTGGCGGTATCTGTGTTTGTTGCATAATTAACTATCTCCATTAGCAAGCATACGTATGATCTGGCCCATTAAGGTTAACCGGCGCCCATTATAGCATACCCTTTTTTCAAAAATACAGGCTATAGGACTATAGCCATTCTAGCTAATAGAACGGATAAAGGTTGGGAACAGACACATATTTAGCACAAATGATACAAAAGTCTGGTCACAACTGGCCGAAGAGATCAGGTCTATCCGTGGTCAACGAATCAACCGGCGTGGAGGCGAAACGGCGCAGTTCCTCAAGAGTGTTTGTAGTCCAGAAACCCACCTTCATCCCCTCCGCATGTATCGCGTCGGGCAGGGCATCGGTGAAGAGATTGTGATCCATATTGAGCCAGCTACAACCAAGCTTCCTGGCATGCTGGAGGAGCTCCGGCAGTGCGTTCTCCACATCGGGATTCCAGAGATCTCTAGAGACAATGGCCCCGGTCTGCAGACGTGGTTCCAGCGACTTTATGTGCAGCAGAACGGGCCAATCGAACGAAATGATCACCACGCGATTGAGCATCCTCAGCGAGCGAACCTCGTTGAGCACCGCCTCGGCGATCCGTGGATAGCGTCCATAGACCCCATCGCGTTTGCTCGCCTTGATCTCGATATACACATGGGCGCGCGCCTTGACGAGGGAGAGCACCTCGCCGAGGGTGGGAATCTGTTGAGGTTCGGGCCAGCCGCCGGCGAAGTGGGCGGCGGCATTGAGCGAGCGTAGAGTCGCGAAGTCGAGGTCCAGAATATTGCCCATACCGTCCGTCAGGCGCTCCACGGTATTATCATGGAAGACGATCAACTGTCCATCGCTACTCATCTGCACATCGAGCTCGACGGCATCGATAGGCAGCGTCAGAGCGTTACGAAAAGCTGCCAGTGTATTCTCAGGAGCCAGCCGGGCGCCGCCGCGGTGGGCGACGCGTTGTATACTGGTAGTCATAAAAGGAAACGAACCTCTCTCGAAATTGTTTTCATCATCATATCATGTCGCGACCGTGAAGGACACGCAGGCGGAGGCATGCAGCAACGTCACGTTCTGTTATATAGTGTGGTAGCGAAAAAAGAAAGAAAGGACGGACCGGCCATGGAATTGAAACTGGGGATGACTGGCGAGGCTATCACTACTGTCGTACACGAGAACACAGCCGCGGCGGTTGGCGCGGGGGGCGTCGAGGTCTTCGGCACGCCGATGCTGGTCGCGCTCATGGAGAACGCATCCTGGCGCACGGTAGCCACTGCGCTGGACGCGGGGTACGTCACAGTGGGCACCCACGTGAATATAAGCCATCTTGGCGCCACGCCATTGGGTCAGCAAGTGCGTGCCACCGCCGAGCTGATCGAGATTGACGGACGCCGCCTGGTGTTCCGCGTCGAGGCATACGACGAGCGGCAGAAGGTTGGCGAGGGTCAGCACGAACGCGCCATCGTGCAGCTTGAGCGCTTCCTGAGCAAAATCAAGGCGTGACATGCTCATTTTGACTTGCTATTTGTCAACGCATATGTTATAATGAATGTCCACCGGGGGAAAGCAACTGCAAGGTTGGTCTGGTGGTATTCTTCATCTGGGGATGTCGGGTTTCGACAGGCGAGCCGGTCGAAGAATTGCAGGCCGAGGTGTCGGTATAGCACTCTCGTTAAACAACCGACAAAACAATAGTTGCCAAAAACGACTATACACCTTCGTACGCTCTCGCTGCTTAATAACCAGTGACGTACCGTCCGTCCGGCTTTCGCCCGTGGGGCCGGGTACGGGCGTCAAACACACGGTGCTGCTATGGTGATAACCGCCTTCTAGTCACCATCTAAGACCAGAGGGCCAGCGTCCAGGAATCCCGTCGATGGGAGACCGGGGCGTAAAGCAAAAACGTCGACTAAGCCTGTAGTACATTTTCCGGTTAGCTCGTCTGGACAGGGAGTTCAACTCTCCCTCATCTCCACCAC
>DAOTTD010000377.1:0-5110 GCA_034438015.1 Ktedonobacteraceae bacterium | reverse complement strand
CTGGTCGGGGCGAGAGGATTTGAACCTCCGACCACTACAACCCCATTGTAGTGCGCTACCGGGCTGCGCTACGCCCCGTCATTTTTGGAACGAGAAAAGTATAGCAGAAAGTTATGGTGCCGTCAAGAGATTTTTTGCTCTTTTCTCATTTTCGGAAGTCTTCCCATAAAGGATTGCTAGTAGATACGACTGTGCTACAATATGTCTGAAATTCAGTGCTTTTGTAAGTCTTTCATGAGTGATGCCAATGGTGCAGCAAAGATGAGCAGGCCACTAACAAATAAAGGTAAGTGAAATTGTATGCAGGACGATAATACAACCTCTGATAACGAAGCTGGAAAAGAACGTACGCCAGGAGAGCCGCTCCCACAGGGTGGAGGGCCGACGCCGCCACCAGACTGGCGCAGCAGGCCCAAAGGTCCCGGCAAGGGATTATATATAACAGCGATCGTCCTGGGCGTTATCATAGTGATACTGGCAAGCCTCTACGTTTTCCTCCTGATAACGAGAAGGGGAGCGTCCCATCCTGGGGCAACGGGTCCATCCGTCAGTACAGCGACGACCTCCTCTGCCGTTTTTCACAACGCTGCCTGTCCCTTCAAAGTCGGATCTGGCATCAAGGAGGGACAGGGCGTCAGGTGCGGTTTCCTGACGGTACCCGAAGACTACAGTCGTCCGCAGGGGCCGACGATCCAGCTTGCTGTAGCCATCTTCCGGCCATCGTCTCCGCCGGCATCTTCGGTGCCCCTGTTCTATCTCCAGGGTGGTCCCGGTGGTGCGCTGTTGAACGACCTGGGAAGCTTGATCACCTCTGCGAATCTCTCCCTGTTCTCGCAGGGGCACGAGCTCGTCTTGCTGGATCAACGTGGGACGGGCTACTCTAAACCGTCATTAACCTGTAAGGAACTGGACGATCTGCAATATGCTACGCTCGACAAAAACCTCAGTCGGAGCCAGAATGTTGCCGTCTATGTACAGGCCGCGCGCGCGTGCTATGATCGCCTGCAAAAATCTGGTATCGACCTTAATGCGTACACAACGATCGCTAATGCTACCGATGTGCATAATCTGATTCACGCACTCAATTACCCGCCGGTCGATCTGTATGGGGCCTCGTATGGTACGCGGTTGGAACTGACCATCATGCGCCTGTTCCCATCCGATATCCGCAGCGTCGTGCTCGATTCTACGGTTCCGACGCAGCAGATCCTCGATACCAGCGTTCCGGGCGATACACAGCGCGTCTTCAACGTATTTTTTCAGGGATGCGCCGCCGATGCGCGCTGCAATAGCAAGTACCCGCAGTTGCAGCGCGTATTCTACAAGCTCGTCGATACGCTGAACGCGAAGACGGTTACGTTCCGGGACCCCAAATATGGACCCGTCCTGCTGAACGGCGACAATTTCGCGAGCTGGCTATTCTCCTCGTTCTATGTAACGAGCCTGATCCCCGCGCTGCCGGAGATTATCACGCAGACAAGCATGGGCGACTACGCACTCCTGGCACAGGTCTACACCCTTGTTGTGCTCAACAACTCGATTAGCTGGGGCATGTACTATTCGGTGCAATGTGGAGAGGATCTGGCCTTTACCACACAGCAAGCCCTTACGACGGCTGCCAATGTGGCACGTGCAGAGATCAGGCCGGAGGTGCTGGAGAGTATGCAGGCAGATTACGACGTCTGCCAGTTCTGGGGCCAGAATCCGGTCTCCTCTGCACAGAAGCAGCCGGTGAAAAGCTCGCTCCCGACGCTTGTTCTGGCGGGCGAATACGATCCCATCACTCCGCCCGCAAACGGAAAAGAGGTGGCGCAAGACCTGAGCCACGGCTACTTCTTCCAGTTCCCAGGCACGGGTCACGGGGTGCATTATACCGGTACATGCCCGGATTCTATTATCGCCGCTTTCCTCAAGCGGCCCACCGTGAAGCCGGATGCGAGCTGTATAGCATCCATGAGCGAACCCGCATTCCAGTAGGGGCTCGCCTTGCCCGAGCCCGCGGTCCAGGATGAACCCAATGTGGGCTCGCGCGAGGCGCAGGGCGATTCAAACGTCGCCTTTTATCGTTACTCGTCGCGCCTTCGGCGCTCGCAAAGATTATATTGTTGAGTTTTTTGCGCGCTGCAAGCGCGCAAAAAACTCAACAATATAATCCCCTGGCGGCCCGCTTGCGGGCCGATGCGAGTGAGAAAGCGACGTTTGAATCGCCCTGGCGAGGCAGGCCCCTACTAGACTTTCTAAACGAAATCTGGTAGAATATACGCTAATAGAAAATACGTACGTGACACAAAAGCGATGATGGGGAGAGTAAGCGCAGACAGAATGCGCAGGGAGAAAGGGCCACCGACTGCAAGCCCTTTCGCAGGATCTTACGCCCAAGTTCACCCCAGAGCTGGCTGTTGAAATCTGAGGAGAGTAGACAGTGCCGGATCGCCTCCGTTACCAGGCAAACCGAGTGGAATGCTGCTCGACCTTGCGCGCTTAGCGGTGAGGGTCGTTTAATGAGCTAGCTTCAATACGGGTGGTACCACGGAGCTTGTAATACCGACAACTTCGTCCCTGTTGACGAATGTGTCGGTTTTTTGATTCTTTGGAGGTTTTATGATAGATCAACTTGGTGATTTGCTGGAGCAGCTCGCTGCGCTGCGCGCACGCGCCATCACCGAACTGGAGCCGATCACTACCTCGGGCGAGCTGGACGAATGGGGTACGCGCTACCTGGGACGCAATCGTGGTGAGCTCAAGACGCTCTCCTCTGTGATGCCTAAACTGTCGAAAGAAGAACGGCCCGTCGTAGGCCAGAAGATCAATGAGGTCAAGGCCGAGTTGGAGCGCGAGTTGTCGGCCAAACGCGAGGCGCTGCGCCAGCGCGAGCTGACATTGGCCCTGGAGAAAGAGCGCATCGACGTAACGCTACCGGGACGCGCGCTCCCCGAGGGCCACATGCATCCCATATCACGCACCATTCTGGATGTCACGAAGATCTTTGTGGAGATGGGCTTCCACGTGGTGCAGGGGCTGGAGGTGGAGACCGATTACTACAACTTCCAGGCGCTCAACATTCCAGCGGACCACCCCGCGCGCGACATGCAAGATACGTTCTGGGTGAACCCCGGCCAGATTCTCCTGCGCACCCACACGTCGCCCATGCAGGTGCGGACCATGAAGCAGATGCGACCACCCGTGCGCGTCGTCGTCCCCGGCAAGGTCTACCGCAACGAGGCGATCGACGCGACGCACGAGGCGATGTTCCACCAGATCGAGGGCCTCCTGGTCGACGAGTTTTGCACGATGGCCGATCTCAAGGGCTGCCTGGAGCGTTTCGCGCAGGAGCTCTTCGGCGAGGGACGCCGCGTGCGCTTCCGTGGCAGCTACTTCCCTTTCACGGAACCGAGCGCCGAGGTCGATATCGACTGCCCGCTCTGCAACGGCGAGGGGTGCCGCGTCTGCAAATACACCGGCTGGCTGGAGATCCTTGGCTCAGGTATGGTGCATCCCAAACTGCTACGCGAGGTCGGCTACGATCCCACAAAGTATCGCGGCTTCGCCTTTGGCATGGGTGTGGAGCGCATCGCCATGCTGAAGTACAGTATTGGAGAGATACGCCTCTTCTCAGGAAACGATCTACGTTTCCTGAGTCAATTTTAATGTATTGATACCCTAAAAACGATATCCCTGAATGGGCGATGAAAAGCGAGAGCAAATTGCTATACAACAAAGAGGACATAAATTATGACGGAACAGCTAGAGAGCATAGTGGAGCAACTCGATCCTTTGCGTCTGCGCGCCGTCCAGCAGTTGGGTCCAATCAATACATCGTCTGCACTGGATGAATGGAACAGGCGGTATCTGGGGCGCAATCGTGGCGAACTCACAAAGTTGTACGGACTGATACCTGCGCTGCCAAAAGAAGAACGCCGCGTCATAGGACAGAGGATTAATGCAGTCAAGAACGAGTTAGAGCTGCTTCTAAACGAGAAGCGTGAGGCGCTGCGTCAACGTGAACCAGTGCAGGCGTTGGAGCAAGAACGGATCGACGTAACGTTGCCAGGCAGAATGCAGCGACCAGGCTACATGCATCCTGTCTCGCGCACTATATTGGAGATCACGCAAGTCTTTCAAAAGATGGGCTTCTGGATTGTACAGGGGCCGGAAGTGGAGACCGATTACTATAACTTCCGTGCGCTGAACTTCCCCACCGACCATCCGGCCAGGGATATGCAGGATAGCTTCTGGATTGTGCCGGGAGAGATCTTGCTGCGCACGCAGACCTCACCCATGCAGATGCGTATCATGCAGAATATGTTGCCGCCAGTACGCGCCGTCGTTCCCGGCAGAGTGTTCCGCGAAGAGGATATCGATGCGACGCACGAGGCAGTGTTCCACCAGGTCGAGGGTCTCTTGATCGACGAACAGTGCACGATGGCCGATCTTAAAGGTTGTCTGGAACGCTTCGCCCGCGAGATGTTCGGCGCGAATATACGCACGCGCTTCCGTGGTAGCTACTTCCCGTTCACAGAGCCAAGCGCAGAGATGGATGTGAACTGCACTGTCTGTGATGGAGCAGGTTGTCCGACCTGTAAATATACCGGTTGGGTAGAGCTGCTTGGCGCTGGCATGGTCGATCCCAGGGTCCTGCGCGGAGCTGGTTACGATCCAGGACGCTATCGCGGCTTCGCCTTCGGCGTAGGGGTGGAACGCGTTGCTATGGCAAAATATGTTGTTCCAGACGTTCGCCTTTTCTCACAAAACGACCTGCGCTTGCTGCGCCAATTTTAAAAAAGGAACTGGATTTTCCCTGGTAGGAACGCAATTGCGAGAATTTATCGCTAATCAAGGAGAATAGATTATGCGCGTACCTTTGAGCTGGCTCAAAGACTATGTAGATATAGATATGACGCCTGACGAGCTGGCGAACACATTGACGATGGCCGGACTGGAGGTCGAGGCCATCGAGTATATTGGCAAGGACTGGGGCGACAAGATCATCACGGCCCAGATCGATCACCTGGAGAAGGTGCAGGGTTCGGACCACCTGAGCTATACACGCGTCAATACAGGCACGCAGGAGTTCGGCGTGGTCTGTGGCGCGTCGAACATCAAACAGGGA
>DAOTTD010000376.1:0-33469 GCA_034438015.1 Ktedonobacteraceae bacterium | reverse complement strand
TGTCAGCGAATTTGGCTTCTTTCATGAGATCAGAGTCATCACTTTTCTTCTGGCTTTGGCAAGCTCGTCTTTGCCGAGACGACCCTGCTGCTATTTTGGGCGAAACTTAGGTAGTCTAAACGTCAATACCTTATCCTTGTCGAGAGTCGGAACTAACAATTGTTAGAGAGTTTGCTTGCTTGACAAAAAGAAAGCTCACAAGCAAAGTAGTCGTATTCAAATCATGCTACTCACAGCAAGGAGCTTTCTGCTATGATACCCACTTTTGAGCGACTTGACCAGTCTACTCTGACGTTGTTACGTGAGCACGATCCGCTTGTGAAGCGCTATCGTGCCTTCTTTGCCTTTTTGGATTGGACGGCCATCCCAATCCATCTCCATCGGGACCATCAGTCGGGCCCTCATCCACATCCTGAAACGGCATATATCAAAGCGTTTTTGATCAAGATCCTGGAAGAAAAACGTTACATGACCCACCTACGCACGTTCCTGGTCGAACACCCTCTGTTGGTGTTGGAATTGGGCTTTCGTCCTGTGCCCGATGGGACGGCTCTCTACGGCTTCGATGTTGAACGCACGGTGCCCACCGACCGCTGGCTGCGTGAGAAGTTGCGTCGTCTGGACTCCTTTGTCCTCTTTGATCTGCTTCAACAGACCGTCCAGTCCTTACAGGCCGAAATTGCAGGGTTAGGCGAGGTCATCGCCATTGATGTGAAGCATATCTACGCCTGGGTGCGCGAGAACAATCCGCGTGAAAACATCCGCGATCGTTTCACCAAAGAGCGGCAACCCAAAGGTGATCCTGACTGTCGGGTAGGAGGCAAAACCAGTACCAATATGGTGCAACCGGATGGCTCTACCAAAGAACGCACCGAATATCTGTGGGGATACGGCACAGGGGTCGTTGCGGCGACTTCTCCTGTGTATGGCGACGTGGTATTGGCAGAATATACTCAAACCTTCAACCACACTGATGTCACCTATCATCAGGAGTTGTATCAGCGGACGGTGCTGGCCTTGGGAGGCTATCCTCTTCATCAGGCCGCTGATGCTGCTTTTGATGCCTGGTATGTGTACCAACACTCGACCTTGCATGGAGGCATCGCCGCCATCCCGCTCAATAGCCGTAGCCACACCTCTTTTGATCCTGATGGTGTGCCGCGCTGTCCGATCGGCTTGCGGATGCATCCAACCACCTCGTTTGCCCACACGAACGGTTACCGAGCACAGCGCTATCGCTGCCCGCTCTTGTATCCTGAGCCAACCGGTCAGACGTGTGAACATGCTCAATTTGCCAAGAAAACAGGCTGCGTCAAGGATATCAATAGCGAACGTGGTGGGCAAATGCGCCTCTTGCTCGATCGCCGTACTCCGCTCTACCGCGCCGTCTACAATCAGCGGACCGCTGCCGAACGCATCAATAGCCAGGCTAAAGAACTGGGAATTGAACGACCAAAAGTACGCAATGGCCGCTCGGTTGCACGGCTCAATACGCTGACCTATATCGTTGTGAATGTGCGTGCGCTGCAAAAAGCGCGAACCATCAATAGGGAACTGCTGACCCCAAAAACACCTCAGCCCCCTGGTCCAGGCTCCTGGTCTCTTCAAGCCGCTTGAGCGCGCGGGCGCTCTGACTCTCTCACAAGCAAGATACGCCTGTTTGCGCGGGTCTCGTCATGCCCTTGGGTTACTGTACGCTCTTGAGGAAACACGGGAGAAACCTCTCTTCCTCCGCAAATGATCCATGAAGCGACGCCAATAGCTCACGCTCGCATCTTCTCAGGGATCAGAAGCAAGCACTTCCCTTCTTCTCTCATTTGTGGATTTCAGGGGCATTCGACTCAGGGAATAGTTCCGACTCTCACAAGCAGGTTGAGCCGTCTAGCAACCTAGTTGCTTCCTTGCCCCAGGTGGCTAGTACGGCGGTTTTTAGTCCGGCAAGTAGATTGAGCCGTCTCGCGACGATCTCAAGGCAGAGTTAATTTCTCAACATTGAGTTTTAGTTCTGCAAGTAGGTTGACCCGTCTTGTTACCCAACCTTTCTAGTATAGCCTGTTGAGTGTTTAAAATCAAGGTCTGCGAGGTATCGAGTGTGGCATCTCTTTCACTGGGTGCCTCGCGTCATGCGCAAGGATTTAATAGGAGGTGTTCTATGAGATATTCAAAGCGTCGTCAAGATGTGTCTCAGGATTTATCAGGTCAAATTGTTGCTCTGCCGAGTGTTTCTCAGCTCTCTTTTGAGAAAGCACTCTCGGCTTTTGTTGAGGCTCAAGACTCAGTTGGACACTCTAAGATAACGAAGGGGGACTATAAAACTGTTGTCGGTTTATTCCTGCGTTACATGAGCAGTACTCATGGATATACCTCTATTCAGGAGATCACAGAAGCTGACGTGTTGAGCTGGTTAGCGCACTTTCGCAATAGTTCTAATGCTTACGGTCGCCCTTATAGCAGTAGGACTATTGCTACCTATTGTCGTGGCGTGCTGGCCTTTTTTCACTGGCTTATCGATCATCGGTACCTGTCTTTTGATCCTACTTCTCAAATTCGTGAACCGAAAGTCGAGAAGCCGCTTATTCGCATTTTTACGCAAGATGAGTTGTCGAAGCTGGATGCCGCATGTGATCGCGCTGCACAGGGCCGGTCTATAACTCCTGATGAGCGTAAGATGCTAGCTGCGCGTGATCGTGCTATTCTCTGGTTGCTTCTTTCTACGGGTATTCGTCTCTCGGAGCTGTGCGGATTGCGCTTTTGCGACATTGATTGGGATAAGGGGATGATATCAGTTATGGGAAAAGGCTCTAAAGAGCGTGTTGTACCCTTGGGGTCTATAGCCCGTCAACACTTGAACACGTATATTGTGTATTGGCGCGGTACTCCTTCTGATACCAGTGAGCGCGTTTTTATTACTGTGTTTGGTAAGCCTGTCGCTCCATCTGCTGTAAAGCAGCTTTTTGCAAGGTTAAAACGGGTTGCAGGTATCACAGATAAGCGTGTGAGTGCTCATACCTGTCGTCACTGGTTTGCAGTGAACTGTATCAAGAACGGAATGCCTACCGTTGTTTTGAAGAATATATTGGGTCATGAGAACTGGAACATGATTGAAACGTATGTACGCTTGGCAGAACAGGATGTCAAACAGTCGTATGTTCGGTTCTCTCCTGTAGACGGTCTGGACCTACATAGCTCTAAGAAAGGCAAGCGTCAAGAAGCAAGGGATTGGCGTAACTCTCGCAAGAAATCGACTAAGGATTGATTACGTTCGCCTTCTTAAAGTATGCAAAAGTGAGCTTGTAGAATTGGAGGTTTTGCGTACTTAAAGTAAGGCAATGTCTGTGAGTGGCCTGATAAGCTCTACCTTTTCTGGTGAGAGAGGGTAGGGCTTTTAGCTTTTTTGGCTTCTCAGGCTCTTTTATTTGCTGAGTTGCGTTTTGCGTCACCTATCCCCAGGGAATATTTAACCCTCCCTTAACATATCCATAAAGCATAGTTAATACATGAGTGCTATGGTTGGAGTGCGATGGCAACAGCGGCGCGTAATCGCCGCTGTCAGTTAGAGCAATGAAGATTGTAATCTCGTAGGAAAGCGAGGGAATAATGGTATTTCAAGGGTTTTCGCGTGCCTGCCATGGGCACCATCTCCTGACACGTCTGGGTATTTTGGGGCTGATTGGCCTCACATTGATCCTGACCGCTTGTGGAGGATCATCGTCCACGAATGGATCTGGGACCTCGACAGGGCAATCATGTCCTTCGACAAAGTCGTTAACCGGTGCTGGATCAACGTTTATCAATCCACTCTTCTCGAAAATGTTTACAGAATATCCCAGTGCGAAGTGTGGTGCAGATGTCAACTACCAATCGGTTGGCAGTGGAGCAGGCATTAATGATTTGCTTCAGAACATTGTTCAGTTTGGAGCAACCGATGCGCCCATGACTGATGCGCAGCTTGCCAAGAGTACAAACGGCACAATTATCCACATACCTGCTACCATTGGCGCAGTCGCCATATCCTACAATCTTGCAGGCGTCTCCGGACATCTCAATTTGACGGGGCCGGTCGTCGCCGATATCTACCTGGGCACCATCAAATTCTGGGATGATGCACAGATCAAGGCGCTTAACTCAGGGGTGACCATCCCGCATCAGAGCATTACCGTGGTGCATCGCTCCGATGGGAGTGGTACCACCGGCATCTTCACGCATTACCTTGCTGCAGTGAGTCCTACCTGGCAGTCGAAGGTGGGCGCTGGTACGACCATCAACTGGCCCACTGGCGTTGGTGGCAAAGGCAATGCAGGAGTCGCCGCGCAGGTCAAATCAACCACAGGATCTATCGGCTACAACGAGTTGGCGTACGTGCTCACCAACAGCATTCAGTATGCTGCCATAAAAAATGTGGACGGCAAATACGTGCTGCCGTCGGTCGCGGGCGCGAAGGCGGATGCAGAGAATGTGGCCACTATTCCTGCTGATCTGCGCGTCTATATCGTCAATGCTCCAGGTGATGCCTCCTATCCGATTACAGGCTTCACCTGGGCGATCGTCTACCAGAATCAGACGAATACTGAAAGAGGATGGGCGCTTGCGAATATGCTCTGGTGGGTCACGCATGACGGCCAGCAATACTCATTGCCCCTCTACTATGTCCCGCTGCCAGCCTCCATCGTCACCAGGGATGAGGCACAGATCAAATCCATGAAGTGTGGCAGCAGTGCGTGCTACAAAGGGTAAGGCGCGGGGGTGCCTAGCACTCCCTCCTGGAGGCGAGAAGCAACTCGACCTCTGGGAGGGAACTCTGACCAGGCAGAGAACCTGGAAGAGAAGTTTGTTTCCCTTCCAGGAGAGAGTGTACTGATGAAAGGGTGGGTGCATGCAGCAACAAGTACCTGTAGAGCAGGGCAACGGAGTACAGCGTAGACTGGCCTGGGTGACCGAACGCTTCGGCTTGAGGCCGTCCGATATCCTGTTTCGTGGCATCACGATGTTCTTTGTCCTGGTCGTCCTTGCTGTAGTTGTAGGGGTAGCGCTCGTGCTGCTGATCTACTCATGGCCGACCATTACGACCTTTGGCATAAGCTTTCTGACGAATCAGGCGTTTGATCCCGTCCATAATCTCTTCGGCGTTGGACCCGCCATCTTCGGCACATTGGTTACATCTGCATTTGCCATGCTCTTCGCCGTACCCATCGGCGTGGGCGTGTCCATTTTCGTGGTAGATTTCTGCCCACGAGCACTGCGCATCCCATTTTCCTTCTTTGTCGACCTGCTTGCGGCAGTTCCCAGCGTGATCTTTGGTCTCTTTGGGTTCCTCGTCCTGGCCCCCTGGTTGCAGCACAATGGAGAACCCTGGCTTCAGAAGCATCTTGGTTTCTTACCATTCTTCCAGGGTCAGATTCAAGGTGTGGGCTTGCTTGCTGCCGGGATGATCTTAACCATTATGGTCCTCCCCCTGATCATCGCCGTCTCGCGTGAGGTCATGCTGACGGTGCCAGCTTCTCAACGCGAGGCAATGCTGGCACTGGGAGCCACGCGCTGGGAGGTCATCCGCTATGCTGTGCTCCCATTTTCACGTGTTGGTATTCTGGGTGGGTGTATCCTGGCGCTCGGACGTGCACTCGGTGAGACGATGGCGGTCACCCTGGTCATCGGGAACCAGGCGACGAAACCGAGCGCGAGCTTGTTCCAAACGGGCTACACGCTCTCAAGCGTCATTGCCAACCAATTTGGAGAGGCGACTTCGGGGCTCTTCCTCTCGGCTCTGATCGAAGCCGGGCTTATTGTGTTCATCATTACCTTGATCACGAATTTCCTGGCGCGCTTGCTCATCAGCAGTTTAGGGCGCAAGGGCGCGAAAGGGGTACAAGTATGAGTACGACCACAAGTACGCGCAAAGAGACACTCTCCAATCCTTTCCAGCCTCGACAGTCGGCGCATGAGGTACGACGGCAGTTTAGTAATGGTCTGGTCATCGGGCTCTCTGTCCTCTTCGCACTGTTCGCGGCGGGTGTTCTGGTCTACCTGATTCTCTATGTCATGCTACAGGGTATTCCGTATCTCAATCTGAATTTCTTTACCAAACTGCCTACGGCGAATGGAGAACCGGGTGGCGGGATGGGAGAATCAGTGCAGGGAACGCTGATCATGGTTGGGGTTGCATCAATCTTTGGAATCGTGCTGGGTTTGTTCACCGCGATTTATCTCTCCGAATTTGGGCGAGGACCCCTGGCCAACGGCATACGCTTCCTGGTAGACCTTCTCAACGGTGTACCCACCATCATTTTCGGGCTCTTTGCCTGGGTGCTCATCGTGGTCCCCCAGCAAACATTCTCAGGCATTTCAGGGGCCATGGCTCTCGCGATCATCATGATTCCGATTGTCGCACGCACCTCAGAGGATGTGCTGCGGCTTGTGCCCGGGGAACTACGCGAGGCCTCCCTTGCGCTAGGAGCAACCGAGGCACGTACGATTGTGAGGGTGGTCATACCTGCAGCTCTCAGAGGGATCATTACAGGGATCTTCCTGGCCATGGCCCGTATAGCCGGCGAGACGGCGCCTCTGCTCATGACGGCCTTTGGAACCACCTTTTGGAATGCGGATCTTACCCAGCCCATGGATGCATTGACGCTGCGCATCTTCAATTTCACTTTAAGCCCATACCAGGCGCAAATCAATCTGGCCTATACAGGGTCGTTTGTCCTCATTGTGATTATTCTCATCGCCTCGTTTGCTGTGCGTTGGGTCACTGGCGGGTTCAAGCGCAAGTTTTAAGGCAGGCTGGGAGCGAAGCGTCCACAGGAAAGGAGGAAACAAACTATGTCTTTTACGGTAGAACATCTGGATGCCTGGTATGGACGGAAACAGGCGCTCTACGATGTAAATCTGACCGTTGAGCCACGAAGTGTCACTGCGTTAATTGGGCCTTCAGGATGCGGCAAGTCGACCTTCGTTCGCTGCCTCAATCGCATGCACGAGGAGGTGCCAGACGCCCGGGTGACTGGCAAGGTGCTGGTCGATGGCATTGATATTTATGCTCGATCAATCAATCCGAGGTATGTGCGACAACATATCGGCATGGTCTTCCAACAGCCAAATGTCCTGCCTACGCGTAGTATTTTTGACAATGTGGCGATGGGGCCACGTATCAACGGCATGGCTCATGGCCCGGCACTCAAAGAGCTGGTAGAACAGAGTCTACACCAGGCAGCCCTGTGGGACGAGGTCAAAGATAAACTTGATGCCTCGGCCACCCAACTTTCAGGGGGGCAGCAGCAGCGACTGTGCATTGCACGGACAATTGCGAACCAACCGCAAATTGTCCTGATGGATGAACCGGCCTCCGCCCTTGATCCCATCTCTACGCTGCAGGTCGAGGAGCTTATTGACCAACTCAAGGAATCCTATACCATCATCATTGTGACGCATAATATGCAACAGGCAGGGCGTGTCGCAGATCGAACCGTCTTTTTCCTCTCGGGACACATTGTTGAAGAGGGAGAGACCGCAACATTGTTTTCTCATCCCCAAAAGGAGGAAACCGAGTATTATGTCGCTGGGCGTTTCGGATGATGCGGCACAAGGCGGGACCAGAACGTGTCTCCCATGTATCGAGACGAAGTGCTGGTTACCTGCGGCGGAACAGCTAGAAACGAGGGGAACGCTATCATGAACTATTCAGCAGAATCACTCCTAAGCGGAAATGGAATGCTCCCGGAGGGTGCAAACATTTTTTCACGGAAAGTAGCACGCAGCGGTCACATTTCCTATGAGGGTCACCCGTACTTCATCAGCAAGGCCCTGGCAGGGCGCTATATCCGGCTCGTGGTCCTGGATGATCGCCTCATTGTAGACGCGGCCATTCCTTTGCATAAAGAGTATCCACTCGGGTAAAATGAAAAGAGGTATCGCCAGTGGTATCCTGAAGAAGAGAGGTATTGAATTATGGGTAAGGAACCCGCACGTATGAACAATCCGCAGTCTGCTCAAATAGTTACAACCACGGGCGGAAAAGCGCCAGCCGATCAGGGAGTTCCTCTGAACGGCTCGCCTTCCGAAATCATGGGCGAATTTCACGCGAGCGAGAAACTCGACACAGCGGCTGCTGTGAAGATAGATGTCAAGAACTTGAACTTTTACTATGGAGCCAAACAGGCTCTATATAATATTGCGATACCCTTGCGCGAGCGCCAGGTCACTGCATTGATCGGCCCCTCCGGCTGTGGTAAGTCGACGTTCTTACGCACGCTCAATCGCATGAACGATCTGATCCCAGGCACGCGTACTGAGGGCGAGGCGATCTTCGATGGCTACAATATCTACGATAAGCGCACGGACGTTGTGATGCTCCGGCAGCGTATCGGCATGGTCTTCCAGCGCCCCAATCCGTTTCCTAAATCAATCTTTGACAATATTGCTTACGGCCTGCGCGTCCAGGGCAAATCGACCCGATCGATCAAGGAGACGGTCGAGAAGAGCCTGCACGGGGCCGCGCTCTGGGATGAGGTGAAGGACCGCCTGAACGCTTCGGCACTGGGACTCTCCGGCGGCCAGCAGCAGCGCCTCTGCATCGCGCGCGCGTTGGCAGTCGAGCCGGATGTGCTGCTCATGGACGAGCCAGCTTCGGCCCTCGATCCTATCGCGACCCTGAAGATCGAGGAGTTGATCAACGAACTGGCCGAGCATTATACTATCGTTATCGTGACGCACAACATGCAGCAGGCATCGCGCGTTTCGCAATACACAGGCTTTTTCCTCAGTGGCAGGCTGATTGAGGTCGCACCCACCGTTGATCTCTTCGAGCATCCTAAGAGAAAAGAGACCGAAGACTACATCAGTGGACGCTTCGGTTAAAAGGCAGGAGGCTATCGTGGCGCGCAAAATTCTGGTAGTGGACGATGAGGCGGTGCTGGTAGAGACTATCGCCTACAATTTAGAGCAGGCAGGCTATCGCGTGGTGACGGCGGCGGATGGCAGTAGCGCGTTGGACGCGGCGCGGAGCGAGATTCCAGATCTGATCATTCTGGATGTCATGCTCCCTGGTATGGATGGCCTGGAGGTATGTCGCCAGCTCCGTCGGGAAAGTAGCACGGCCACGACACCGATTGTGATGCTCACCGCTAAAAGTGATGAAATAGATAAGGTAGTTGGCCTGGAGGTTGGGGCCGATGACTACGTGACGAAGCCCTTCGGTCGTCGCGAGCTACTGGCGCGCGTGCGTGCGCTGCTGCGGCGCTCGGAGTATCCCCATCCCGATGAGGATCGCCTGGCCGCGCAAGAAGTTGCCCACGAAGTACGTCCCGCCAGTCGCGACCTGGTGGCGGGTCCACTGCGCATAGATCTCGCCGGCAGACGCGTCAACTGTCGCGGGCAGGACCTTGAGCTGCAGCCCAAACAGTTCGAGCTGCTCACCTACCTTGTGCGCAACCGCGGCACCGTCCTGACGCGCGATCAACTGCTGCACAACGTCTGGGGCTACGACTACGCCGGCGACACACGCACCGTCGATGTGCACGTACGCTGGCTGCGCGAGAAGCTCGAAGAAGATCCTGCTAACCCCAAACTCATTCAAACCGTGCGCGGCGTCGGCTACGTCTTCCGCTGGTAAACGCAACCACCTCATGTCTCGCTTTTCACCTTCGCCACGGCATCCTTGAGTTGCTGGTAGACCGCATCAAGATGTTCGGGCACCACCTTGATATCCGCGAGCACCGGCATAAAGTTCGTATCGCCGTTCCAGCGCGGCACGATATGGTAGTGGACGTGCTCAGCGAAGCCCGCACCCGCCACCTTGCCCTCATTAATACCCATATTGAAGCCATCGGGGTTCATTGCCAGGCGTAGCGCCTTCAGAGCGAGCTGGGCCTGCGCCATCAGCTCGGCAAGCGTCGTGGCATCGAGGTGTGAGATAGAGCCCACGTGCTGGAACGGAGCAATCATCAGGTGTCCGTTATTGTAGGGATATTTATTGAGCACCATAAAGCAGAGTTCGCCCCGGTAGATAATATGATACTCATCATCGCGGTTCGCCGCAGGCTGGGTACAGAAGATACAGCCCGGCGGAGGAACCTCCTTCGGTGTGATGAAGGCCATACGCCACGGCGCCCACAAATTTTCCATACAAATCCTTCACAAGATGTTTTTGCTTGCCTGTTTTATGACAGCGCTTCGAGGTACCCGCCGGCCTGATCGTTCGTCGAGGTCACAGGCTGGTCGGGCAGGGGTATCCACTGCTGCGCCCACGTGTGGATAGCATCAACGACGGGTTTCAGGGCGCGACCCTTCTCCGTCAGTTGATACTCGACGCGCACAGGGATCTGTGGATACACCACGCGCTGCACGACGCCCTCGGTCTCCAGCTCGCGCAGGCGATCGCTCAAGACGCGATCAGAGAGGCCCTCCACCAGCGAGGTCAATTCGCAGAAGCGACGCGGACCCTCCAGGAGGACATCCAGTAGTAGACCCGTCCAGCGCTTGCCAAGCAGCTGCGCCGCGTGTTCGTAGCGGGGACAGGTGTGATTGAGAGATGTAGATGTCATTGTTGTTGTCGTTTCGCTTGGCTTCGTTGCCATGTATGCCTACCATTTCCGGTTGAGGTCGTGGAGACCCTGTAAAGACGACCTAATCAGTTCCTCTTAGTATAACACGTTTTCCTTTCTAAGGCAAGTAGCGCTACGTATAAAAAGTAAGTGTTATAGAAAGGTTGTTTGCTTTTGATCGATAGCAGTCTATATGATGGCTACTCATAAGTAGACGCAAGAACGGGAAGCATCTTAAAAATGAGTATTTTAGGACGGGCGTCCTAAAATACTCATTTCGGGATATCGACATCGCGGCTTTCGCGTGTTAAGCTCTATGCACATCGGATATGTGGAGGAGGTGCAATGGTCAAGCCATACGACGAGAGCATGAAAAAATTCGTAGGAGCCAGTCCGCAAAGTTTTACTGATTGGCTGCGTCCAGGAGCAACGTTCGTGCGAGCATTCACGACAGAGTTGCAAAGCCGAGATATTTTTGTCGATGCTCTCTGTGAAATAGTATTGGATGGTGAGACCTTGATGTTGCACCTGGAGTTCCAGCGCAACATCAAGGCAGGAATACCGTTACGACTGTTGGAGTATAATGTACTCGCGACGCGCACGCACAATAAGCGGGTGCTCTCGTGCGTGATCTATCTTATAGATGATGGTACAATTGAAGAGTCACCCCTGCTATGGGAGCTTTCAGATGGAACCGAGCTATTGAGGTTTCATTATGTAAGCATTCGTATCTGGGAGGTTGATCCAGCGGAATTTACGCAGCCAGGTAGGGAGGGTATTTTGCCGCTGGTGTTGCTCACGAAGGGAAATGCAACGCCCGACGTGGTTGAGATGGTGATCGAAAGACTTATGGCCGTCGGCAGGCAGGATCTGCTGCCTATCACCAGGTTGTTAGCATCGCTTGTTTTTAAAAGTAATTCGGACTACAGTAGATGGCTCGCCAGGAGATTCGCTATGCTTAGAGATATATTGCAGGAAACAAGTGCCTATCAGGAGATATTCCAGGAAGGCGAGGAAAAGGGTCGTAAGGAAGGCGAGGAAAAGGGTCGTAAGGAAGGTGAGATTTTAGGACTTCGTCGATCGCTGCTGGATATTCTGCAAAAACGCTTTCCTGACGTGCTGCGATTGGCAAAGCCGCAGGTGGATACTGTCAATGACCCTACTTTACTGCACGATGCCATTCTGAAAGCGATCGAGGCTCAATCTGTGGAGGAGGTGCTGCGACTCCTGCTAGAACTGAGTCATAACGATCAGTAGATAAGAGCAAATGTGTTAGATGTCGCGCTGGAAACACATTTGAATACATTCCACCTCTCATTGAGCTTTGCGGCGGAGGTGGGCAAGACGACGGTACTTTTGGGGGAGAGTGGCTCAGGCAAGACAACGGTACTGCGCCTGCTTGCCGGACTGCTCTCTCCCCAAAGTGGGCATATCGCGCTGGATGAGGTGGTATATTTCGATGGCGAGAGTCACATCGCCGTACCGCCGCAGGAGCGCCCGTTCGGATACGTTTTCCAGGATTATGTACTCTTCCCCCATCTCAACGTATTCGAGAATGTGGCGTTCGGTCTGCGCGCCCAGCGCCTGGCGGGACGGATCGTACGCCGACGCGTTGGAGAGGCGCTGGAGCAGGTTCACCTGGCGGGACTCGATCAGCGTCGTCCGGCGCAGCTTTCGGGCGGACAACAACAGCGCGTAGCGATCGCGCGGGCGCTGGCCCTACAACCGAAGCTCCTGCTCCTGGATGAGCCGCTCTCAGCGCTGGATGTGCAGACGCGGCGCGAGGTGCGCCAGGAGCTGCGCCGCATCCTCGCCGACGTGAACATCACGACGATACTGGTCACGCATCAATATCTGGAGGCGCTGGTCTTCGGACATCAGATCCTTGTGCTCGGTCATGGCAACGTAATTCAGCAGGGCGGACAGCGCGATCTGCTGGAGTACCCACGCTCCTCCTACGTTGCTGAACTCGTTGGCATGAATTTTTTTCGCGGCAACATCATTCGCCAGGAGAGCGGTGCGCTGTATGCCATCCAGTTGCAAAATGGGGCGCGAGCGGTAGAGGTCGTGGCGGCGCTTAGAGAGCGTGGGTCCGCCGAGAAGGCGCCTGAAATCGGCGCAGAAGCATACATCATTGTTGATCCACGTAGTATAACGCTCTATCCAGCGCCGCCGGATAGCTCGGCGCGCAACGTTTTCAGTGGGGAGATCGCGCAGATATTGCGCCTGGGTGTGGCACCCGGCAGCGTGGATGGTCAGGATGGACGGGTGCGCATCAGCATTATGCTCAACAAAGATACAGCGCCACTGACCGCCGAGGTCACTGAAGCATCGGTCGCGCGTATGAAGCTACGTGAGGGTGAAACGATCTACGCCTCGTTCAAAGCGACAGAGGCCAGCATCTATACATAATCATCATTCGTGGACCGTCTCGCTCTGCCAGGCGCAGCTCTCAGGGATGGTCTCTTTGAGCGCGTCAGCCAGCGCATCGATATCTTGTACATCGTCGCGATAGACCGCCCAGGCTTTGGCTTTTTGCTGCGGCTCGGTGACTTTGCGATACACAATAATGCCGATACGCTTGCCATTAGGAAAAAACTCCTCCCTGATGCGTTCCAGATTCTCCCACGGAATTGAGATAACCTCCCCATTCCGGCTATGTTTGGTCAGTACCGACTGCCCTAGCTCGATAGTAAACGGAATGGGAGCCACGATACGCAGATAAAGGGCGAAGCCGAGTATGAATATAGAGGCAGCTATGGTGCTGCCCACCGCCGATACTCCCTGGTGGATGGCAATCCAGAGGACAAGCGCCGTGACGCCAAGCACTCCGAGAATGGTCACTATTCTTTTGAATGGACTGAGCCCCGGTCCGACAAAGACCCTGCCATGGGTCGCTGGAGATGATGCCATGAAAAAGTCTCCATCCTTTTGGGTAAGCGTCTATATTTTGCGCCCGACAATCGCGTTATCACGCCGCTCTCTTCAGCAAGTAATATTTCTAACATGTGTGTGTATGCGTATTGTATCAACAGATGAGAAACAATGCAACAAAGATAGCAGACAATCGCCTTGTTGTGGGATTGCCGTCCTAACGCCCTTTGCGTTAGAGGTTCTGTATGATATACTACACGCGTTGTCCCAGTAATGCTCAGTCCTGCTTAGTGATGATAAGTAATCCTGAAAATGGGATTGAACGACATGAAAAGAGGAGAACGAACGGTGGCTACACGGCATACATCGGGTCCATTGATTGGGATGGGAACTTCGGTTTCTGGCAGGATCACAGGGAAGTTGCTAGCAACCCAGGGCTATGTAGTAGGGATTGAGATCAGTGGCAGCGGCGCGCGACAATCGGTGGCCCTGGCAGATCTTGAGGGCACTATTCTGCATCGTGTCCGACAGCCTCTAGAGCGTGTCCCTGATATAGAGACCGTCTTGCAGCTCCTGGATGGAATGCTGGCGGAGGTTACTCAACCCGAACGGCTCCTTGATGGTCGGATCTTGCGCGTGGGGGTCGCGGTCGGCGGCCTGGTAGATGCGACGGATGGCGTGGTACGCACACTCTACCACGCACATGGTTGGGACAATTTTCCTCTGCAGGATTATTTCGCGGAAAAGCTTGCTATACCTTGTATAATTGATAACAATGCTAATGCTGCTGGCCTGGCGGAGACACAGCAGGGGATCGGCGTCGGTGAACGCGTCGTCCTGTATGTGGGCCTGGGGCGCGGCATCGGAGGCGCGCTACTGGTCAACGGGAACGTGTATCACGGCATGACATGCACGGCAGGCGAGATCGGGCATATGCAGGTCAAGGAAGATGGTCCGAAGTGCTCCTGCGGCGGTTCCGGTCACCTCGAAGCGATCGCATCGGCACAGGCCATTTCACGACGTATGAGCGACCTGGCGCAAGAATATCCTGAGACACTGGCTGCCATCTACCGCTTTACAGGGAACAGAACCGGGCAAGTGACCGCCGAACAGGTGTTTCGTCTCGCCGCCGAGGGTGATAAAATTGCGAGTCATCTCGTCGATGAGGTGCTGAAATATCTCAGCATCGCGCTCGCGAATATCGTCCAATTAATCAATCCAGGGATGATTATTTTAGGTGGATCAATGGCACAGGCGGGAGATCTGTTGATCGCGCCATTGCAGGCGCGCATTCGGGAGCTATGTCTCCCGGCAGCCAGCGAAGGACTGCGCATCGTCCAGGGAAGCCTGGGTACAGAGGCAAACCTTGTGGGTGCGGTGACGCTGGCTTTGCAGGACCTATGATCTATGCCTCATTAAGAAGACGCTGCGCGTTATCTTAGTATCAGGCAATGTAAGTGCACACTTTTGAGGGGGTTATGGCGGAAACAGGCCGATTGATTTACAGGCGCTACTTGCTCCAGCGTTTGCTAAAGCAAGGGCAGGTCTGCGTCGTGTATCAGGGGTTCGACCAGGTATTGCAGCGCGCGGTCGCGGTCAAGATCGCTCCTGCTGAGCACGTGGCGGCGTATCGGGCCGCCATTCGCGCTACGGCGAATTTTTCTCATCCGAATATTATCGGCATCTACGATCTGGTTGTCGAACCTGAACGGCTGTATATCGTGCAGGAATATGTGGATGGCGACGATTTCGCCACGCTGCTACAGATGTCATTGACTCCCTATCAGATAGTAGATCTGGGTATACAGGCCTGCCAGGCACTACTCTACGCAAGCTCCTCCTCGCGTAAGATATGTCACGGCGATCTGACGCCCGCGGCGATTACGCGCGACCGGCGCGGGTCGGTGCGCATCAACAATTTTGCGCTGCCCAGCGACCTGTACTATTTTACTGGCTGGAGCGCCATTGGCGGCGATGGCATCGTCGTTTCGGACCGCGAACTGCCCTGGGGCCAACTCAGCGATGGACGGCGGGATGACGATGTACGCTCGGTTGGCATTCTCCTTTATCAACTGCTGTCTGGACACGCACCCGGCCTCACAATAGTCGAGCCGCCAGCCGATGGGCACCTGCGTTTCTCACGCAATATTCCTGCGGAGCTCTGTGAGCTGGTTGCGCGTACCGTGGCACGCGTCCACCCTCAACATATCAGCACTTCCGATACCCTCCTCGCAGAATTGAGGTCGCTGGCAGAAGCGCTAGAACCGCCTCCTGTGATCGCGCCAGTTCCGCCCGCTGCAAACCCCTATCAGACGGAGACTATGCAACCTCCTTCACAATTGTCCCCATCTCTCTCTGCACCTGGGACCGGAAAACTCGTGACGGCCCTACCAGTGCGCGAGGCCGGGCAGGCCGGAGTGGGACTCTCAGCCTTCCATCCAGAGACACCTTATGTGCAGGCAGCCGCGCTGGAGCAGGCGTCTCCAGTTGCTCAGCAGGCTTACGCTGAACCAACCATTGCTGAAAAGTCGCCCGCCAGGTTAGCAATGGCTTATCCACAATCATCACCCGGTGTAGAGCCGCAACGTTTGAATGTGCCCTTGATGCTGTTGTTGGGTCTGGTACTGTTTGTTCTCTTTTTTGCGGCTGGCTTCTTCCTGGCCCACGCACTCCTCTTCTCCCACTAAGTAATGGAGGCAGGCTCCTACTCCAATTCGCCTTTGGGGTCGCGCATCATTAGTTCGGGCACGGCCTGGTGCGGATCGAGATCCTCGAAGAGGACGAGGGCGAGTTGTGCTGCGATGGGCATCTCGACCTCGTAGCGTGCAGCCAGCTGCAGGGCGGCCCTGGTCGTAGTGACCCCTTCGGCGACCGAGCGTGTGGATTGTAGGATCTGGGAGAGTTTTTCTCCGGTAGCCAGACGGCGGCCCAGTTGTTGGTTGCGGCTCAAAGGCGAGGCGCAGGTGGCAACCAGGTCGCCTATACCGGCCAGGCCCGAGAATGTCAGGGGATTGGCCCCGGCGGCGACACCCAGGCGCGAGATCTCGGCCAATCCGCGCGTGATAAAGGCCGCTTTGGCATTCTCCCCATAGCCCATACCATCATTGATGCCGGCGCCAATCGCAATGATATTTTTGAGCGAACCCGCTAACTCCACGCCAACGACATCGGCGGCGGTGTAGACGCGATAGTAGGCAGTCGTGAGCAGGTTCCGAAACTGGACTGCGACCTCGTGGTTGTCCGAGGCAACGACGGCGGCTGTGGGCTTCTCCTCCGCAACCTCGCGCGAAAGGTTGGGGCCGCTCAACGTCGCTATACGATTCGTGGCTGAAGGCAACTCTTCGCAGATAACCTGGGTCATGCGCTTGAGTGTGGTCATCTCGATACCCTTGCTGGCGTTAACCAGGAGGGTCTCGTTTTCGAGATAGGGAGCAAGCCGGCGCACATTCTCACGCATACGCTGCGATGGCGTGACAAGGACCAGCATCTCTTTGTGGTGAACGGCCTCCGCCAGATCGGCGGTTACCTGTAGTGAGGCGGGGAAATAAAAACCCGGCAGGAATTCTTCGTTTACGCGCCTCTGCCGCATCGTGAGGGCGCGCTCAGGTCGATACTCCCAGAGCGTGGCGGCGATGCCCTTCTTTGCCAGTAAGAGCGCCAGCGTGGTTCCCCACGCGCCGCTCCCTATGATACCGACGGATACCATCTGTGCTTTCTCCTGTGCTACGTCTTTATATTTACGAGATGTATGTCCCGTTGGTTGGTTAATTATACACGGTCAAGGGCATTGTAGCATAGCAGGGAAGAGGCTCAGGAGGCAGGGCGATTCTTGCAATCGCCCTGCAGGCGGCTCAAGGTGTGCTTGTCTTTTACGAGAGCAGTTGCTATACTACTCTCGTTCAATAAAGTTGTTAAGGCGAGCATATGCATTTCGACATCTTCACGCTCTTTCCAGCTATGTTCCAGGGACCGTTCAGCGAGAGCATTCTCAAGCGTGCCCAGGAGCGCGGTATACTGAGCATTGCACTACATAATATTCGCGACGCGACCACCGACCGGCATCACATCGTTGATGATTATCCTTATGGCGGTGGCGCGGGCATGGTCATGAAACCGGAGCCTATCTTTACGTCGCTCGAAGCGGTCTACCAGGGCGGCCCCATTATCCTGCTCACTCCACGGGGGCGCATGTTCAACCAGCAGATAGCGCGCGAGCTGGCCCAGGAGCCGCGTATCAGCCTGCTCTGCGGACACTACGAGGGCATCGATGAGCGCGTGAGTGAGCATCTCGTGACTGACGAGCTGTCGATCGGCGACTATGTGCTCACTGGCGGCGAACTGGCGGCGATGATCGTTGTTGATGCCGTGAGTCGCCTTATTCCCGGCGTGCTGACCGAGGGCTCGGCGGAGGAGGAGTCGTACAGCAATAATCTGCTGGAATATCCGCAATACACGCGACCACCGGAGTTCAGAGGCTGGCGCATCCCCGCTATCCTGCTCTCCGGCCATCACGAGATGGTGGTCCGCTGGCGACGTAAGGAGGCCCTGCGGAAGACGCGCCAGCGCCGCCCCGATCTGTTCGCGAAGCTGGACCTGAGCAGCAAGCAGGATGTGAAGATACTGAAGGAGTTGGAGGAAGAGGATAAAGAAGGTTCAGATTGATAACGCACGCTTCTGCTCCTATTCTTCCTCGTTGTCATTCTCGATAGGCGGATTGCGCGGCGCAGTTGGACGCCTGCCCTCGGCCTGCTTACGCAGAAAATCGTTGCGCGCCTTCTCCTCGGCCACGATATCGTCAACCTCGTCGGCAAGCGTCCTACCTCCGTCGCCGCCTCCACCCTCAAGCACTTCGCGTGCGCGCCCGCCCGCCTCGAAGCGGCCGATGATACCATGCTCCTCCAGCAGATCGATCAGGCGCGCGGCCCGTGAATAGCCGATACGCAGGCGGCGCTGCAGGAGCGAGATAGAGGCGCGCCCATACTCGCGCACAATCTCCTCGGCTTTGTCTAGCAGATCGTCGTCCAGCTCGAAGTCGTCCGAATTCTCCTCTCTGACCTCCCAACCCGGTTCAACCGCCGGGCGAGGTGGAACCTGGAACTCATCATTTCCGTGACCACCCACAACCTGCGCGTGCTCTATAATCTGCTGCTGCCAATATTGAACCAGCCTCTCAGCCTCTTCGTCCGCCAGGAAAGAGCACTGGATGCGCTCGGGGCGACCGGCATCAGCCGGGAGATAGAGCATATCGCCGCGTCCGAGCAGGCGTTCCGCGCCACCCATATCGATGATGGTGCGAGAGTCCACGGCGGAACTGACCATAAAGGAGATACGCGTCGGGATGTTGGCCTTGATCAGACCCGTGATGACATCGACCGAGGGACGCTGCGTGGCGATCACCAGGTGGATGCCCGTGGCACGCGCCAACTGGGCGAGGCGGCAGATCATCCCCTCGACCTCTTCGGGAGCCGCCATCATCAGGTCCGCCAGCTCGTCGATGATAATAACGATCGAGTACATATTGGCAAGCGAGGTGTCACCTTTAGCAATCCGTTCCAGGCGCATCTTGCGATAGCTGTCCAGGTTGCGCACACCCAGTTGCGAGAAGAGACGATAGCGGTGCTCCATCTCGTTGATGGCTTTTTTGAGCAGCGACACGACCTTGTCGACGTCGATGACGACGGGCGAGAGCAGGTGCGGGATGCCATTGTACATGTTCAATTCGACCATTTTTGGATCGACCATCAGCATACGTACGTCGTCGGGCGTCGCTTGCGTCAGGACGCTGGCTATAATAGTGTTGAGGCAGACACTCTTCCCCGCGCCTGTTGCGCCCGCGATGAGCAAATGTGGCATGCGTGCGAGATCGCCCACGCGCACCAGTCCGGCAACGTCGCGGCCAAGCGCCACTGAGAGCTTCGATTTCGCCCTGGCCGCCTGGTATTCCTTGCTCTCAAGCACCTCGCGCAGCGTCACGAGGCGGCTATTCTTATTGGGAATCTCGACGCCGACGTAGGGGCGACCGGGGACGGGCGCCTCCATACGGATATTCTTGGCCTCCAACACCAGGGCGAGATCGTTTTGCAGGGCCATGATGCGGCTGACGCGCGTGCGCACCTCGTAGACGATATTGCCTGCTGCATCCTTCACGGGCACCATCTTGCCCGTCTTCTCGTCCTGCTTCAGCTCGGGTTTGCCGGTTGGACGAATGCCGAAGCGAATAACCGTGGGACCGATACTGATATCTTCCGGCCTGACCTCGGCATCCACGCGGAAACTGCGCAGCGTCTCCTGAATCGTACGCGCCAGTGTCGTCGTATCGTCGCCGAGCATATGTAGCTTCACATCGTCTGGATTGTTCAGCAGCGTGGTGTCGGGCACCTTCCAGGATGAGACGATATTAGGGGGCGCAGCCGCGCGCGCCTGGTTCGCCGCGCCGCGCCTGGGATTAGGCTGCAGCGGCTCCATGACTGTATCTGCCTCTTTAGACCGCCTGAGAATCAACTTCTGGCGCTCGACTTCCTCGTTGAATGGAAGCGATTGCTGGTTCGCCGCACGGACAGGTTCGGGAGGTCCACCGACGGGAGCGCGCGGGCCACGCGCCACATTGCTTATCTGCTTTTTATGGATATTGATGTCGTTGAGAGGATCATCCTCCGGGAAGTCGGCCTCGAAAGAGATCGTCCCATCATCGTATTCCAGGAGATCATCCTCCTCCTCGCCATCTTCTTCGACCATCGATCGACGCGGATTCCGGGCAGGCTGCACTCCTCCCGAACGAGGGGCGACCGGAGCAGCACCACCGTAGCGGCTATATTGCGGGCGCTGTCCAAGATATGGCGAAGTGGCAACAGCGGGCGACTTAGAAGATGCTCTGGGATCGTCGGAGATCAGGCGCCTCCACCAGTCCCAGACCAGCAGGACATGACCAAACTTAAGGCGAAACGTGAAAATAGTGATAATCAGCAGCAGACCAAGCACGATAATATGCCCAACGGCAGACGACCAGCCCGCCAGAGGATAGACCAGGAGTTCGGCCAGAATGCCAGCCGGCCCGAAGATCAGGCGACTCTCAGCCAGCAAAAGCAGCCAGGCGAAAATCAGGCCGATAACGATGCGCCAGCTCAAAAAACGCTGCCCACGCACCCCCTCTATTAAACAGGCAAGGGCAAAGGCAACCAGTCCCAGGACCAGCGGATAGGCACCCCAGCCGAAGAAATTGAGAAAGAACTTATCGACCGGAGCGAGGATACGCGAAGTGCTGAAGATCGTGAGTGCGCTAAAAAGGAGGAGCGAGACAATCAGCAGTAAGAAACCAGATACGCCACGCTGGTGATGAGGCGCCAGGCCCTTCCATTTGTCATGCACCCATTTGATAAACTGTGTGTCTCGCGGATCGGGTGCGGATGAAACGGGCGTGGGACGGCGAGACGAAGAGCCTTTTTTGCCACTGCCACGCGCAGCGGCCTTTGACGAGGACTGGCCGCGTGCGCTGCGTTTAGCGGACGAGACATTGGAGCGCTGCTCAACCTGCACGCTCTGGACGTGTTGTCCATTTGAAACGTGGAACGAACCGCCCGCCGCGCTGCTCACGCGCGAGGGGCCATTCTCAAGTTTTGGCACGACGCGTTTGTCCGATTGGCGCTTCGTCGCTTTCTTTTGATTCCTGCCTGCCATAGAGCTTCCTTCCCGTTCACGAGACAGTCGAGACACCAGTATGATAGCGCAGATGTTCCAAATAAGCAATAGTTGAAGGGTGTCTGGCTGCGTTTCATTGGTTTGCACGAAGGAATCTGACCAGACGACCGCTGTAGGGGCGCGGTTCACAAGCCCGTGCGCCGGCCTGGGGGGAAACGAGCATCGGGACAGGAGTTCGTTCATCGCCATGACGCTCGATGACGATCCATTTTCTCCAGAGTGCAAACAAAGGGCACTCGGTTCAAGTGCCCTTTGTTTGTGCGGAACTGTTCCGCTTATACTTCCATCACCACCGGAATGATCATGGGGCGGCGATGCGTCTTCTCATAGAGAAATTCGCTGAGCGTATGCTTGATCTTGTCTTTCACAAACAACCAATCGGAGGCATGGCCATTCAGACCGGCAAACGAAGCCAATACACGTTCGCGCGCACTATCGAGAAGCTCCTCGGCATCGCGCATATAGACGAAGCCGCGTGAGACAATATCGGGACCCGCGACAGGCTGTCCCGTCTCTTTATCGACCGTCAGCACCACCATCAGAATACCATCCTGAGACAGCACCTTGCGGTCGCGCAGCACAATCTGCCCCACGTCGCCCACGCTCAGGCCATCCACAAAAACATTGCCGCTACTGATATGATCGACGATTTTGATCTCATTCTTAGTGAACTCGACCATATCGCCGTCCTCAGCGACCACAATATTCTCGTCGGGAATGCCCAGAGAATACCCAAGCTTTGCATGTAGCACGAGTTGACGATATTCGCCATGGACAGGCATGAAGAACTTCGGTCGGATCAAGCTCAGCATCAGCTTCAACTCTTCCTGCGCGCCGTGGCCGGAGACGTGCACATTCGAGAGGCCCTGGTAGAGCACCTCGGCACCCTGGCGGAAGAGATTATTGATCGTGCGATGCACCATCTTCTCGTTGCCCGGTACAGGCGTTGCCGAGAGGATCACTGTATCGCCCGGCTGTATGCGAATCTGGCGATGATCCTGATTCGCGATACGCGTCAAGGCCGAAGTTGGTTCGCCCTGACTCCCGGTACAGATGATCACTATCTGTTCCGGCTTAAACTTATTGATATCCTCGACGCGGATAAGCATGCCCTTGGGAACATTCAAGTAGCCAAGCTCAATCGCCATCTGCACATTGTTAATCATGCTGCGACCGACCAGAGCGACGAAACGATCATAACGGGCAGAGGCGTCGATCACCTGCTGCACACGCGATATCAGCGAGGCAAAAGTTGCGAGCATAATGCGACCCGGCGCGTTGGCAAAGATCTTGTCGAATGAATCGTTGATGACACGCTCAGACGGTGTATAGCCGGGCGTCTCAACACGCGTGCTATCACCCATCATTAAAAGCACACCCTCATTCCCAAGGCGACCGAGCGCCCCGAAGTCGGCAGGCTTGCCATCGACGGGCGTATAGTCGAACTTATAGTCACCCGTGTGAACGATAATTCCCAGCGGCGTGCGGATTACAAGGCCAACGGCATCAGGAATGCTATGATTGACGCGGAAGAACTCGATCAAACTATCGCCCAGCTTCAATTGATCGCCGGGAGTAACCATGTTGACGGTCGCTTTATCGAGCAGTCGATGTTCCTTGAGTTTGACATTGATCAGGCCCTGAGTCAGGCGCGTCGCATAAACAGGAGGAAAATCCAGCATTGGCAATATGTAAGGGAGTCCGCCAACGTGGTCTTCGTGGCCGTGAGTGATGAGGATACCGCGTATACGAGACTTCTTATCGGCAAGATAGTTCGCATCGGGAATAACCAGGTCGACACCAAACATTTCATCATCGGGGAACATCACTCCGGCATCTATAATGATAATGTCGTTACCGTACTCAACGACCATCATATTCTTTCCGACTTCTCCCAGGCCTCCGAGAGGAACAAGTCGAATTTTTTCTGTTGTCAAGGTATAAAAAACCTCCTAAAACCACACCATATGTGTAGCACATAAGCTAAAAACGTTCGTTTATCGTATTTATCTCCACTCCCATTCCTGCCAACAGGAGTAAAAGCCAGATGAATATATCTATTATCACTCCTGCTAGCGCTGGCAGGAGTAAATAAAAGTCGAAATAAGCTAGATTAGTCCATTTAAGAGTGTACCATAGAGGTTATCAAAATACAAGCATACCTCATCAGGCGCCCCGGCACGGTCTGGCGACCTCGTGTAATCGAAGGTGAGCGGCGTCTATTTACCTCTAATCGGCTGACTACAATCCTTACAGGAGATGTCATATGCCCGATGGCACTACACTCTCGCGTAATCTGTTCACCAGTAATAACAAGGGAAGTCGTACTTTTATGCCCGAGCTCCTTACTGGGATCAGTAATGTATTACATTGGTCGCCCGCAGTACGACAAAAACGACGATTATCAGAACGACCAGGGCCACAACGCCGATGATAAAATAGAGGTTTCTACGTCCAAGCGTTATCTTGCCGCCGGGCGTCGATCTGCGCAGGCGCTCACGTTCCTCTTCTATGCGCTGCTTGCGGCGTTCGATGCGCTTGCGGCGCTGCTGCTGTATCGTGTTCACTTTCTGATTATCGCTCTGTGGGCCCGTACCCAGGTGTTGCATGCGGCGGCGCATATCGCGATTATAGCTCTCCGCCTGCTGCTGGGCGGGATTATTGCCCGTCGGTGTCTGCCTGGGCACGGTCGACTTCGCGCCAGGAATGGCGGTACCGCCGACACGCGATCTATTATCCTTTGTTCCACTCTTCTTTGCAGTAGATGCAGATTTCGCCGATGCCTGTTGCGGGGTAGTATTAGTAGTATCAGTAGTTTTAGCAGCCTTCGGTGTACCCGACGCTGACTTCTGCCGAGAAGTTTTTTCGTTTGCCATCATGACACCCTTTCGTTGCTATAGCAGGTACGTTACACCGCTTGAGGGCACTGAAATGAAACTACGAATTATCAAGCATGCTACGAGCGATCCTTGCTGCCTCCTCTTTATTATCGGGCGAGAGTTCGCCATCGATAACCAGGCTAAGCAGGTGATCCTTGATCGGACGCAGCCAGGGGCCGGGGCCGCGACCAAACATCTCCATCAACTCGTTGCCATCGAGGGGACTGCGCAAGGGCACGCGCTTCGCCTCTTCCTGCAGATGCTGGCAGCGCTCCGCCAGCTCTGATACGCGGGCAGAGGCCCTGGCAACCTTGTCCATACGGTAGCTGGTGATATCGGCGCGCGATAGATCGAGCAGATCGGGTAGGTCGTCGTCGGCATCGATCATCAGACGCCGCACAGCTCCATCTGTCCACTCCGATGTGTAGGCGTTGGCGCGCATATGCAGGCGCACGATGCGCGAGACGCTCTCTATGAAGTCGCGATCAAAATGCAGGCGTTTGAGAATATCGCGCGCCATATAGGCTCCAATATCCTCATGGTTAAAAAAGTGTACTTTATTATCCTCAACGCTCTTGGTGCGCGGCTTGGCGATATCGTGCAGCAACGCGCTCCAGCGGGTAACCAGACGCGGCGAGGAGCGCTCGACGACGCGTAGCACGTGGGCGTAGACATCTTTACTGGCCGGTGCGCGTGGTATCGGTTGCTGGCTCACGCCGCGCAGCTCCATGACTTCGGGCACGATCGACGGCATCAGGTCCAATTCCACAAGGAGATCAAGTCCCCTGGCCGGGTGGTCGGACACTAGCAACTTGTTCATTTCATCACGGATACGTTCACGGCTGATCTTCTGTAGTTTGCTTGCCTGGCGCCTGATAGAGCGACGCGTCTCCGGCTCAATAGTAAAAGCGAGCTGAGCGGCGAAGCGCACCGCGCGCAAGAGGCGCAGAGGGTCCTCGTCAAAGCGCTTGTCTGGCTCATCGCTAACGGCGCGCAAAATATGGGCCTCAAGGTCCTGCCGTCCGCCGAAAGGATCGATGATGTGACCATTGAGAGGATCGCGCGCCATCGCGTTTATCGTAAAGTCGCGCCGGCGCAGGTCCTCCAGTAGATCGGTCCCGAAACAGACCTCCGGTTTACGCGACTCGGGATTGTAGCGTTCCGTGCGAAACGTCGTGATCTCCACGATATTGCTCTCATAGTGGAGGCGCACCGTTCCGAAGCGTTCGCCGACCAGCACGATCGCGTTGGGGCGCGTCGGGGCTACCAGGCGCTTGATCTCGTCGGGATGAGCGTCGGTCGCCAGGTCCGCGTCGGCAGATTGGCCGCGATGCAGCAGCACGTCGCGCACGGTCCCACCTACCATATAGAGTTGTTTCTGCTGCGCATGGAAGTCCTGCGCCAGTCGTAAAATGATATCGAACATGCTAAAGTCTATGTATCCGCTTCGTTGTGTCGTAGTGGTCAAATCAAGTTCCTGATCAACGTAATCGAGCAAAAATATAGTAGGGTTCACCTATCCATGATGCTCCGTCTTGCAATGGGACTATTGTATCATGTTCTGCCAGTTCCGATAAAGAGGTAGAGCAAGTAATATCCTTGAAAGTCGTGGGCAACAGTACTTCTGCGTGGCAAATCGTAAACAGGCCCTAAAAAGGGGGTGTACAAAGTTGTACCTTAGTTGTCACTTACTTGCTATTGTAGCAGATAACCATTAGCCTGCATACTGTTATAAGAGGCAGTGGTTATAAAGACGTGCACAACAATATGCTCACACGCATACGTACATATACAGAGGCAGATATTTAGGGGAGATGTGTACCCATGGGCAAGCTAGTGATGGTCATCGACGATTCTCCCACGGTAAGGAAGATCCTGGAAGTAAGCCTGCGACGAGAGGGGCTAGAGGTAGTCAGTTATCCAGATGGCATAGAAGCGTTACGAGCGGTCACCGATCAGCAGATTGAACGCCTGCCTGATCTGGTGATACTGGATATCGACCTGCCAAAAATGAACGGCTATGAGATCGCGCGCTACCTTAGAACGAAGCCGCAGTGGAGCCGAACGGTGATTGTGATCCTCTCCCGCCACGATGGAGTCATAGACCGTCTCAAAGCTCGCCTCGCAGGTACTCAGGCTTACCTGACTAAGCCATTTACCACACAGGCGATCGTCGATATCGTCACTACCAGTCTCGGCCTATCCACATCTGCTCAAACGCCGCCATAACTGCTATTTCCAGAAAACGCGTAACCGTTCAGGACCCCCTCATTGAGTAGGGAAGGGGCTTGCCCCCATCCGGTTCCCCGAGAACACAGCTCCCTCGCATGATCGCGCGCCCCGGGCCGGATGGGGGCAAGCCCCTTCCCTACTCAAGAGATACGAAAAACGCGGCATATTTCAACGCGGCCCGCGAACGGTTGCACATGTAGTAGCGTATTTGCAGTCCACTGCATCCTCAGGCGCTTCTTCATAGTTGGCAACTATTCGTGGGCATCTGCAATTTCATCCATATCGGCAATGCTTATGAGCCAATATATGCCTCACATTGCCACATATGGTTCTCCCGCAGGCTCGCTGATACAAAGCTCAAGCAGAAAAACAAAGTGCATGAAGACCTGCTCAACAAGCACCATTGTTGTCTCCTTCGTCTCTCATCTGTTCTCCGAATCAGTGAGGCTGCGGAAGAGCCGTTAGTTCAATCAGAATATAGTCAAACCATAGTTGCCGCTGCCTGAATAGTTGTGTCCTCCGCCAGTAGGACAGGTACCTGAAGTAGGATTGCCCGCATAAAACAACCCCTGGCATTTGTTACACCAACGCCAGTTATCCTGCAACGAGCTACCGACACCATCATCCAAGTTATAGTCTCCGCTGCCTGAATGGTTGTGTACTCCTCCAGCAGGACAAACTCCCTGTGTAGGATTGCCTCCGAAAGACATACCTTGGCATTTGTTGCACCAGCGCCAATTACTCTGCGCCATAAGTACCTCCTTAATGTTAGTGAGAGCGATACTATGCTCTCCGATATATTAGACGCTCGTCTACCTCTTTTTTAAGCTATGTTGTTTTTGACACTCAAATTGCTTCAAAAATCGCGTCATCTTGAATCAGCGAGGCCGCGGAAGAGCCACAATATGGTTCTCCCGCCGCAGTGATACTGCTGGCGAACCCTTTTCCCTGACTGATGTGGAAGCAGGAAACTGGCCTGGCAGGCCAGTTTCCTGCTTCCACATCCAACCGAGCGAGTTGCGTAGCAGCGAGGAGTCCCCTGCTTTAAGAGGGTTGGTCAGCAGTATCAGCAGTCCTAAAAGCGCTAGTGCTGGACAACATGTTATGGCTATGTTTTCAACGACCATGTACATCGTATCTTTCCTAGCCTGACACCCCGGTCAAATAACCGTAGGGTTGACCAGTAGTATTCATCAAGAATTTTTCCTCCTGAGGCATCCAGGCACAGCGCCGGTCGTTCCTGATGGTTCAGTGGAAATATCGGATAGAGGTGCACAAAACCGAATGTACCAGCTGGAGCAAGTTTGGGTAAAGCGTCTTCAGGTTGAGTGTCTTCAGGCGGAGCGGGTTGCGGCAATTCCTTATATTCTTCTGGAACTGACAAAAATGCCAGATAGGGATGCACCATCTCACTTTCATAAAACTCCAGGTTACCAACGTCTTTTTGGTGTTCCTTTCCCAGTTTGTGAATTTCATTGCGTAACGATGGTCCAAAATCGTCTAGTAATACACTTATCCTTTTCTTGAGGACCTCACGACCGGTAGGCCCAGTTCGATCGGGGAATCGGCTAATACATTCCCATTGTGTTTTTATTGCAGGATTGCTATCTATAGTCTCAACTGCATAATATACCCACTTGACATTAACTCCTCTCTTAACAGCGCCTCTTATCTCCTCATCTAAATCTCTTAACGCGGAGGGCGACATTGTGAGAATGTACCAGGTTGCAGGAGATTTCACATTGCTGAGATGGTGACGGAAATTCGCGCCAAGAGGGTGCTGGGAGTTAATAAGCTCCACCCAGTTGCTGGTAATATTAGCAATTCCTAGAGAATGCGCAGTATTACCTAATTCAGCATGTGTAAAAAACTTATCTATTGTCCGCTGCATAGTTTGGAGTTCGCCTGCCACAACATTTCGTGTTTCCTCCCTAATCTCAGTAATAAGAGCATCCCTTTCCTGCTCAGATCTGATGGCTTCGAGATTGTGAAGAAAGATATATCCAAACACAACAATCAAACCAGCGGAAACAACGTTTGGGATGAGAGCTAATGCTAATCCGAACCAGCTGTTATCTGGATTCTGAGACCAGAGCAAGAGATAGATAACGCTTAAACCTAACAATATGCCTATCACAATCGAAACACGTATTCTAAGTAATTCTTTCCAAACTGATTTCCAAAGTGATCTGCTAGTGGATTTCTCATCCCTGGCCATATGGTCGGAACTCCTTTTTACAGAATAATTCAATTGTGCCTGGTAGTCTGAACAGTACTATACATTTAAATCTTTAGAAAACTGGTAAACCGATCCCACCCGGCATTGAGCCATATCTACGAGTATACTCCTGTCGGGTTTTCTTGGAAAGGGGATATAGTTGATTTTCCAGCCCTGCTTATGCTTCAAAGCTACCAATCAATGCTTCATAGATGCAAAACGTCACGATTTTTGCCGTGATAAGTGAGCCACAAGTGTGGGAGCCGCTCATGAGGAATAATTTGGGTAAATTTGCAGCATCTTCTTATATATCCGTATCGACGCCGAAATTTCCTCCCCATTCAGGCTAATTTCTATTGACTAACGCGTTTTATCTGGTATACTTAAATAGAAAATTTGTTCTAATTCATCTAGAACGGAGGAGATCGCGATGGAAACCACCCAGGCCAGGAGGCAGACCCGACCTGCTGAGTACGATGTCGAGGACGACGACGAGCTCTATACTACCCGTATGCCCAGTAGTGCACGCCGCTATAGATCAGCGCCGCCTCCCCAACAGGACACTGGGTTGCAGAAGGGGACGCTGATCCAACGGCGCCGTTCGAGCCTGAGCCCTAAAAATACGCATGGTATTGCGTCGAACGCTTTAGCTCCCGCAAAAATGGAGGCGGCTCGTAGATCGCAACGCTTCCCTGTGGTCGCTATTCTCGTAGGTATGGTCATTATGATCGTCCTCGTGATGAGTTTTAGCGCCTTGAGTTCGTGGTGGCACGTCTACCAGGACGATCTCCGCTATGGTCGTCCACGCACCTCGCAACTGGACGCGGTCGTGGGTCATAACGATAGCGCGGCGCATCCAACGCACTTTATCTTTCTCAATCTGAACCGTCATGTCGAGATAATTGAGATTCCTGGCGGCGATGTAACGCACACGCACATCTATACCGGTCCGGTGCTATTTGGTAACGGGCAGGACCTCACGCCGGTCACAGGCGAGATTCGCGATGTCAATGGCGATGGTAAATCCGATCTCATTGTGCATATACAAGATCAACAGATAGTGTTTATAAATGACGGGACGACGTTCCATCCTCAATGAGGGGATATGACTATCTCTCTGTCGCATGATCAGGTTCGCGCTCTGCACCTGCGCGCTCAGCGGCTCATCCCAGGGTCCTGGGGCACGGCTGGTGGCGTCGCTGACCTTGTGAAAGAACTATGCGGTATCCAGGCACAGGACCCTCGCGCCGCGCCTCTCGCGTTGCGCGTTCGCAGTGCCGGGCTGGTCGCCGCCGATGTCGAGCGTGCGCGGGTGCATGAGCGGTCGATTGTTCGCACCTGGGGACAACGCTGCACGCTACACCTCCTGGCAGCGGAGGATCTAGGCTGGCTCCTGCCCCTCCTGGGTCCTATATTTATTGCCGCCAGTCAACGCCGACGCGCCGAACTGGGCCTGGACGATGACACATACTCAAGAGCAGCGCGCGTCATCCGCGACGTACTTGCCAGCCAGGGACCCCTGACACGGGCTGATCTCGTCGAACAACTGGCCCTTCACGATATCCACGTCGAGGGCCAGGCCAGACCCTATCTTCTGGTGCGAGCCGCTCTCGAAGGTATCATCTGCCTGGGTCCCGACCATGGCGCGGAGCCAACCTACGTCCTCCTCAGCGACTGGGCAGACATTGGGCAACCACGGGAAGCAGCACTTGTAGAGCTCGCACATCGCTATCTGAGCGCCTATGGTCCCGCCACGCCCGAAGATATGGCGGTATGGTCAGGCATGCCCATAAGCAGGATACGGACAGCATGGCGAGAAATCACGGACCAGCTCATAGAAGTAGAGATTGACGGCTCCCCTGCCTGGATGCTCAAGACACGCGCTGTATGGCTGGACGAACCGCCCGTACCATCTCTAATCGTTCGCCTCCTACCAGCCTTCGATATCTACCTGCTCGGCTACCAGAAACGCGACCTGATAGTGCCAGGCCAGTATGCAAAACGCATCAACGCGGGCGGCGGGATATTGCACCCGACGCTACTGGTCGATGACCGTGTAGTGGGAACCTGGAAGGGTCAGCGTAAGAAGGACCATATGGATGTGCTCGTGGAGCCATTTGAGCGGCTTGCACCCGAAGTGTACCCCGCATTGGAGGCTGAGGTGACTGACCTTGCTCGCTTCCTTGATATGAAAACGTCGCTATATGTGACGAAAGCTTTTTAGAAAAGTGTATCAACCCGTTTTGACGAGAAGAGGAGAGGCAAAAGCTCCGCAAGTAAAGCTCCAGGCTTCATGCCCTGATAACAGGTACCACCATACACTTCTCAGAAGCTATTTATCCTGACTTCACAATATCCCCCTCTCTAACCCTAAAGAGATAGCCCGCTAGTGACGATAATACAAAGTGAACCATGTTGAGGAAATAGAGATGGCTTAAGGCTATATCGAGAAAGTTCGTTGCTGGGCAGAAGTCATTACTTCAAGTGACGACGATTTACAAAATGAGAGTATGCATAAACTATTTTTACGTTACTATTTTTCCTTGAAAGCGTCTATATAGTTGATATAATAGTTATGTCTTGTAGATTTGAAGAAGGGAAAGGCGAGATGAATTACTCATCAGGAAATAACTCAGATCAGTCCTCAAATAACAATCATTATCCCCCACTGCCTCCCACGCCTGGACAGTTTTATCCTCCGCCTCCACCTAATAATGGTCAATCCAGGCCATATAACAATGCCATTCTAGTGGGACTTGTCGTTACATCCGTTCTTTCTATCGTGCTTATCAGCGTTGGTGGTAATAATGCGGGAACCAGTTTATTTCTCGGCGTTATAGCCAGTATTGCCATCGCTGATTGGAAAGGCTTCACGTCGCTTAAAGGGTGGATCCATTGGAAACAGATGAGCAATAACAAGCGGACAGGTATGGGATGCTTGTTCTTTTTTGTCCTTCCTATCATGTCCTGTATCTATCTGGTTCGCGCGTGTCTGGCAGCATTCCAGTCGCAACCAGCCGGTCAGATGAGTGCACGGGCAAATAAGCGCAGGGCAAATATAGCTATCGCAATTGGAACCATTGTGACCCTTATATCGTTCGTGTTTGCAACTGCGGCATCTACAACCGGCACAGATAGCGCTGCCATACCAGTAACACCAACAGCCGTGGTACATACAAAAATCTCACTCCCCTCTACGGCAGTGAATAGACCAGCTCCGACACCAACTCCTATACCGACGCAAAAGCCCCAAAAAGTAGTAATATCAGTTCCCACTCGTATACCGTCCCCAACGCCTCATGCTCCACAACCAACAGCTACCCCTATGAAATCGCTGTTTGTTACATTCACCAGTGCTTATGCTACTGATTATGTAAGTGGATCAGTCAGCGTTCATACCCTACCAGGAGCGGCGTTGACGATTACAGTGAGTTATTGTTCTGGATATAATGCTACGAGTAAAAGTCTTCAAGGAACATCATATGCGGATGGAAATGGAGATTACACCTGGACCTGGGAACCTGAAACAAAATGTAGGGGTGCCGCTACTGCATCAGTCATCGCTAGCTTGAATGGACAATCGGTAAGTAATGCAGATAGTTTCACCGTTCAGTAAGGAGAATAAGAGATATGGCTAGAATTGAAACGCGCCCCCTCTACCACCGTCCTCTTGACATGGTATGTTACTATATCGCTGTACACAAAAGAACCAGGGCTGTAGAGCAAAGGACTCTCTCAAAATTTTGGATGTTGTTCTTGCTGTCAATTAGCCTGTAGAGCCAACTACGAGGCGGCGTAGCTCAGTCGGTAGAGCAAGGGACTCATAAGCCCTGTGTCACAGGTTCGATTCCTGTCGCCGCTACTACATAGATCCTCGACCAGCCTGATAAGCTGGTCGAGGACTTTTTGTTATGACGAGCGCCGTAGCCAGTTCCACATTGAGCGTCCTCCCTGGGGCGCCATTCCGAACTCGCGCCGTTCTAAGCGAAATCCCGGCGTGAAGAGGCGATCGATTTCTTCAGGCGTACAGCCAGGGGGACGATTGCGATCGGCGTTGGGAAAGTGGGCGTAGAGGAGAAACAACGCTCCCGGCATGGCCTGCTGCACGACCATCTCCGCGTACCTGGCGCGCAGATCAGGTGGAATTCCGTTCAGGCAGCCCAGGTCGAGTAACAGGGAAAACCGTTCGTCGGGCGCGGGTGCGGCAAGCCGGATGACATCCGCCTGTATGAAACAAACGCTTCCACCCGCGCGCGCAATCTCATCCACTACCGCCTTCGCCTTCTGGTTGGCTCTCTCGATGGCGAGGGACACGAAGTCGACGCCAACCGTCTGCCAGCCCAGGCGTGCCAGCGTCAGAGAGTTCGTGCCCGTCCCACAGCCGATATCCAGCATACGCCCAGGCGCCAGCGCAGTCGGCCCTGTGACCGCTTCGAGCAATTCTGGCGGGCTGATGCCGGAGTCCCAGGGCGTGTTCCCGCTGCGATAGTGCTCGTTGAAGCTCTCTAGAGGATCGTTATCAATGGTCATCGTTGTTCTCCTTCGTCACTGACAGTTCTTGATAAGAGCTTATCACAGATCTATATCAATGCCCCAGGTAACTCTTCAAGGTCCCTCCATGAGTTCGATAACTCTTCAGGACTCATCAGCGCCAAAGGCGCTTCACAAGCGGTTCTGTGTGGGTGGCGGGCTGGCGGTCTGAGCCGCCAGCCCGCCACCCACACAGAACTCGTGCGAGCCGCAGAGCGCGCGGAGCCACGAGGAGTCAGGGAGGAGGGACCTGAAGGGTTAAGAGGATGATAGTAATCGGTCGCATCTACCGTCACCGTCAGATTCACGTCCGGTGATACTGCGCTGGTGATATGATATGTCCCTTCGGTATCGAAGACCACGTCTTTTGCCTGATTGGGTGCGATCCGGATGCCCGGGTGCGACCCGATAACTAACGTTTTGACGTAGGGCGAGATTCCCTACCCGCGAAGTGAGCGCGGACAGCATCCCTCCGTTGGTGCGACTGGATATCAATCGAACGAAGC
>DAOTTD010000375.1:0-9852 GCA_034438015.1 Ktedonobacteraceae bacterium | reverse complement strand
CCCGAGCGCGCCACGGTGCTGCGCGAATACATCTTCGCGAGATAGCCGTTGTGGCCGCCGATGACCTCCTGCGTATGCGCCAGAATGGTTGTGCCGGGCCGGATAGCGATCTTGCCATCCCTGGCCTTGCGCGGCTCGCCCCAATAGCCACGAATTTCGGCGGGAATCTCCAGATGCATCACTTCAATGTTGGCATCGCCCTGAAAATACCACTCACCCAGGCGGCAATCGTAAGAATTCGTCCCCAGGTGCCGCTCATCGAACGGCTCAATGACAAGGTTGCCGTTCTTCAACTCTTCGAGTATACGTTTGTCGGATAATAACATGCTCGCACGCTCTCCAGGTACTTCTCGATAAACGGCGCTGCCTGCAAGGCGACCCTTGCGGTCGCCCTGCGCGCCGACACGTCCTCTCCACGCCCCACTGTGCCCGCAACGGGTCGCCCTGCGCCAATGTCCTGCATCTTCTTAAAAATAAACGTTGTACCAATCATTATAGCGTACTACGCAATATCCTCCGCATGCGGCAGCCCGTCAATGCTTTCTTCAGCGTCGGCGAGGATCGGCAGGGTGCGCACGGCATCCACCTCGGTCCATATGCGTTGCACCAGGCATTGTGCCTCTTCGCAATCGGTGAGCGCGTGTTGGAAAGGGAAGAAGGCGCGATCGTCGCTGTGCCGGTGTATCCAGCGACTAATGATATTGATCTGATCAACCTCGGCCTTACCGACAACGCCGGGCGGAGCGCCGAGCTGCGCTGCGACTTCCAGTAAAGAGTGCATCGCGTCGTTCATCGCGCCTATCTCGTGAGGGACACATGCCTGCTGTACCAGGCGTCCATGCCGAATGAGGAAGATCTCGTTGTGGCCCTCTTGCGCCGAGGGATAGACGATGAACAGGTTGTTGGCTTCGACAGCGCCGGTGATCAGTCGTTGCCCGATCAGGATCTCGTCGGCGCTGCGAATGGCGTCACGGAGCCAGGCAGCACGCTCAAAGTTCAACTGCTGCGATGCCTCGAACATCTGGCAGCGCAGGCGCTCCACCAGGTCCCCACGCTCGCCACCCAGGAAGGCGCAGACCTGCTCGATCACCTGCTGATAGGCGACGGGATCAACGTCGACGCCGCGGCAGGGGCCGGGACAGCGATTGAGATGCAGGCGCAGGCAAGGATCTGAGGGCTTCGCCTGCGGCGGTAGACTGCGCGTACAGGTGCGAATGGGGAAGATCTTCTGCATTAATTCGATAGTGAGATCGACCAGGTGCCGACTGCGGAAGGGTCCAAAGTAACGCGCGCCGTCGGCGGCGACCTCGCGCGTGGCATAGACGCGCGGAAAGGGATGTTGAACATCGATCTTAATAAAGGGATACAGCTCGTAGTTGCGCAACTGCACATTGTACGCGGGCTGCAGCTCTTTGATCATGCGCGACTCAACCAGCAGGGCCTCCAGTTCGGAACCCAGCACGACCGTCTCGATCTCCTTGACGCTCTGCAGCAGCCCATCCATCTTGCGCGTGTAGCCCAGCGGCTGACTGTAGTATGATGAGAGCCGGTCCTTGAGGCATTTGGCCTTCCCCACGTAGATTACCTGCTGGTAGGCATCCTTCATAAGGTAGACGCCGGGCTTTGTCGGAAACTCGCGCTTCAGTGCGGGATCGAGGAAGAGGCTCCCGTTGGGACGCGAGGTGGTCGTAGCGGCGGGTGCCAACTTGCCATCGGCGCGCCACAACTTCCCCCTCTCGGTGGTAACGACCTGCGTGATGTCACCACTCCACGCCACGGGAAGTTGCACGCGGAGTTTAAGATGGCCGAGCGTCGCGATGCCCTGCTGCTTTGCACGTTCAAGAATGCGCAGAAAGACAGCGGCGGTCACCTCCGCATCGCCGAGCGCGCGGTGCCGATGCAGCGCCTGGATCTTCAGGTACTCGGCCACCGTATCGAGCTTGAAGCGCTTCAAACCCGGCAGGAAGCGCCGCGCCAGCAGAATGGTATCGAGTCCGTCCAGCGCGCAGCTCTGTCCCAGCAGGCGCGCCTCGTACGCCAGAAAATTGATATCGAAGCCGAGATTGTGACCGACCAGGGTCGCGTCCTCGATGAACGAGAAGAAGTCGGGAAAGATTTCCTTCGCCGTAGGCGCGGTCTCCACCATCTCCGGCGTAATGCCAGTAAACTTCACGATAAAGGGCGGCAGGCGGCGACCGGGATTGATCAGGCTGTGGAAAGAGTCGATAACCGCGCCACTGCGCAGGCGCACCGCCGCGACCTCGATCACGCGATCGGGGCCGGGTCGCAGACCCGTCGTCTCGGTATCGACCACCACAAACTCGCACTCATCGAGCGTTTGCTGCGTGCTGCGCCACGAGCTCAGAGACCAGAGCAGCGAGCTACCGATGCCGGTCTCGCCGCTGGACTCAAATAACGGGGAACTTCTCAATGCCTTGCGCAGGTGCACAGTCCACAGATTCGTGTTGCCGCTGGCACCAAAGAGATGCTGTATCAGCAGGTCTTCGGACGTGGGCTGTCCCAGCATCTCCAACAGTTCGTGAGCGCGTCGCAGCAAGGTCCCGCGCTGCGGTAGCACACCAGATTCCTCTTGCCTCATAGCGGTGCTCTCCCAGATCAGAAACAGGCAGTTAGATCATGCGTACCAGAATAACACGCTCAGATGCGTTTGGCAAGATTCATACGGGAGAACGGGAGAAAAGGAGCAGCGGCGCTAGCGCATTGCCTCCAACTTGCGCGTGAATTCCTCGCAAAACGCCGTCAGTTCCTGGGCAGCAATAGCGTGCTCTTCATCCACAGCCAGGAGGGCGAAAACGCGCGGGCCTTTGAGTTGCGCAGGTAAATCGGCTGGCTTTGAGACGATGTGAATGTGGACATGATGAAACCCTTCACCCTCGGCGAAACACATGAGGTATTCTTTCTGGATGGAGGGATCAGTGTGCATCACTTGAACCAGTTTGTACTCGATCTCTGCTAATTCCTGGAACTCCTCTTTCGTGAGTTCATGCAGAGCCTCGATGTGACGTTTGGGCAAGATGACGAGCCAGCCGAGGTGCGTGGTGGGATAGGCGTAATCGACGATCCAGTGAGTGCCCTCGTAGATGAATGGTCCAGGAGAGATACGTCGCTCTCCACTCAAATTCAGGCAGGTAAGACAGCCCATGAAATCCTCGTTTCTCATCTGCTAAATCGGACGCGGCGCAAGGCAACGCGTTCGCCATCCGATCGGGTTCAATACACTCAGCATATATGTTACTATATATGAATGAGAAATATTTGTGACTGTAAAAATTATTAAGAGTTGCGAGGTACTTGTATTATGGCTTTCTGCGGACAATGTGGGCTACTCCTCAATTCTAATGTCGCAAGGTGTCCGCGCTGTGGGACGGTGACGGAATTCGATGTGGCGACGCCAGATGCGCCAGTAGGCGGGAACGACGCAACCATCATAGGGCATGGTGATAATAACACACAGTTGAAAGAACCGCCATATACGCCACTACCGCAATCAGGCTACCCTATGCAATCTGGCGGCACCTACCCCTCCAATAAGATGCCGGAAGCCGCCTATCCGCCACCCGGCAATTCTCCTTCGTCACCCAGCGTACAGAGCGGCGGCAATTCTCCCTCATACCACACACCCATCTATCCCTCCCAGCCCGGCGGCAACTATGTCCCGCCGGGAGTTTCTCAACCCGGCACTTACCCTTCGACCGATCCAGGCTATCCATCGCCGCCACGCAAGACGCCAAAATGGCCCTTCATCCTGGCACTTCTACTCGTCTTCCTGGTAGGCATGGCTTCGGCAGCATTTTTTATACTGGGACCATCTCACCTTCCCTGGCTAGCAGGTAACAACAATGCGGCGACGCCCACCGTAGTGCCTACCCCACAACCATCCCCCGCCACCCAGACGCAGAACACGCCAGCCGCCCAACCATCCCCTACTTCCCAGTCATCGCCGACGCCATCTCCAACACCACAACCAACGCTGGCGGCACAGGCGACGGTCCAACAGTACTATACTGATATTAACAATAAAGACTATCGAGGTGCTTATAATCTATGGGTCAACTATCCACAAAGCTATGCTCAATTTCAACAAGGCTTCGCCCATACTCGCCACGACAACATCACTCTTGGGGATACCACAGTACAGAACGATGGAAGCGTACAGGTAAACATCACTATTCAATCAACCGAGGACGCGGCATCAGGCACGGGCACGCAGGTAAGCACCTACCAGGGCTACTACATCGTGGGGCAGCAGTCGGACGGCACGTGGAAGATCGTGACCGCCAATATTAATCGCGCTTAGAAAGGAATGTTGCATGAGTGATCTTCCACGCCTGGCGAGCCTGCTGAAATCAAGGAACACGATCGACGACAAGATCTCTACGTTGATTGGGCGTACGGCGCAGGCAAACAATATTGGTGAATATATCGCTTCGATTATCTTTCGTATCGCGCTCGAGGAGACGGGCAAACGCAGGGGATATGATGGTCGCTTCAGCTCAGGCGCACTCGCCGGGCAGACAGTGGATATTCAGTGGCATCCCAGGCACGACGGTCTGCTGAACATAAAGCTGGAAGCACTGCCGGATTACTACCTTGTCCTGGCCGGACCCGACGCCTCATCACTGGGCATCGCCAGCCCCTGGGTGATCGAGTCGATCTTCCTCTTCAACGCCAGTGAGCTCCTCAATGCGCTGCGTGAACGCGGCGTGCAGATCGGCAGCGGCACCAGCGTTACCGGGCCGTTGTGGGAGCGTGCGGAGATCTATCCCGTTCCACGCAACAACAGGCTGATTATCGCAGACGAGGAGCGCAGGCTGCTCGTTCTTTTTGGTTAAAAGATGTTCGTTAGCTTGCTTTGCGACAGGGAATTGCACTTCAGTGACATATTGGGTTGGCTCCACAAGCTCTCCATGGCGCAGACGAAGCAGGCGAGGTGAGCCAGTGGGTCGATACCCGTTGCTTTCATTCAGCGGTACAGGGCTACGTGTGCCTGACCCAGAGAAAGATCATAGCCCGTATGAATAGTGCTAGAGTGCCGGTCAAGAAATCAAGCCGCAGCCTGAAAGTCAGCAGGAAGCGCCTGGGAACGGGCGAGGACGTGCAGATTGTGGACCACAGCACACCGGCGTAGATCGAAGAGATTCTTGCGCAGTCCGCGATAGCGTGCGCGTCGCCCTTGCCATCGACCCACATGGGCCAGGGTATGTTCGACAGCTACCCGTTCGCGCAGTTTGGTCCGTCCTTGTGATGTTTGTTGGCGTTGGCGTAATTCGATAAGCAACGCCTCGTCGGGATGAATGCTGACGCTGCGCCCCTTGGGACTGGTGGTGCATTGGGGTTGCAAGGGACACTGGGCGCAGATCTCTTTGGGAAAGTGAACGGTGCCACCAAGCATAAAAGGCATCTCTTGCGAAGCTGGACACCGGATGATCTGCTGTTCCCAGTCCAAGCTAAAGGCTTGTTTGTGAAACCGTTTGCCTACGCGAACCGGCCAAGCTTTGCAATAGATCTCCAGGTTATCGGAGCGTTTGCGAACCAGATGGCTACTCAAATAGGCCCGATCGATATGCAATTCTTTCAAACAGACGTCTTGCCGATCAAGATCTACGCTGATCTCCTCAGTTACACTAGCTTCGGGCATATTCGCAGGCGTGATGCCCACTGCTCGAATGAGACCAGTATCCAGATCGTGCAGCACATGGCGCTTGTATCCATCCACCCGCACACTTCGGCTTTTGCGTCCGTGGCGCATTTCGGAGTCTTCGACACTGATGCGCCGGTCTTTGGCAACTCCCTTGACGAGACTCACCTTTCCCTCTTCGCTGGTTTGCACATCTTGTTCCCCAACCTGTTTGGCAATTGCCAGAACCGGGTCGGCCACAGCTTTGTCTTCTGGATCGCTCAACTGCTGGACCCAGGCGTCGACGGTGTGTAGCACCTGCAGAATCAGTGTGAGCGCCTCATCTTTCTGCAGTTGTTGATCCCAATCCCGGTCCAGCGCCGCCTTCAGACTTGTCCCGCAGACCACCTCTGCCCCAGCCTCTTTCCCCACTTCCATCAGTTCTCTCCCCTGCTGGTCGGCCACCACACGCATGACCTTTTTGAGCGCATGTCCCACCAGGTTGTAGGTATCCTCAACTCGTCCCGCTCCCCACAATGGACTGCTATCCAAGGCAGCGCGTAATGGTCGTGACCCAAATGCCTGGCTTTGGCTCGCAATCTCGATGGTTCGTTCGATGAGCCGTCGGTCCATCTGTCCCTCGATCAGCCGCTGGCGGAAAGCCACCAGCGTTCCTTTGCTAAAAGGAGCCTCCCCGGTATCGATACAATCGAGGACAAGCTGCCACCGCCGGTCCATCACGGTCGCCTCAATGACTTCATCATCGGAGACCCCTGTATATGCCTCCAGGATCAGCGCCAGAGCCAGCATCGCTGGGGCTACCGGAGGCTGCCCTCGCTCTGCTTTCCGGTACAAGGTAGCCAATTCTTGCTGGAACGCTTCATCGAACAGTTCGTGTCGGTGCTGGCGCAGAAACACAAACAGTTTCGCTTTCCGTATCCGTTTCACAATCTGTTCCTCTTGGGCCGAAAGCTCGACAGATGGCTGCCAAGGCAATGGTTGCATGTTTCCTCTCCTCAGCTTTTTTGCACCTTCTTTAGAAACATCCTACGGCTCGCACCAGCTGCTGCAGCGTAGGGTAGGTGCCACTACTGTTTAGCGTATTGCCGAGGGTTTCTACCGGGACAAAGTCGATATACTGGCTGGTATAGAGCGGCGTTTTGTACAGGCCAGAGTAAAAGCTGAATGTGGGGGTGTTTGGAAAGATATCCCATAGGCGTCAAGTGAAGGCTCTCAAGGGCCAGAAAGCAGGAGAAAAGAGAGACAAAAAAGGACTCCTGTGAGAAGATAGCATTGAATCTTCATCACTTCCCAAGGAGTCGTGGTATGAGTAGTAGAGCACAGGTGTCTGAGACCTTGAAAACGGTTTTTGAGCAGGAGGCTCCCAAATGGGCTCGGAAGCATGGGTTGCGTGAACGTCTCTTCAGTGGCACCACTCTGGCCTACGTGCTGGTGTTGGGGTGGTTGCCGCATCCAGAAGCAGGGTCGAGCGCCCTGGCTCGCTTTGCTGGGAGCTTTGGCCTGCGCGTGCAGAACCAGCAGATCGAGGCTCACTTTACGGAGCGAACCGCTGCCTGGTTGCTTGATCGGCTGCAGCATGCGGTCAGCCTGGTGGTCACCGCCTCCCACGAGGTGTCGATCCCTTTGCTCTCGCGCTGTGCCGCCGTCTGGATCGAGGAGAGCAGTACCGTTTCCTTGCCTGCGGCCTTGGCGAGCGTGTGGCAAGGCTGTGGCGGCAACAGCAAGCACAGTCAGGCTCCCCTGACCGAAGCGTCGCTCAAACTGGGTGTGCGCTGGAATCTGCGAGCAGGCCCGTTGCAAGGCCCGTATCTGCACTCGGCTCGCACTCATGATCGACACACGGACCTAGCTGAGCAACCGATGGAACCCGGGAGCCTGTGGATCGCCGATCTGGGCGACTTTGCTCTGTACTGGCTGGCTCACTTGAGTGCGCAGGGGATCTTCTTCTTGATCCGTTTGAAAGATCCCATCACTCTCTGGATCAACGATCAGCGGGGGGAGTTGCTGGACTGCTGGCCTGGGGCCGGGCAAGCGCCTCTGGACACGCTTGTCCGTTTGGGAGCCAGGGGCGAGCTGGAGGTCCGACTGCTGGCCTGGCGTGTCCCGGATGAAGCCGTTGCCAAACGGGAGGCCCGCATCCGCGAGGAGGCCCGCACCCACCAAAAACCGGTGCCAGCGCGCACGCTGGCGGTGGCTCGTTGGACCCTCGTGGTGACCTCGGTGCCCGCCCACCTGCTTTCCCTGAGCGAGGCGCAAGCTCTGCTGCGAGCCCGCTGGCAGATCGAACGGCTCTTCAAATTGTGGAAAGAGCAGTGCTTGCTGGATGAATGGCGGACCAAGAACCCGCAACGCATTCTCTGTGAGGTCTACGCCAAACGGTTGGCCATGCTGGTGCAGCATGGGTTGACCATCCTGGCTTGCTGGGATGATCCCCATCCCAGCCTGTTGGCTGTGACCGAAGTGATCCGTGAGAATGTCTCGACTCTGGTCTATGGGCTCACCGGTCGCCTTTCGTTGCGCAAAGCGCTGGTCTTGATCGTGCAAGGTATTCAAGGAAACGGTTCTATTCCGGCTCGCGCCAGGCGCCCCTCGGCTTCCCGCCTGCTCTTAGGCGCACCCGTCTGGGGCTTCACTTGACGCCTATGGGGTGTTTGGAAAGATATCCGTGCTGGACGACGTGATCTGGTAGAGCTGGCTGAAGGTGCCGAAACGACTGAGCGCCACAACCATCGCCCAACGTTGTGCCGCGCAGTATGGGCAGTATTCCGCGCCAATATAGAGCATTTCTGGCTTACCCGTCGGGCCGACTAGCGGCGGCAGCGACGAAGAGCCTGAGCTTTTCATAATCTGAAATGGACTCTTCACCCCGCCCGTACCTACAGATTCCAGTGTCGCCGGGTTAACGTGCGTCACCGCGTTGAAGACCTGCGAGCTGGTAAGCGTGGGAGCCTGCGCGGGCTGGTTTTCCAGGTGCGAAATAAGCACGAAGATGCCGATGATGCCTACAATAAGTACCACGACGATTGGGATCATATATCGCTGATCCCAACCCCTGCGCACGCGCTTGCGCCGATTCTGCTGGAGCGGCTTTGGGCGAGCAGTCGAACTGCTCGCCACCGCCGCTTTCGCCTGCGCGCCTTCCAACCGGCTCTGGCGCTGCTGGCGCTGTTGCTCGCGCCTCTGCGCCGCCGAGATGTTGGATTGTTTCTGTTTTGCCATGATCCGTTCCTTGTCAATCACTCACATTTTTTCTGTGCATCATTGTACTGCAAACACCTCGTATTCTCAACTACCCTGCTTGCAGCCTGTCCGCTCAGTATTAGCACTTGTGATGGAGTTGTGAGGAGATTAGACAGGAAAACAGATATGTCTCACGTGTGCCTACGGTAATTGCCGAAGCCCGGTGATGTTCCCATCTGCGTCTTTGACCCATGCAATCAGCATTCCCCCACCGACATTTCTGACCTCTTGCTGGATTTGCGCGCCAGCGTCTACCAATGTTTGCAGACTGGCACGAATGTCGCTAACGGGAAAGTAGCTGATAGGTCCCGTCAAGCCCTGGTGATGGCCATGAGGATCTAATCCTATTTCCTGGTCTCCCACCCGAAAGCCAACATAATACGCCCCATCCACATAAGGCTCTACACCCAAAAGCGTGCTGTAGAGCGTCTTCGCTTGAGCTATGTCTTTGACCGGGTAGACGACTAAACTGATACCTTGATTCATGAACGACTCCTTCTACTTGATACTAGCCGTATGTAGGGGCGGCATTCATTGCGCCCTCGTCCAGCCACCAGGGCGCAATGAATGCCGCCCCTACATGCCGATTGAACGTTGACGAGGTCGCCCGCTTGCGTTCTACGGGAGCCGATCTCCCTGTCACATCGGCCGGGTTTCGCTCGTCACTACTATGACGGAACGCGACGAGAGAATGTGACCGGTGGAAAAATAAGTTTCGCTCGTCACTACTATAACGGAACACAACGAAGGAATGTCACCGGACCCCCGCATAAATGACGGGGGCTTGCATCTAGCCCTTGACCGAGAGACTGATTAGCCAGGCTCTCTAGTACTACAACCGTAGTTATAAGGGCGTATGAGACCTTGGACGGGAGCGTCTGCGAAGCACACGTCGTCGATAATGGCTTCGATGGGCCCAGAAGCGCTTCCCGCCTCGCGAAACAGCGACCAGG
>DAOTTD010000374.1:0-7496 GCA_034438015.1 Ktedonobacteraceae bacterium | reverse complement strand
CGATTCGAGCGCATCTCGAAATCAAGAGTGACGGGAAAACGATTCGTCATGTCGCCGCACACGCGATCTACACGGCGGTCCAGACCATGGACACTCCGGCAGATTTGATCAATGTCGCCATTGAAACTGTCATTTGACTTGATTAAAGGCGCGTTTCTGCCAGGATTAATGCCGAGATTTGCCTTGAGAGGCGCTTCGAGATGATTTTTGAGCCTTGGTCTCTGCCACATAAAATGCCAAGTCATTGTAGCTCATCTTTTTCGTCTCTCTTCACCAAGAATGGAACTGCCAATTTTGTCACATAAAATGGCGCAGATTTCATGAATAGGTGAGATAAAAGGCGCATCAAGCTCAGGTTGTCTTCGTGCTGATGTCACGCCAGGTTCGGCGCTAGAGACCTTCTGCTGAAGGCGCTAGCCAGCGAGGCACGTAACCTGACAAGTCGTGCAATTATCCTGACAAATGACTGTACCACGCTCTCTCCTCGAATCACTTGCCGGATGTGATGCGTCCGATCTGGTTGCCATCAGCTTCCGTGAACCAGAGATTGCCATCAGGTCCGGCTGTGATCCCGGCTGGGTGGCTATTGGCTGTGAGGACAGAGAACTCGGTGATCATCGTGCCGCTGGGGCTGATGCGCCCGATTTTGTTGCCCTGGTACTCGGTAAACCAGAGATTGCCATCGGGTCCGGCTGCGATCTCGACTAGCTCGCTGCTGGCTGTTGGAACAGGGAACTCATTGATCATCCCTGATCCGCTGGGGCTGATGCGTCCGATCTGGTTGCCATCAAGCCCGGTAAACCAGAGATTGCCATCGGGTCCGGCTACGATCCCGGATGGGATGCTGTTGGCTGCTGGGAGAGCGAACTCGGTGATCTTGCCACTGGGGCTGATGCGCCCGATTTTCCTGATTTTATCGCCAACAGTCTCCGTGAACCAGAGATTGCCATCAGGTCCGGCTGCGATCCCGATGGCGCGGCTGTTGGCTGCTGGGAGAGCGAACTCGGGCAGCACTGATCCGCTGGGGCTGATGCGTCCGATTTTGTTGCTATAGCCCTCGGTAAACCAGAGATTGCCATCGGGTCCGGCTGCGATCCCGACTGGGTGGCTATTGGCTGTGAGGACAGAGAACTCAGTGATCATCGTGCCGCTAGGGCTGATGCGTCCGATTTTGTTGCCCTGGTACTCGGTAAACCAGAGATTGCCATCAGGTCCGGCTGTGATCTCGACTAGCCCGCTGCTGGCTGTGAGGACAGGGAACTCAGTGATCATCGTGCCGCTGGGGCTGATGCGTCCGATTTTGTTGCCCTTGTTCTCGGTAAACCAGAGATTGCCATCAGGTCCGGCTGTGATCCCGGCTGGGTGGCTATTGGCTGTGAGGACAGAGAACTCGGTGACCCTCCCTGCCGGAAAAAATGCCTTCCATGGCCAGTTGCCTGTAGCAGCCCCATAGATGCCAAGACTCCCTCCTGCAAGGAGAAGCAGGATCAGCGAGATCAAGGCGACGACAAGTGGTGTGCGCAGGCGTTTAGGCTGCTTAGGGGTTGGTGGATGTGGAAGCGTGGCCCAATGCTGAGGAGGGATGGCTACCTGGGCGCGAGGATTTGGAAAAAAGGGGACGTCAGCCGCGTCGCCTTCGCTCTGATCAGGAGAGTACAGACCAGGACGAGGGGCGTTTTTCTCTGGCAGCGCAGCCAGTCGGCCCTCTGCCAACTCTTTAAGGTCGCGCAATGACAGTTGGGGGGGCCGGTGGAGATCTCCGTTCCTGAGGACATCGAGCAAGGCAGAAGAGAACATCGTAGAACTCTCGTCGGGCAAGAGCAGGGAAGGCGATTTCTGATCAGAAGAACAGAGGAGGACTGTCCCTTTTCCGGGAAAGCCGCTGCTTCTGGCCTGCACATGAAAGGCATTCAGCGTTTTCATAATGGCAGTCTGATCTGGTCCTCCCTGGAAGGAGCGAAAAGCGGCAGCAGCAAAACAACAGTCCAGAAACAGGTACCGCCGCATCTGGCGGGCCCTTTCTCGCAACACTTCCGCCAGTGCGTCGATGGCTATGCCCGATGCTCTCAAACTGCTGGCATTCGCACGGTGAGGCAGAAGGTAAAAATCCGCAGATGAACCGGCAAAGCCGCCATGCCCAACGAAATAGACCACGACATCGCGCTTCGCCTGATTCACTGCTTTGAGCGCCTGTGCCCGTTGTTCCAGGAAGGAACCAAGCAGTTCCAACTGATCGGAGGCGCTCAAAGGTGCATCGAACAAATCCAAGAGATTTGCCGTCGGCAGGCCAAAGCCTTGCCGATCGAGCACGTAATACTTGAACCCCTGCGCAGCATGCACGAAGGCTTGCGATGGCTGCAAGCCCGGGGAATGCGGCCAAGCACTGGCACCAAGCAGGATGGCGAGGGTGGTAGGAGCAGTGGGTGGAAGAGTGGATGTACTCATGGATCGGACTCCTTGTATTCAGCGGTTTGCGCTAGGAACAGTTGAAGTAAGTTCGCCGCATCTTTGTTCGTCAGATTCTCTGCGACAATCTTCTTCTCCGCCGTCACAATGGTGAGCGTTGCGCTGTGACGTTTTTGCAGCCAGTTACCAATAGCTTTCACTGCCGCCACTAACGCTGGCGTTCCCATGATCAGCACCAGGGTAGCCCCCAGATCCTGGGCCAGCAGATTCTCCCGTTGCCGCTGCACAGCGATCTCAGCGGTGGCATCTAAAAGAGCCTCTCGCAATTCCTCTGCATACCTGTTCGCTTCTGCCGACGAAACTCCCCCAAAGGAGAGCAGGTAGGTCTGCTCATTCATCGCGTCTCCTCCTTACGAGAATCTAAATTCCGCGCTGGCTCGGTTTGTTCCTTCGCTTGGACTGTGGATTCTCCTGCTGCCGCTTCGTCCTGTTGCGAGCGGAAACAGTATTGATACGACTTGACTTCGGTTGACATGCCCGGTTCTTCTCTTGGCATCTTGTACCGCCAGAAGCATGTTCAGGTGTTCGTTTCCCCGAGTTCCCATTGTTCATTCAGAAAGTTTCCAGGCGCTTTCTCGCTTCACCCAGCGCAAGCCGTGATTTGGGGTGCTGGTCGTACGTTTGGGGTGCCAGGAAAACTTTACCCGGCCTCCCTTTGGCTGGATATCCCTCACAGCAAGACAGGTTGGACACTCAAAGCGTGAAACTCCGGCTTCTTCCATCTGAGACGGTGTCACCGAAATGACTTCGGTAAAAGAGCATCCAGCAGTTTTCCGCACAGAGAGAATATCCGTTTCCCCAACGGGATCGCGTTCAGGGGCACGCTGACCCACGCGGAGCTTGGTGGGTTTGGGAGCAACTTGCGGCATGGGCAACGTTGCAGAGACGGGCTCCGCTTCCTGCTCTGTTCCTGTTGGGAGTGGCGCTCCAGGCATACGGCCTTGCGCTTGTGTCGCCTCCGCGTTTTCTGCGTTGGCAGGCTTTTTCAGCAGCGCCTGGAACTGCTTCGCACTCTCGCGATCGTGGAGAGCTACTTTGTGTTCGCCAGCACGTGCCTCCATCTCCAGACTGACTCGTCTGGCCGGATGAGGCATGGTTCGAGTGAGGATCTCTTCGGTCAAGCTGGTCCCTTCCTGTACCAAGGTTGCCGCCACCGCATCAACCAGCCAGTCCTTTAATATCCCAATGCAACCCACGCAGCCTTCGGCAAACCACCGCCAGCGTTTGAGAAAGGCATCCACGTCACAGGAGAGCGGTACCCGTTCGAGCAGATACTGCACGGCCCCCGCAAATGCTTTGCGTTCTTCTTTGTTCTCAACGTGATAGCGTGCGAAATGAATATCTCGACCACGACGAGCGAGTTGTCCGCTCGTATTGCGAAACCCGAACAAGGCATAGGGACCAGCGAGAACGTGTAACACATTGGTGCGATTGCTTAACGACTTCAGCCATTCCAGTTGCTCATCGACACTGTGACTCCCATCCCCTTGCATCAAGCGGTGTCCTTCATCGACGAACACCGCTTTGACGCGCGCGCGGATCAGGGCTTGCTCTGCCACTCCGCGTACCTTCAGCCAATCGATCGCACCCAGTTTTGAGCGAGTCGCTTTGGGAGCGTCCATGAGGTGAGCCACGTTCCCTAGAAGTTCTTTGACCAGAAGATGCCCTTTGAGCGCGTTGATGATTTGCCAGTAGTAATCCAACCGCAGGTAGGGCCCCTGATCTGGCGGGATCGGCTCCAGCAAGAGGATTGGAACCATGAAGCGATCCAGTTCCTCTCTGGCGAATCGTTCTGCCACGACGGCGAGGACTCTCGACTTCCCAACACCACCTGGGCCACACAGCAGCACATGCGTGGCATCGGTATGCTCTTCGACCCACAAGGACAATTGCTCATCAACGCGCGTCAGGTGCTCATGCCTCACGGTGACAGCCTTAAAGGCATCCAGTTGTGCTCTGGCCTCTCCTGTCAGGTATGCCATCTTAGCGATACTCCTCATAGCGGGGAAGAGTTGCCAGATCAAGCTCTTCGTCCATCTCTTGCGGGTCTGCGCTGGGGAGCAGGCCCATCATCTGGGACGGGCCGACAATGGCCTCACGAATGGGAAGCCCTTCGAGATCGCGTTGCTGCTGGAGCAACAATTGTTCTTCGGTTGCCACTTCTTCCAAGAACTGAGCGAGTAGTGAGCCATTGACGGTAACTCGCTTTTTTCCGTGTTGTCGCATGTGTTCACGCCATTCATCCAGGATCAGTTCCCATTCTCGTTCCGAGCGTCCCTGGACCTGGAGAAAGGCGTCGGCTGTACACGGCAACCACTGCCCTTCGACAAATGCATACGCTCGGCTCATATCAAAAGGCTCATACCGCACTGGCACACACTTTCCTACATCCTGTGAAGAACGCATCAGAGGATGACTGTAGCGTAACCCGTTGACCAGGATGCCGCGCGCTTTATCCACCTTTGCACACCCAGTGCGCGTTGTCGGGCACGTGAGCAGGAGGAACTCTTCTGAGTACGGAATCAGACAATGGGTGCGCAGTCCAGCAAGCTGCATTCCCTGCGCAAACGCTTCACGCGGACTCTGTCCCAAAGCGGGGTGATCCATCTGATCGTACACCTCGTAGGCATACTGGCACAGTCTAGCTCCAAACCTGGGGAGCGTCCAGACGGCCAGATGTTTGGGGTCAACCTCACGTGTCAGAAGTCTCGGCTTCTTCGTGGCTTGTGTATTGCCCAGCAATTGATGCAGGAGTTGCGTCGTGACGGTCCCAAAGAGTCGCTCGATGATTGAACCTGTTCGAGGTCGCGAGGCCGGACGCTCTTTTTTCGTGACAAAGTAGCGCGTGAGCAACGTCTCAAAGTAGACGCTTCCGAATTCGGAGCCGCGATCAACCATACATTCCTGTGGCAAGCGCTGATGGCGCTTCACGCACTCTCGAAAGACCATCATCACTGACCGATAGCTAGGGGGATCGTACGTCACATAGCAGGCAAGAACACGGCGACTGTAGGCATCTGTCAGGAACGTGGCCCAGGGTTTGTCCAGAGGTTTTCCAGTGATCGACGAAACGAGAACAATATCCAACTCAGTATGGTCTACATGTGCCAGTGCAAAGGGACGCTCTCCATGACGCGGGGTGGTCTGATCTAACCAGTAAAAGGGTTGAGAGGCGTAGGCAGCACGTCGTCCCCGACGGGTTGCGACCACTTCGTTGGTCGTGAAACGGGCGCGAACCCGGTAAAAGGTGCGCTCGCTCACGGGAGGAATCCCCTGTTGTTCACACTTCCCACGATACTGCCGATAGACTGCCGCCGCGCTTTTAGCTTGGGGAGCCGCGTAGTGCGTCTGCAAATACGCCTCCAGGAGACGCAGAGACGCATCGGGGATACGCGCGGTCCGGTTTCCTCGTGCTGCCACCCGATCAAGGAGTCCCAAGTAGCCGCATCCATATTGTATTTCGGCTTCCTGGTACGCACTCCACCACCGTTGGACAGAACGCTTTGGGGCTGTAGTGGGTTCGCCACGAGCATAGGCCAGCATGTGTGTCATCCGTTGATTCGCCGCCTGTTGTGCTCTGGGGCTGGCATGTTCGAGAATCTGCCGAACCTCCGGTATCATGGGAGAGGGGAAGGCTTCGTCCACGACCCAAAGAGAGCCCTCCTGTTGAAGGTGCTCAAACTCAATGAGTGGAAGCGAAAGTTTCTCGCCGATTTCTGGTCGCAATTGCACCATCTCTCCCCATGCTTCGATCCTCCAGATTCGCCCATCCCAGGCGACAGGCTGACTGTGCAGTGGAGTCATCAGAGCGACGGACTCCCGAAGGTTCTGCAGCGGAACTTGCTTTTCATCTGCATAGAGGGTGACCTGATCATGATTCATCAACAAGGTCGCGGAAAGATCGGTGAACGCTCGACGAGTACTGAGGAGAACCCAAAGGACATCGACCGGAAGATCAGGGTAAGTGGCAAGCAGTTCGCTTACAGGGATACCAGGATGAACCTTGATATGAGCCAAGGCAATCACTTCTTGTTGTGGGTTTGGGGGGACCTCATGTGCCCAGAAGTTCTGGAGAAACTTCAGGTTTTGAATTTCTAGCGGGTGGAACTCAGCGGAGGAACGCAATCGATAGATCAGTCCTAGAGACTGTGCATACGCCTCCCCTGGCGGACAGATCCACTGCCCGGTCCCGCTCTGCTGATAGCGAGCGGGCTTATCTGCGGCCAGAATATCAAGTGATGAAGCCTGCTTCCACTCTTCCCAGCCAGCGGATGTGCGGCGTAAGACAAAGAAATCCGGGGTGTGCCATTGGGTAGTCTTGTGGCCTGATTTAGCGCGATAGAAGAGCGGGATGCGAGAAGGCTGATCGTAAAACTCCAAGACATCATCATCTCTTTCCATGCCATAGATGGCCCAAAACTCCACATGCTCACTTTCAAACTGGATGGACATCCCCATTTTGGGGCTGGGATAACGTCCTGTCACATTATTGACTCGTCCGGTCACACGGCGGACAGGAGGCGAAGAGCGAATGGCTGTAATGAGCGCCTCAGTTTCTTTAGAGAGCTGAAGACGCTGGCTCCAGATATGGAATTCTTCGGAGGTCATTCTCATGGCTGTCTTCCCGTGAATTGCGCCGAAATCGTGTAGCTCTTTTCCTCATCTTCTGTCAAGTATACCTGAGATCAGCTCAAAATGCGACCTTTTTGCCGCATTTGCTGGCTTTTCTGCCAAATATCATGGCGCACGTCGCAAAAAAGAGGAGCAAATAGATGAGTTATGAGTAGCTAAAAACAAGAAAACGATGACACGCCATTTTATGGTGGCAGGGATGCCTGCTAAAAGCGCTTGGCTACGTGGGCACATATCGTGGCAAACCGGTTTTTTAACATGTCAAATGACATTAATTTTCCACGATCGTCCGCTATCATAGTAGAAAGCATCATAGGATTGTTTCTTTTTATAACCATCAATAAAAGAATAAGTGATGTTGAAAGATGCGGAGCTGTCGCCAACTTGTGTCACATCGC